>CALRGQ010000001.1 GCA_943357915.1 Candidatus Peribacteria bacterium
GCCAATCCTACAACGCACGGTGTCGCGGAAATCGCCGCACATGAAGCTGCTGAGCAGTCACGTATCGCCAGCGTGAAGACTTCTTTTTCGACGAAAGAGGCTGTAATGAAAAAACAGTACGCAGACGATGCGAAGCAGATCGGAGTTGATGAACGCGCTATAGCATCAGAAGAACTTCAACGATTTGGCGCAGACGATATTCCTCGGTTTCTGGAGGCAGGAGAAGCAGCACGCGAAAAAGCTGTTGCTGATGTCGACACGCATGCGCGAGCAACGATGTCTTCTGAGGTAAAAACTATCGTTACAAAAGCCTGCTCACATCACTTCTCCTTCTAACCACTCCTTTCTTACCCTCCCCATGGCGATCGTCCCGATGCAAAAAGTGGCAGTTGTTGCCCACAAAAACTACGAGCCAGATCTTCTGGAATTTCTGCACCGCGAAGGTGTGATGGAAATTTCAGAACTACCTGAGGCCAGCCTCATCAATACTTTAAAACTTCCGTATCACGTTGCGGAGTTGGAGCACGTTATTGCAGTACTGCAGCCGCACGCAACGAAAGACCTCATTTTGCAGACGCAGAAACACGTATCTCCTGAATTTATCCTGGAGGCCGGCCACCATTCGTCCATCCGCGGCATCATTGACCAGACTCACAAGCTGGAACAACAACTCTCGGACCTGAAGCAGCAGCAAGGTGACCTTGATCACGGCAGATTGCCGGAGGAAAAGAAGAAGAGTGGGGGATCGCCTGAAGAAGGGGCGTATTTCACGACTCCTGGAATCAAGAGTGACCTCTCCGGTTTTGGTGAAAGCGCTACAGCACCGACGACATCAAACACGATTGAAGAACACCGAGTAAAGGTAAAGCTTGCGACCGAAGATGTTCAAAATGCACTCGTCGAGCTCACGCAACACCTCCCCCTCCTTGTCCATGCACGCACGTGCGTCCGTTGGATGAATGAGATAGAAGCTGGTCGTCGTGCAATGAAGACGACACAGTCGACCGTCACGCTGTTTGGCTGGATCGCAAAAAGTCTCTTCGATCCACTCGAAAAGAAATTACATAAAATCTCACCAGCTACCGCGCTCTTCACTGTGGAGCCTCTTGCAGGTGAGCAAGCGCCGGTGTTGATCAAAAATCCTGCGTGGCTCAAACCCTTTGAAAGCGTCACGCTTCTGTACGGCCTTCCGCAGAATGGTGAACTGGATCCAACACCTCTGCTTGCGCCATTCTTCATCCTCTTTTTCGCGCTCTGTCTGACGGACGCTGGCTACGGAATCATCCTCGCGGTTGCGATGGCCGCCTTCATCTGGAAGAAGAAACTAAAACTGCAGGATGCCCCCCTTTGGTGGCTCCTTATGTTGGGAGGTATCGCAACGTTTATTGTCTCTATTCCTTTTGGAGGATGGTTCGGTATGACGCCGGATCAAGCACCTGGCTTCCTCACTGAGACTCGTGCCGATGGACAGATGTGGTTCAAAGGACAAATCTGGAACCTAGGAGCAACGCCTGGCATTACGTTTTTCCAGAATCTTTCCATTGTCCTCGGTCTCGTCCATCTCTGTTTTGGTATGGTACTCGGTGGTATTTCGAAAGGTCTACGAGGATCATGGATCGAAGGTTTCTGGATGGACTGGACACAGCTTCTACTCATTGGCGCTGGCCTCGGCTATGCACTTGCACCTGCCGAGTGGTCTTCTGTCGCACTATGGTCTATCTGGATCTCTCTCATCGTTGTTATTTGGGGTAAGGGCTATGGATCCGTGTGGTATATGCGTCCTTTGTACGGTTTTCTCGGTCTCCTGAACCTGGCGATGGGTATGATGAGCAACACCTTAAGTTACTTGCGTCTTCTCGCTCTCGGTCTGGTAACAGGTGCTCTCGCTCTCGCCGTAAACCTTGTGGCGGAACAAATCGGAGGATTCATGCCATCGATTCTCAGTCTGCCCGTGACCATTATCATTTATATCGTCGGCCACACAGCAAACATCGCACTCAACGTACTCGGCGCATTCATTCACTCCGGTCGTCTGCAATTCGTGGAATTCTTCAGCCAATTTTTCGAGGGTGGCGGTCGCCAATTCTCCCCATTTAAGCGTTCAAACGTTCTCTAATTTTGCTTCCCTACTCCCTTTCCCATCTTCTTATGAAGAAGCTTTTCTCCTCCGCCGTAGGTCTGGCGCTGCTCGCCGTTCCTGCGATCGTCCTCGCTCAGGACACCGTTGTTGCTACTGAACCTATGAACTACTGGGGCCTTGGCCTCGCCCTCCTTGGTGCCGCACTGGCAACCGGTATTCCCTGCACAGGTTCCGCCATCGGAGTCTCCATTGTGGGACAAGCCGGCTCCGGTCTGCTGACCGAAAAGCCCGAGCTCGCCGGTAAAGTGATCACACTCGCGGTGCTTCCAGGCTCACAAGGTCTGTACGGCATGGTTATCTCACTATTGTTCCTCTTTAGCTTCGGCGGACCACTTCTCTCCGGTGACATCAGTCTGGATTTTCCCGCAGGTCTCGCACTCTTCTCGGCCTTCCTTCCTGTTGCCATCGCCGCAGGAACCTCTGCTCCGGCTCAAGGAAAAGTGTGTGCTGCAGGTATGCACATGCTGGCACGTGATAGCCGCCTCGCCGGCCGCGTCATCACGCTCGCTGCTCTCGTCGAAACGTATGCTCTCCTCGGATTCCTCATCTCGTTCTTCATGCTCAACGCATTGAAGGACACTCTCCTCAGCTAATTCCCCCGATCTTCATGGCTTTATCTCATATCCTTGCAGCTATTACAGCTGAGGCAGACGCTGCTATCTCTGCCGCTACTAAGGCTCATGCGACTGCACTCAAAGAAATGTCCGATGCGCACGAGCGTGACGTCAGTTCTATCCGCAGCACCGTGAAACATCAGAAGTCTGAGCGTCTGCATCAGCTCAAAAAGCGTGCTGAAAGTCACACAGACATGATGCTACGCCATGCGGTTTTACAGCGTAAACAAGAGCTCCTTGATGAATTTTACGCCTCTGCCATCCGCGAACTTGCAGCGTTGCCCGCGGCTCAGACAGAACGTCTGCTTGCAGCGTGGATCGAAAAACTTCCGAGCAAAGGGACGATCATCCCCAGCAAAACTCATGAACCAATGCTGAAAAAACTTCACGGCGATCATACGCTGGCTCCGGCAATGCAAGCCGCAGGAGGATTCCGTTTCGTCAGTGAGAAAGAGGACAGGGATTACACGTACGAATTCCTCGTAAAACACCTCCTCCGACCCGAAACTGAAATTGAGGTTGCGGGACAACTCTTCGGTACCGCTCGATGATGAAAAGCCTCGCCAGTAGTCGGCAAATCCACTCCTACGGCTTCGGCCGTGTCGGGGTGCTGCAAGAATATTTGCTGACCCAATCTGATGTTGATCGCATGGTTTCTACGACAAATGCCGCAGAGCTCGCGCAGGTCATTACGGAACTGAAAATCAGTTCGCAGGTGGATTACCATGAGAACCCGCACCGTTTCATCAACAACATTGAACGCTGGTTAAAACATGAAGTCCGGTCAATGGTCTCAGAACGTGAACAGGACATCTTCGACATCTTGTGGATGAAAGACGATGCGGCTCTGCTGAGCTATCTCGTAAAAAAGCATCATGGATTTACATCAAGCCTCAGTAGCGAGCCTGCTGTTGGAGCATCGGCCTATGATCCGGAGTCCCTCCGCACCCTGGTCAATGGAGGCCATGCGTCCGGTACATCGGCAGAACTGCGAGAATTCGTTCGTACTGTAGTGTCTGATCACGCGCTCACGCCGCAGCAGATCGATACGCTCGTCGCACGATTTTTTGCACAGCGCCAACTAGCACTTGCCGATAAAGGAGGGGAGCTTATCCGCCTGTACGTCGCTCACCATATTGATCTTCAGAATATTCGAACGGCACGACGTCTCGGACGCGATGAGCGCCCAGAAGACCACCTGCTTGCAGGAGGTGACATCAGCATGTCTCGGTTCACGACTGATCCTCAGAAACTTGCGGATCTTGTCCGCGGCACGCACCTAAGCTCCGCACTAGCCGACAGTATCCAAATGGCAGAAGACTCGACAATCGTCCTCGAGCGTGGACTCGCGAAGGCCATCGCCTTTGACATCGCGCAGATGCGCATGCGTCCGCTCTCTATTGAACCGATTTTCGCGTTTGCTGCTATCGCACAATCTCAGCTCAAGCTCCTCCGCACCATTCTTGTTGGCGCTTCCGCAGGACTGAATAGTCAAGAACTCCACAAACTACTACCACCTTTTCTATCCGCTTCTCCTTACGCCGAATAATCATGTCGTCGTATCGCATTGCCATCGTCGGCTCCAAGGAAGCAGTTGCAGGTTTCGCACTGCTCGGCGTGGACGTCGTGCCGATGCAGGAGACGGAGGACGCAGTCACGGAACTCATGCGCTTAAAGAAAGCAATTCGCATCGAAGACGGGCGAGAGCGCAATGTCTACGGCATCGTCTTTGTCGCGGAACACCTCATGACGAAACTATCGCAAGAAGATCTCAAACGTCTCTCTCGCGGAGCGCTGCCCGCCATCATCCCACTTCCCAGTCACCACGGTTCTTCGGGCTACGGCCTTGAGCGTCTCAAAAAAATCGTTGAACGCGCTGTGGGTTCCGACATTCTGAAATAATTCTTTTCTCCTCCCCCGTTATGTCCGCCACCATCATCAAAGTCGCAGGCCCTCTCGTCGTCGCTTCCGGCATGCGGCAGGCAAAAATGTACGAGGTTGTGCGTGTCGCCAAGGAACGTCTCGTCGGAGAAGTCATTGAACTTCACGGCGATACTGCTTCCATCCAAGTCTACGAAGAAACATCAGGCGTTCGCCCAGGAGAGCCTGTGGAACTCACGGGACAAACTCTCTCCGTGGATCTTGCCCCAGGACTTCTGACATCCATCTTCGATGGAATTCAGCGCCCTCTTGAGCAGATCGAAGAGAAGGCTGGCAGCCCGTTCATTAGCCGCGGAATTGACGTTCCTGGACTCAACAGAAAAACTCTCTGGGACTTCCGTCCTAGCGTTTCGGTCGGCACTGCCGTGAGTGCTGGAGACGTCCTTGGAACCGTACAAGAAACCACGCTCATCGAGCACCGTGTCATGGTGCCACCAAACATGGAGGGTGTCGTCCATTCCATTGAGTCCGGAAAGAAGACGATTGAAGATGTCATCGCGATGATCACAACTGCAGACGGTAAGAATGTTCCGGTCACGATGTTACAAAAGTGGCCGATTCGCATCGCACGTCCTGTAAAAGGAAAGCTCGTCTCAACAGAAATCCTCGCTACCGGAATGCGCATTCTCGATACACTCTTCCCCATGGCAAAAGGTGGAGCAGGCGCCATTCCCGGACCCTTCGGTGCCGGCAAAACCGTCACGCAGCAAAGCCTCGCAAAGTATTGCAACGCACAAGTGATCATTTATATCGGTTGTGGCGAGCGCGGTAACGAGATGACCGAAGTACTTACAGAATTCCCACATCTTATTGACCCAAATAGCGGTGAACCACTCATGAAACGCACGGTGCTCATCGCCAATACCAGTAACATGCCAGTGGCTGCACGCGAGGCATCTGTCTACACCGGTATCACGATTGCTGAGTACTACCGCGACATGGGCTACGACGTCGCTCTGATGGCTGACTCCACGTCTCGCTGGGCCGAAGCCATGCGCGAAATGTCCGGACGTCTGGAAGAAATGCCAGGTGAAGAAGGATATCCCGCCTACTTGGGTTCACGCACCGCAGGATTCTACGAGCGTGCTGGTTCCGTGAGCTGTCTTGGCGCAGGTGACCGCAAAGGATCTCTCTCCGTCATCGGCGCCATCTCCCCTCCGGGTGGAGACTTCTCTGAGCCTGTGACGCAAAACACGCTCCGCGTCACGAAAGTTTTCTGGGCTCTGGATGCGCGTCTTGCCTACAAGCGTCACTTTCCCGCCATCAACTGGCTCCAGAGCTACACGCTCTATGCTGAAAATCTCTCCGCGACGTTCGGACGAACGATTGCCGAAGACTTCATGAAAAACCGTGAGCGCGCTCTGACGATTCTGCAGCAGGAAAATAAGCTCGAAGAAATCGTGCGTCTCGTCGGTACCGATTCGCTGTCACCGAAAGAACAAATGATCCTCGAGACTGCGCGCATGATTAGAGAAGATTTCCTCTTCCAGAATGCCTACGATCCCGTGGATGCGTACACGTCGATCAAGAAACAGTACCGCATTCTCCGTGCCATCTTCCGCTTTGCGGATGCCGCGGTTCCGGTCATCGAGCAGGAAGACTTTGAGTTCCAGAAACTTCGTTCATTGCCGATCAAAGACGAGATCGCGAAAGCGCACCTGTATCCCGAGACTGAGATACAGAAATTCGACACACTGGAAACGATGATTGATGAAAGCGTCCGCAGCCTCATGATCACCGCCTAATCTCCCGCATTCTTCCCCCGACTCCCATGTCTCTCTCCGCCTACAAAACAGTCAAAAGCATCTCAGGACCACTTCTCATGGTGGAAGGTGTCAATGACGTCGCTTACGACGAACTCTGCGACATCACCCTACCAAACGGTGAGCACCGCGTCGGAAAAGTTTTAGAATCTCGCAAGGGACTGGCTATCGTCCAGCTCTTTGAACCCTCGCAGGGACTCAAGACTGAAGGCACGACTGTTCGTTTCCTCGGCCGCACGTTCCAGTTTGGTGTGTCGGAAGACATGCTTGGCCGCATCTTCAGCGGTTCCGGTGAACCGATCGACGGAGGGCCAAAAATTCTTCCGGAGAAGCGTGTCGATATCAACGGTTATCCGATCAACCCTGCTTCCCGCGAGTTTCCCGATGACTTCATCCAGACCGGTATTTCTACCATCGATGTCCTCAACACGCTTGTCCGTGGTCAGAAACTCCCGATCTTCTCCGGCGCCGGTTTGCCACACAGTAAGCTCGCCGCGCAGATTGCACGGCAAGCACGCGTGCTCACGAAGAAAGATGTGGAGTCTCAGGGTGCCGAAGTGGGTGAAGAGGAAGACGGAAAGTTTGCGGTCGTCTTCGCGGCGATGGGCGTGACGTTTGAAGAGGCGCAATTCTTCCAACAAGAATTTGAGAAGACCGGTGCGCTCACTCGCGCCGTGCTCTTCCTGAACACAGCCGATAACCCCGTGGTCGAGCGAATCGCTACACCACGCCTTGCACTGACGGTCGCTGAGTATCTTGCCTATGAAAAAGATTATCACGTCACCGTGATCCTCACCGACATGACAAACTACTGTGAAGCGCTCCGCGAGGTCTCGGCTGCACGCAAGGAAGTGCCTGGACGCCGCGGCTATCCGGGGTACATGTATACCGATCTAGCAACGATCTACGAGCGCGCAGGGCGCATCCGCGGTCGGAAGGGAAGCATCACACAGATCCCGATCCTCACGATGCCGGAAGACGACGTCACACACCCCATCCCTGACCTCACGGGATACATCACAGAAGGCCAGATCCGTCAGGACAGAAGCCTTCACCAAAAAGGTATCTATCCGCCTGTCATCCCGATGGGCTCACTCTCACGCTTGAAAGGCAAGGCACAAGGTGAAGGCAAGACGCGTGAAGACCACTCGGGTATGGACGCTCAGCTCACTGCTTGTTATGCACGCGGCGTGGAAGTCCGCGAGCTTGCAGTGATCTTGGGAGAGTCATCTCTTAATGAGACAGATAAAGCATATCTCGCATTTGCTTCTGCATTCGAGACAGAATTCATCAAGCAAGGCGAACAGGAGAACCGTTCGATTTACGACTCACTGCGCATCGGCTGGAAGCTACTCTCACTCGTTCCACGGTCAGAACTCAAGCGTGTGAAGTCAGCGCATATCGACAAGTACATGCCGAAAAAGTAACGACAATTTTTCACCTCTTGCCCCGCGAAGTTCCCTCAGGAGCGAAGTGGGGTCACTCTCTACCTTTCACTGCTCATGGCCCTTCTCCGCGTCAATCCCACACGCATGGCACTCATGGAGCTCAAGCGCTCCACGACGTCCGCGAAACGCGGCCATAAACTCCTGAAAGATAAACAGGATGGACTCATGCAACAGTTCCTCGTCACCATTCGATCAGCAAAAGAACTCCGCATGCGTGTGGAAGCCGAGCTTGGCCAGGCATTCATGAGCTTTCTTACGGCGTCTGCGTGGCTCTCCGATGCCGAAGTGGAAAATGCGCTCAGCAGTCCGCAAGCGACGATCGAATTGGCGGTAGAGACACGGAGCGTCATGGGTGTAAAAATTCCGTTCTTTCGACTGAAAAAAGAAGGCACCGTCCGCAACTACGGCTACTCGCAGACCAACACTCTGCTGGACCGCGCCATCGATGCTTTCGACAATGCATTCGAGACGCTCATCCGTCTCGCAGAGATTGAGAAGCAGGCGGAGAACATGGCCATTGAGCTGGAGACGACACGTCGCCGCGTCAACGCACTAGAACACAAAATGATTCCGGATCTCCAGGAGACCGTGAAGTACATCAAACTCCGGCTTGATGAGGCAGAGCGTGCTGGCATCATCGCAACGATGCGGGTGAAAGCAAGTATGAAGGACTAGGTTCAGGAGATAGTATTACTGGGTAAAGCTGGAGGCATTCATTGAGTAAAAATATTCTATGCACAATCATTGCATTTTGCATATTTGTGGGGTATCATAAACGTATTCTCCTCAAAAAAAATGGCTCAGAAAAACCTTCAGGTTCGGCTCGACACAGGTCTGCACCAACGCGCAGAGAAAGTGTTTCGGAAGATTGGTATGGACACGCCAACTGCGATCCGTGTTTTCTTTGCAAAGGTTGCTGATGTCGGAGGCATCCCGTTTCTGCTGGAAAGTTCCGATGATGTCTACACACCACAGCAACTACGAAAGATCGATCGGCTGGCAGCGCAATCGAAGAGCGGCAAAGGGGTTTCAGCGTCGTTCTCCTCGATCGACGATCTTATGAAGGATCTTCGCCGCTAAGAATGCTGATCCACTACACATCTGCGTTCAAACGGATGTTCCGTAAGCTTGCTCAGGAACAGCAGGAACGTGTGATTTTGGCGTTGCAGCTGTTTAACGTCGACCCCTTCGATCCTCGGCTCCGCAATCACAAGCTTAAGGGTTCCAAACAGGGCGTACGATCACTGTCAGCGGGTTACGATCTCCGCATTCTGTATACAGAGGAAGGAGGCCATACGGTGATTTTCCTGCTTATGGTAGGAAAGCACGACGCGGTGTACTGATTCCTGAGGAAAAGCTAGTTTTTCGGCACATGCTTTCACCCAATAGAACGTCTTTCTTGGCCTATCTAAGCCATTAAACTAACCACGTCTCTTTTTAGTGTTCTAAAACATCCTGAAAGCGGCACGTGTCAATTTTAGAGTGTGATCATTCTATTTCTTCCCCCATTTCTCTATGAAATCGGTGAATAACGTTACCCTGCTCGGGAACACAACAAACGATCCTGAGCTCAAGACCCTCGCTGGAGGGCAAGCTGTTTGTTCCTTTGGTCTGGCCACCAACCGCGTCTGGAAAGACGTGAAAGGCGAAAAGCAGACCCAAGCTGAGTTCCATAACCTGGTGGTGTGGGGCAAGCTTGGCGAGTTCTGCGCTGAGTACGTCAAGAAGGGCAAGCCCGTCTACGTGGAAGGCCACTTGAAAACCGGCAGCTGGGAAAAGCCCGAAGGCGTGAAGCATTACCGCACGGAAGTCGTGGTAGATAACCTCGTGTTACTCGGTGCTAAGGATAAGAGTCCTGAAGTTGCACTGGTAACAGAAGAAGAGGTAGTTGCTGCGTAGTAAGAGTTTTTCGTAGAGACGCAAAATCTTGCGTCTCTACGAAAAACGAGGGGTCACAAAAAACAGGGGAACAAAGTGTTCCCCTGGTTCAAACCCATTGTAAGAGACTACCTGCTCAACTCTTCCCAAGTTTTCGATGGCTGATCCACAATGTTCATCTTGGCGCGGTAGATCATCGTCGCCAGCTGACCACGTGTGACCGGCTGTGCGAGGAAACGAATGCTCGTAGGAATTCCGTTACGCTTGGAAAGGTTCTGGACGTACACGGCGTACCAACGCGGATCGGAAATATCTCCAGAATCCATGCTCGTGCTAAAGATGCGGCTGACGAGCTTGGAAGCTTCCACAAAGTTCACGGCGCGTGTCGGGCGGAAATAACCATCGGGGTATCCGC
Source organism: Candidatus Peribacteria bacterium (assembly GCA_943357915.1). Taxonomy (GTDB): domain Bacteria; phylum Patescibacteriota; class Gracilibacteria; order Peribacterales; family Peribacteraceae; genus JAGORY01. The sequence goes on from CALRGQ010000001.1 coordinate 10,200, forward strand.
GGATCATATTGTTGGCCAATGCGATGCAGATATCGAGAGCGTTACGGGAATCTTTCGTGACATCATGGAAGAGTGATGCGGAGGTCGTATTCAAACAGCTATTATCACGGTCCCCTAAGAAAAAATCGCTGGTCATCAGCTGTACCAATTCTTCACGGCGAATGCGCTGATCAGGATGATACTTTCCGTCGGTGTAGTCACCCTTGAGAATATTGCGAGTACGAAGGAACTCGATAGCTTCATAATCCGAACGGCTGGAAGGAACGTCGAGAAACGCTTTTGTAGAAAACGGCGTCTGTGATGCTGGGGCCACAGAGGAAGAGGATGAACTCACTCCAGATGTCGGGTTGTACGACGAGCGTCCGATGTCTTCTGGAAACATCGCGAATGCAGCTTCGGCAGTCATCCAAAGAAGAAGTGCGAGAATAGGGCCGGTGAGAAGTAGAGTATTGCGTTGAGCAAGTAACATAGAAGAGAGGGAAGGAGTAACAAACATGAAGACGATCGAAAAGACATATTCTTACGCACTATCATCCACAAAAAAGAGTCCCACTCGGGACTCTCTTGTGTCTGCCGACCATCCCTCAATGATCGGCGGATCCTCTTTCACCCGCCACGGAGTGCTCCCATTCCGTGGCTTCCTATCCGAACATATCTGATGCAAAACGGGTGGTCCGTCCAATGTTTTCATTGACCTGAACGGACGCGACTACTGTAAACCGTCGGGCTTAAGAGAGGATTAAGGGGCGTGCGATGTTTACGCGGTACGGAACATGACCCGGAACGTCGTACCTTTACCAAGCTCGCTTTCGGCTCGAATGGCCCAGTTGTGGAGCTCCACAATGCGCTGAACAAGCGCAAGACCGAGGCCGAACCCTTCTTTGGAGCGTGATGTTTCAGCTTGAAAAAAACGATGAAAGATATTCGGAAGATCATGTGCGGCGATACCGATGCCTGTATCACTGATAATGAGTTCGCGATTGGTCAGTACTGCTTTTACGGTGCCCGCAGACGCACTAAATTTAAGAGCGTTCATGAGAAGATTCGAGACAACTTGCTTTAGTAACGCCGCATCACCGCGCACCTGGACATTCTTGGCAACCGTCGTATCTATGGATATACCTTTGTCACGTGCGATCAGAGAAAACTTTTCTACGACATCTGTGACCAGTGCAGTGAAATCTATTTTCTTATCTTCCAGCACAAACTTATCAATCCGCGCCAGCTCCAAAAGCCGCTCAATGAGCACCGTAATGTCTTTCACATCCTCTTTTGCCGAGAAAAGACCCTCCTGATGTTTGCCTGTCTTCAATGCCAAATCGAGCGATGAATTCAGTGCTGCAAGCGGTGTCCGTAGTTCGTGGCTGGCATCCTGTGTAAATTGCTCAAGCCGCTCAACCATATCTTCGGCTGGTTTTAGGCTGTTTCGTGCAAAAAATATGCCGACAACAAACGTCAACGCGGACACGGTAATACTGACGATAAGGTAAAGAAGCGCACGCAACGGGAGATCCCCAAGACGCAAACGCTCCATATCCGCCACCTGCGCATAGGCCTTCAGTATGCTTCCGGACATGACCGGAACGGTCAGGACGCTCATATCGTCTACATCGATGTGCATACGCGTGAATCCCCGCCTTGGTATAAAGGGCACATCAGCAAAAAATCGTCCGGCATAGAGCGTCTGACCAGAAGCACCGACGAACCGAATACGTTCATGCATCGATATCGGTATATCCTCGAGATGGAGCTCGGGAAACCGAGGATTTTCGATTTGCTTCAGGACTACGGAGGATTCTCGTGTGAGACGAAAGTGAGTCTGACGACGCGCATTGGTGATGTCTGCAGCAAGGAAAATAATGCCATTGAGAAGAAAAAGCCCAAGCACGAATGCGGTGAACTGCAGTGCGATCGTGTAACTGATGCGTTTGAACATAGGGAGGCGAGCAAGTCTGGCTTATACAGAGGCTGGAATCATGTAGCCCTGTCCGGGAATAGTCTCGATGACACTCTTGCCGAGCTTACGCCGGAGATAGGCAATGTGGACATCCACGGTTTGGGAAAACATGAGGTCATCTCGTCCGCCCCACACGTGCTCCAAAATGGTTGGACGTTGTTGCGCGCGGCCTTTCGTGCGAAGTAAGTACTCAAACAATGCGTACTCACGCGGCGAGAGTGACACCTTCATGTCGTTCTTGCGGACCTCACGCGTATTCGTGTCCATGGTGATATTGCCAGTGTGGAGGATCGGTGTTTTCTCCTCTCCTTTGCGCCGCAAAAGCGCACGTACGCGAGCGAGTAATTCATCTAAATCAAACGGCTTCGTCAGGTAATCATCGGCGCCGATATTCAGACCGTGGACGATTTCCTGTTGTTTGGCTCTGGCCGTCAGCATGAGGATCGGCATATTTTTGCGGTTCTCACGAAGCATGGTGCAGATGACATAACCGTCCATGCCGGGCAGGTTAATATCGAGAATGATGAGATCAAATTCTTGTGTCATCGCTTTTTCAAATCCGTCTTTGCCATCATGACACACGGTCACAACGTAGGTTTCCGTTTTCAAAAACTCTGAGATATTTGCGGCCAGCTTTTCCTGATCTTCAATCAAAAGGATATTCATAAGAACTTCTGGAAAGATGAAAAATACACGTCTGTGATTAAGACGACATTAAGAAGAATTTCTTGCACGCACAAGACATGTTCCTGCCAGTGTGACAAAAAATATTTGTTATCTTCTACTGTTAGTAGAAAACAGCGCCGGTATTGACGATATGATCAACAACCCGATTTTCTGCGACACACACAATATCGATCCTCGCAGGACCATCGTAGTTGTGATGATGCACCCACCGAAAAATTCCTTGCTGCAAGGCATGTCGTTTTCTCCGGTCAACTGCCGTGCGAATAGGATACCGCTCATCAAAACGAGATCTCGTTTTGACTTCCACAAACACAATCATTTTTTCCTGCGGATCATAGGCCACGATATCGAGCTCGAAACGACCGAACCGAACATTTTGCTCTCGAATCTGAAATTTCTGTAAGCGCAGATACTCTACAGCGAGTAGCTCTCCACGCCGTCCGGTCTCCTGTGTGCTGGCTGTCATCAGGGACATCAGACCATAGTCCGCCTCTGGCGTCTTCTGAATGGGCTTGCGTAAAGGTGTACGAAAGTACACCATAGCATCTGCATCCTCTTCTCCCATTCTCATGCTTACACAGCTCACTTCCTTCACCACCGTCGGTGTCGGCGCACAACCAATCGACGTTGAAATTGGTGTTATGCCCACCTCAGGTGACCCAAAGTTCCTCATCGTCGGCCTTGGTGATATGGCAGTACAAGAAAGTAAGCAACGGGTCATCATGGCGATGAAAACGTCAGGCTACCGGATCCCGATGGGGCGCATCACGAATGTAAATTTGGCTCCGGCACATATTCGTAAGGCTGGTTCGCGGTTTGATCTCCCGATCGCACTCGGCATTCTCCAGAGTAATGCGGTCATCGATATCCCACAGAAAGTTATCAGTACAACCGCATTCATTGGCGAGCTCGCATTCGATGGAAAGCTTCGGCATGTCTCAGGCGTTCTTGCATGTGCACTGGAATGTGTGAAGCGCGGCCTTACGTCTATCGTCGTACCGTCAGCCAACGGTCCGGAGGCAGCGCTGATTCCAGGGCTCAAGGTGATCGCAGTTGATCATCTGAAAGATGTCGTCGCGTGTTTATCCGGAACGATGACACCGCCGGTCATTTTGCCACCTGCCTGTGCTCCGGAGATGCCACAAAACATCATTGATTTCGCCGATGTCCGCGGACAGGCGCTTGCCAAACGCGCGCTAGAAATAGCGGCAGCGGGCGGCCATAACGTCCTCCTCTCCGGCGCACCAGGTTCCGGTAAAACACTGCTTGCGGGAGCTCTACGTGGAATTCTGCCACCCCTGACGCAGGAAGAATCACTGGAAATCACCGGTATTTACTCAGTGGCGAATCTTTTACCAACCTCAACGCCGCTCATCAGTGAACGCCCCATCCGCACGGTGCACCATACGGCCAGCGGCGTTGCCATCGTGGGTGGTGGGCAACACCCGATGCCGGGTGAAATTTCACTCGCGCACCGCGGGGTTCTTTTCTTAGACGAGCTTGCTGAATTTCCGCCGCAAGTGTTGGAAGTACTGCGGCAGCCGATGGAAGACCGAAAAATTACGATCAACCGCGCGCAGGGGACGGTGACATTTCCGGCAGATTTTATCCTCGTCGGCGCCATGAATCCGCCGCAGTACAGTGCTTCTTCAACAGAAAAAATGAAGCGGCGAATTTCGGCACCACTCCTTGATCGTATTGATCTCACCATCGATGTACAGCCAGTGGAAATCGCCGACCTGCAACGAAAAAGCGACCCGAAAGCCGAAACAAGTGCAATGATCCGCAAGCGCGTGACAGCTGCACGGGAACGCCAAGCTCTGCGCTTTCAAAAACAAGGATTCTCAACAAATAAAGAAATGACGGTGCGAGATCTTGAAAAATTTTGTCCACTCGACCCAAAAAGCCAAGCACTCCTAAAGCAAGCCGCTGAAAAACTAAACTTCTCCGCCCGCACGTATCATCGGACGATCAAAGTCGCACGTACCATCGCAGACCTAGCTGATAGTGACGATATTTGTCTTACACACGTTGCTGAAGCGCTGCAGTACAGACAACAGGTAGGTGTTTAGTCATAAGTCAAAAGTCGTAAGTCATAAGTGAATGTTAATTCTATCCGCCATGATATGATTGCTACCATCAAATTTTCGGGGCCACTTCACGAGAAATCTTATTACTTTGCACTGGATATCATACGGTTTTGCCGAACACTCATGGAACAGAGAAAAGAGTATGTTTTAAGTAAACAGTTGCTACGTTCTGCTACTAGTATTGGGGCTAACATCACTGAAGCACAGCAAGCTCAAAGTTCTGCAGATTTTATTTCCAAACTCTCTATTGCCCTGAAAGAAGCAAATGAAACACGATACTGGTTACACCTCATTCAGGATTCTTCATACGGAAGCAGTACAGAAAGTTATCATAAGATCGAAGAGATTATTCGGATGCTTGTTTCTAGTATCCAAACCACTCGAAATAAAAAGAGTAACTTATGACTTTTGACTTACGACTTTTGACTTAGGCAGCATTTTCGCTTGTGACTTCACTCATCACGCTCCTACACTCCTTACAATGCACTACGCCGATCGTCTCCAGCAACGGATATCTGACACCTCTCCAGTTTGCGTGGGGCTTGATCCAGTCATCTCAAAACTTCCTGATGGCATTTCTAAAGATGTGAATGGCGTGAAGGAATTTTGTTTTGGAATCATCGATGCAGTTGCGGAAACCGCCGCAGCGGTGAAGCCACAGCTCGCATATTTTGAGCTACTTGGATGGGAAGGGATGAAAGTATTTTTTGAAGTATGTGAGTACGCCAAGAAAAAAAATCTGATCGTGATTGCCGACGCTAAAAGAAACGACATCGGTTCGACCTGTGAAGCGTATGCCGATGCGTATCTCAGTGCTTCAAGCCCGATTGATGCGCTCACCGTGACGCCGTATCTTGGTTCGGACGGCGTGACGCCTTTTCTCGAACGCTGCGTGAAGAATGACCGCGGTATCTACGTCCTTGTAAAAACGAGTAATGAAAGTTCCGGCGACATTCAGGATTTGCCCATCGGAGATGAAGTCGTGCACGAACACGTGGCGCAATTGGTAGAAAGTTGGGGAGCACAGAACATTGGTCCAAAAAGTAATCTTTCCTGTGTGGGCGCAGTCGTGGGTGCTACATATCCAGAGGAAATGAAGTACTTGCGAACATTGATGCCACACATTCCGTTTCTCATTCCTGGTTTTGGTGCTCAGGGAGGAACTGCTGCAGATGCTGCACTGGGGTTCTTGCCGGATGGCACCGGAGCCATCGTGAACGCCAGCCGGAGCATTTTGTATGCTTCCGCAGCAAAAGACTGGAAGGAAGAAGCCTCAAAAGCTGCTGTAGCTATGTCTGATGATCTACGGAAGGTTATTGCAAAATAGCAATATATATGGTATAGTATGTGTATTATTTCCTACTCATACACATATATATGAGCATCAATCTCTTAGGTAAGGAGCACAGCGAGAAGCTCCTTGTCCTCGCTACTCTCTGGACCACGTTCGCAAGTGCGTTCCTCATCGTAGCCGTTAGTAACCACATCGCTTAAGCGAAAAAACCTTATACAAAAATGCACTCCGCACATGCTGCAGGGTGCGTTTTTGTAGAAATTATTGAAGTCGCGTGCCCTTTGCCACCGGAGCAATGCCCTCGATCCACCGGAAAATGCCTGATTCATCAGTCCATTCCACGCTGCCGAGCGCCTCAGGTGAACCGGTGGCATCTAGCGACGTTTCCAGAACGGAGTCATTTGTGCCGGCAGGTACAAAAACCGTCGCTTTTAGATCGAGAAGGAGTGGCGTATTTGCTGTGAACGCTCCGACAGATTGCTCAAGAAGTGCACAGGTGATGGTCATGGTTTGATCATTGGTGCTACACGTAACACTAGCGCCCGACGCACGATGAACGAGCGTCCAGTTGCTCACACTGACGGAACCAGTTTTGACGAGCGAGAACGTAAGCTGACGAAGTTTGAGATTCTTACCATCAAGAACAGAACTACTGAAGGAGTAAGTACCAATCAGCGTATTCGCACCGGCAATAAGGGGTGCAGTGACGGGCGACGCACGGGTCACGCCTGTTATGCGTCCGAATGCTGTCTGATGCTTCGGGAATGGGCCACTGATCGACGCATTTATCGTTTGGTTTGTTGCCTCACTTTTCATTGTTACCGACATCGTACGAACCTGCAGCAGCTCATCCGAGAAGCCCGCATTGCTGGCCGAACGGATGATCGCGCGAAGCACGATACGAACGTCTGTATCTTTTGGGATCGTAAACTGACTCTCCGGCTGAAATTGAGCCTCAAAAGTCAGCTTATAATCGGTCGTATCGGTCGTGGTTCGTCGCAGAAGTTTCGCAATGACCTCGCCCTTCTCGGTCACGAGTTCAAGATAGTCGATCGATCGGACTTCGTTAAACAGTTTCACCTGTACGATCTGCACTTTGGCCGTCTCGCCGACGCTACGGACCACACCGTCCGCGATGGCATCAGTGGTTGTGCCAGGGATGAGAAAGTGGCTGACGGAGGGAAGTGTGAAGAGCGACGCGACGGATGAGGAGGATGAAGACGTAGGGGTGGAAGAAGAAACGCTTGAGGATGAGGAAGACGATGAAAGCGAAGACGAAGATGAACTGCTCGATGAAGAGGAAGAGTGGGAAGATGTATAGATGCCGGATTCTGCCAGACGATACTGTTCCAGTTGCCCCGCTTTTTCAGCGATAAATGCTCCCGCCAGACGTGCGGTCATGCCCCGAGTCATCGGAGTACCAAAGGTGATACGGATGGGAAGATCCACGCCTTTGGTTGCGGCTGCCTTGTAGTACGGTTGGGCCCAATCCGTGCCGCCCACATTAGGGATTTGGTAACGATAGAGAAGTACCAGCATCTTGAGCGCGGCATCATAGGTCACAGTATCACCAGGATTAAATGTCCACTGATCTTGTGACACTTTGGGATTTGCATTGCCACTGACGATGCCAGCAGCTTTAGCAGCACAAACGTATGGGGCAAACCAATCGGTGCCTTTTACATCCGGAAAGCAGCCCTGACCTGACATGTCTGGCTGATATCCATCCGGACTCGCGAGGATCGCGATCTTGAGGAATTCTGCACGGTTAATGAGGCGATTCGGACCAAAATGACTTTCACCATAGCCCTGCACGATGCCCTCACGGGTTAACAGATTGATACCTGGCGCTTCCTTGGAATTAGCGCGAACATCGGAATAGAAATCTGCAGGCTTCAGCTCAAGAGCGAAGGCCGTCAGTGGAAGCAAAAGTAATGAAAGGGCGAAAAGGCGTTGGTGCATGGCTGCATTATAATCCATATATCTCAAAACGCAGGTATCCGTTTGAATAAAAGTCTGTTTTTTGGTATAATACTTAGAAATTCACACACATATCTGTCTCAGGTAAACCCTATCGCCATTGGCACATTTCCATCCGGGCTTCCCATTCTTCCGAATCCTCGGGTGCTGTATGACCAGATCATGGAGACAATCGAACCCGAACTTATGACGTCCGCGCTACAAACACTCACAGAAAAATATGCACAGGAAACGCCTGAGGAAAGAAAGAAACGAGCATTGCGATACGCTAAGGCCTATAAGCAATATCATGAAGCCTTTGCGAGTTATATGAGTGCACTGCAACGTGCGATCAAGCATTTTACCGCAGCCGCAACAAAGTCGTTTGAGACGACGTATCGGGAAGGTGAGCAAAATGATCTGCTTGAGCTAGAAGCTGCGTTTGCAGCTGAGCCTTCTACGAATCCCCAGAATTCCCATGATGCGTAATGTCTTTTCATCATCGGACATCCGGGAACAAAGGCTTCTGTGTTTTGGTTTGGCTGATAGCTTCAAGCCAGAACCGGCACACGTAGAGACAGGTAGCCCAGAGACTGCAGCGGAACCTGAAGATCTCGACACAATGTCTAATGAAGACGTTTATGCTGAGTCAAACGCACTTATTGTCGAAAATCTGGCACGCCTTCACATGGAGTGGGAGCAAGCACTACCGAAAATGGTGGCCATGCGAAAGGAAATTTTCGGGCAACGTACTGTGGCTGGGAAAACAAAAAAAGCACGTGAAACGAAAATTAGATATCTGAACACAGACGCTCGCAGATCAAAAGACCAAGGATTTATTGCTGATATTCATGAACAAATAAAGCAGCAAACAGAATTTCTAAATGCTGCACGAGCAGAGTGGCTCTCTCTGAACCAACAGCTCATGAGCATTATAGAAGATATCAAACAATGGAAGTTCCAAAAGCCGGACATGGCAGACTCCGCATACGACATCACAGGTGTGCGAAGAGGAGGGGCAGCACCTACCGACACGAATCCGTGTAAACCAAAAGTAACTCCAAATTGTGATCCCTGTGTACCGGACGGGGCAACTTCAAGGAGTCCTTATGCAACAGATCCATATCCTAGCAATTTCCAACCGACAAATCGTCATGAGCACCTACCACCCGCTATAAGAGATTTCGTACAAAAAGCTACAGCGTATTTAGACACGCAAGATAAAGATATTGTGAACAGATGGATGGGAAAAATAGTAACAGCAATAGTAGGAAAGCCAGAGATGAACGAGGGGATAGAAATTTGGACCAAACTTCTCCGAACGAATGAAACACTCGATGAAGCTGCTCTGAACGCACTATCAACAGATGAAAAAAATGCTGTAGAAAAACTAACAACGGCACTAGCACTCACGCCCGCTGAAAAAGTTATCTTTGAACACATTCTGAAGCATTTTGGAGAACCATTATTATCCTCAGAATATGAGGATGATGAGAACGCCAAAGCTTACACATTGGGAGAAGAAACAGAGCCTACGAAAAATACTATTCTCGATATTCTCACGAAGCGTAAAGATGCCATCGCAAAGAAGGATGTAGAACTACAAAACAGTCTGGAAAGGGAGTTGATCATGCAAGGCGTGGATATTCCGAATAGTAACCTAGGGAGTGAAACACCTGATAAGGACGTCAAAATGCTTCCAAAAAATGGCCTGGCGCGTTTCATCCCGGCTCTCATGGCTCTTATTAAGTTGCTTCAGTCGCTGTGGAATAAAGAGGGAAAGGCTGGGGAAGAAAAGAAGGAAGAGCAGGAAGAGAAAAAGGAGGAGGATGAGGAGGAAAAACTAGGAGACATGACTAAAGAGCAATTACAGGAAAAGATGAAAAAGAACGATGAGCGAATAAAGTCTATCTCAACAGAAGGAGAGAAAATTGATGCAGAGATTTTGGAGATTCAAAAAGAGCTTGATGAAAAGACAGCAACGTTGGAAGAGAGTACGGATAAAGAAAAAAAACCTCTGAGAGACCTGAAAGACAAAATGGATGAAAAAATGGAGGCACGGGGAACGTTACTTAAAGAATTAAACAAGCTAAAAAAAGAAAATGAGAAAATACAGAAAGAGCTTACAGAGAGAGCGACGAAGGACTATATGGGAGATCTGGAAAAGGAAGATGAGTCACTGAATGAAGCAAGCGTTCGTCAGCGCATTGCAACTTTGGTGAATGCAAATACACTCAATGAAAAACTAAGCAACATGACGAGTCTTCCTTCTATGACAAAGGAACAATTCGACCATGCAAAACAAAAATTTAAAACTCTGCTGTCAGATAATAAAGACAAATTTATAGAAACTTTTGAAATCGATATCAAAGATAATACAGTGAGAATTGGTGTAAATTTATCAAAAATTGAGAAATTGCTGATTTTGGCGCAAGGATCGTGTGAAGAGGTAGTAGAAGCACTCATTCCGCAGTTGAGTGTTGGAGGAGCAATAATACGTTTGTTAGACGAGAATGACCAAGGCGGAACCGTGATTTATACCGAGTATTTAAATGCAGCAGAATTGGACGAACTTTTCAAGAAACCGTCAGAGGAAATAAGGGGAGATGATGCAGGTGAAAAGAAAGAAGAAACTCCTAGTCTAGAAACAATGATAAATGATTTAAAAGAAAAATATAAACTTAAAAATATTCAGTATATCGGAGTAAATGAGGATGATTTACTAAAAAGTATGGCAACTATTCAAGCGGCAATGTTGAATGTTAAAGATCAATTAATAGGAAAGAATATTATCTTCAGTAGTGAAGAAGCGTGTGCTTATACTTCGGAAAATGTTGCTATTATTTTCAATGACGCAGAAGGGACAATGACGACGAAACTTCAATCGAGTTTAAAAAAAACGGGCGAACTTAAGAAATTAGATTCCAAGTTCGATGCATTAAAAAAGGAACATGGAATCAAAAATATTTTCGTTCTAATAGAAGCTGAAACATTAGTAGAGGGTAAGCTTACCCTATTCCAGGAAGTTATAGGCACACTAGGAACAGAGCTCAGTGGTAAAGAAATTTATTTCACTACTAGCGACACGTATGTATCAGAGGATAGTAAAAAAATTGGCATTTCTTCTAAAGATACAAATAAAGATATTATAATAGCGAAGATTAGAGCGATTCTACCGAAAGAAGAAAAAGCAGAAACCCTTAGTCTAGAAGATATTTTTAACAATTTAATAACAACATATAAGCTCAAAGCGATTAAAAATGAAGGAAATGATAACGGTGCTTTGCTAAAAAAAATGGGAACTATTCAAAAGGTATTGTCGAAATACAAAAATCAGTTAGAAGGGGAGACTATCAGGTTCCATCCAAGAGACTGGCCAGTCCTTACTTCGAATTATCTGCATATTAATTACAATGAGTTAGAAAAGGAAATGGAAACAAAGCTAGAATCGAGTATGAAAGAAATAGATGAACTTAAGAAATTAGATTCAAAGTTCGATGATGTAAAAAAGAAGTACGCCATCAAAGATATTCTTGTTGTTACAACTGCTAAAAAACTTGTAACGGATAACCATGCCTTCCTTCTGCAAGTAGTAGAAGAACTAGGAAAGGAACTCAGCGGTAAGATAATTTATATCGATGAAGTACCCACGAATGCGTGGATTAATAGCAGTGGTGCATATATTTCCATTGATGCCAGTGGAAGCGACAAAGAGGCTAAGAAGCAGGAAGTTAGGGCAGCTCTATTGTTAGCGTCAGGAGGAGTAAAACTGGAGCCTGCTAAACGAGGGCCAGAGACGACTGACAAATTAGATGGAACGTCAAATGATAGCTCAAATCAGGAGCTTGTTGAAACACTTAAAGCTTTTAAAGGCGACCTAACTATTGAGCCTAGCGAAGCGCGATACGAAGCTCTTATGTCAGCCGTATCTAAAAGGTTATCAACGCAAATTAACTCCACAGACTATGCGATGGAGGTAGTTCAGTTTTTAAATCCAGACTCAACTACGTTAGCATATTCGCTAGTAATTATTACAGACAAAAGAATCATGACTCCGGCTTTGTTTGTACGAAAAGGAGCACTGGTTGCAAAAGTATTTTTTGATATACATGGCAATATTACGAGTGTATTAGAAAAAATGGACAAAGATACATTAAAACAGCTCTTCGGGGAGCAGAAATATGATGAAGTTCTCACTCAGTTAGAAAAGATCATGGATCCCGAATCTGCAGAGGCTATTGGTGGTGATGAACTCAACCTATACGCATACACTATCACCCATCTTGCCTCGCCAACCGTAGAACAAAAGCGTACTGCGCTCAACTGTATTGAGACTGCATTAAAAAATGATCACGATAATTTGATATTTAAGGATACAAAAGCTTGTGTCCTCGTTATGTTAGGACAATATGACGAAGCTGAAATTATATGGAACGAAATCATTCCAAAGTTAGAAACTAAGATTGAAGAAGAGACAGAGGAAGCAGATCAAAAGAATTTGAAGTCTGATTTAGAGGAGATACAACAGAATTTTGAAAAGTGCAAACAAGCTAGGAAGGCATTAGAGCCGCAAACTACGACTGAGACTCCTACTCCCGCTCCGCCAGAGCCAGCGCCCACTGAGGTAACGAATAAAAGCCTAGAAGCTACTTTTGAAGACCTGAGGGGAAGTTTAGGGATAACAAGCTTCGCGATTAATCCAGCTGATGCTGTGGGTGTTCAGACGAATCTGGTAAAGATTACAAAGGTTCTGACAGAGATTGGGAAGGAGGAATTGGATGGTAAGAGTATCTATCTTGTTACATCGTATGGAACATGCGCACTAAGTGATAATAACATAGCCATCAATTATAATGATGAAACTGATGCAATGAAAACGAATATTCAAAGGGTTTTGAAAGAAATACATCAGCTTAAGGAACTCCAAACTTCTCTTGAAGACCTGAGGGGAAGTTTAGGGATAACAAGCTTCGGGATTAATCCAGCTGATGCTGTGGGTGTTCAGACGAATCTGGTAAAGATTACAAAGGTTCTGACAGAGATTGGGAAGGAGGAATTGGATGGTAAGAGTATCTATCTTGTTACATTGTATGGAACATGCGCACTAAGTGATAATAACATAGCCATCAATTATAATGATGAAACTGAGACAATGAAGACGAATATTCAAAGGGTTTTGAAAGAAATAAAGGCTAAGTAGCCCCAGTAAATATGGTGCCTAGGAAAGGAATCCTCGTGATCTCCCATCTTCGCTAAAGCTACGGTGGGCAAGCAGGACAAGGTTGAACACTCCGCTTCTCTCAGTACGAGCCCTGATGGCTTGGCATGATAAACCGAGACGCGGCGTCTCGGCTGCGAGGTTCATTATGAGATCGTGACGGGTTCCGTAACTTCTCTCTATGTGAGCCTTGATGGTTTACCGTGAGGGGAGTCCGCCTGAGGCGGACGAATCGAATGGTGCCCAGGAGAGGACTTGAACCTCCATATCCTTGCGGATACCAGCTCCTAAGGCTGGCGCGTCTGCCATTTCGCCACCTGGGCAGGTGACTGTCGATGATGTGTGTCTGCCATGGAGTTTACCCTGAGAGATCCGAAGGGCCACCTGGGCATATGTGTAGTGTACCGAAAGATCGAGAGTATCGCTTTACTTACATCAGCAAGTCTCGTTGTAGTTTTTTGTACTTCTGTTCAATCTCTTCATTCTTATGCGCTAGCTCCGTGTCACTTTGGTGAATCATGCGTCGCAATTCTGATTCGGACTGTGCTTTTTTGCCATAAAAATCATTATCGATCTCGTTTTTACGACGAGTCGCTTCCTGAATAATCCCTGTTTTACGTTCGTTCCACTCATTCTCCACTTTCTGACGCCTCACTTTATGTTGCACGTTAGTCGCTGCATGGAGTTGCTGCATTGATTCGTTGTCCACTCGGAGCATCCGGCTTCTTTTCCATTCTTCCAGATGATACTCATGGGTTTTGACGTCGGTATCAATCAACGTTTTACGATCCTTTGCTTCGTGCTCATACGCTGTTTTTCTGGCGGAATCAGCATGCTCAGCGGTTTGCATCTGCATCCGATGGTCATATTCAGCTTTCTTGTACTCACGCTCTTGCTCGGCCTCCAGTTCACGCTGGCGCTTTTCTCGATGCTGTTTTATGAGCGATGTTTCATGTAATTCTTTCATGTAGCCTTGCTGTACTTTCCGTTTGGCCTCATGAACTTTCTGCGCCGACATGATGAGCTGGGCTTGTTTTTCACGCCTCTTCTTATCATCTGCCAATTCTTGTTCCCGCTTCTTGATCATCCCTCGGTATTCTTTTTTGTGTTCTATTACTTCTTCTTTCTTCATGCCTTCCGTCGCAGCAGAAAGATGTGCACGTTTTTCTTCAGCCTCACGGTTTTTGCGAATCGTATCTTTGATGTCCTGTTCGCATTCGGAGCGCTGTCTGCCAAGTTCCGCAGCTCGCATAATTTCCTGCTCCCTGTTTCCGGGATTAGTAGGCAGAGGAACAGAGCCGGATACAGTAGTATCATCCTGTGGATTCATATCGCATCATTATAGCACGAAAATGGTTTGTGGCCTACCTATCGCCCTTCTTTTCAGATTTCTTCTTCGGGTTCGCAGAGATAGTGCCTATTCTTTTTCTGCGAAAGCGGATCTTCTTCATCAAGAACCTTGAGAGTGTACGGGGAATCGAAATATTTCTGTGGTTCAATGCATGGATATCGTACCGCCATGGTCACGACCGATACGTTCCCTTGATACTTGCCCGCTGCCACTTCGTCATTGAGCGGCAAGTGAAGAGCGAAGACCCGTTGAACATATCCTCTGAGCGCTCCTTGGATGAGCGGCACAGTGTTGGTTCTGAGTAGAGATATGACATCCATCACCTCTGCCTGATGAGTGAATGCTACGACCGAGCGCTGGAGTGGATGGCGTGGTGATGATCGTGTCACAAACTTATACCTGCTTGGTGTTGGATCTACTGTAGCCAAAATATCATTTGCTTCCATGAGTCTCTTGCGCTTTTTATTCATAATTTCCAGACCATGGTCGTCTTCATGAAGTTGGTACTCCGTCACTGCAAATTTCACTCCGACTGCATCTGCAGCCTCTTCAAACATTGCACGTAGATCATCGATCCGATTACTGAGATTTTGGTCATACTGTGTATCGCTTAAATAGGTAGCGCCACTCTGTTCGGTCAGAAGTCGATTATACGCTCGGGTGTAGGAAGCGTTGGGCGAACGAATAATACCGATATTAACATTCTTAGATTCTTGCATGCCCCATTTGTACCGACTGCTGAAAAAACGTCAAATGTATGTCCTATAAAAGATAGCCGAGCTCAAGCTAGAGCCGTTTTTAGATCTTCTCCTCCACTTGAATTTCTAGCTCCTTCAGCTGCTCAGCTGGAACCGGCGCCGGAGCACCGAGCATCAGGTCTTTGGCTTTCTGGTCTTTGGGGAATGGTGTGACTTCACGAATATTCGGCTCACCGGCCAAAATCATCACCACCCGGTCAATGCCGTAGGCAAACCCACCATGAGGAGGAGCGCCGTATGAGAATGCTTCCAGAATGTGGCCGAAACGTTTCTTTTGATCTTCAGGAGAAATATCGAGCATTTCGAACACTTCTGATTGGAGTATCGGATCATGAATACGAATCGAGCCCGAGCCCAGCTCATAGCCATCAAGAACTAAGTCATAGCAGATGGAATGCACAGACAACGGTGCTTCTTTGCGTCGCTTCCATTCGTCGATATTCGGGCTCGTAAACGGGTGATGACTGAAGGTGAGTGAGCCGTCGTCATTCTCTTCAAACATCGGAAACTCAGTGACCCAGAAGAGTGCGTGAGTTGATTCATCGATAAGACTGAAACGCTTCGCAGCTTCCAGACGAATGCGCCCGAGTGACGCACAGACGATTTTCACTGTATCAGCACCAAAGAACAGTGCATCACCAGTTTTGGCACCGGTGGCTTTCTGTAATTGCTCCAGATAACCGTCTTTGAAAAACTTCAGGAGCGGCGACTGCGGACCGTCTTCTTTGAAGAGAATGTATGCGAGTCCTTTGGCCCTCAGCTCGCGTGCAAGTGCTGTCCAGGTATCGATCTCACTGCGTGAGAGTTCTGCGCCACCCGGCACCCTGAGAGCACGAACAACGCCGGATTTCAGCATAAGAGCTTCTTCAAATACTTTAAATCCACAGCCTTTGCTGATGTCCGACACGTCGACGATCGGAAGGTCAAACCGCAGATCCGGCTTATCGGATCCATACGTATCCATCACATGTTGCCACGTAAACGTTTCTACTTTGCCCCACTTTAGTTTTTTGGAGCTGCATTCTTTGAGAATCTTTTCAATCGACCCCTGAATGATGCGCTGAACGTCGGCTTGCTCACAGAAGCTCATCTCAAAGTCGAGCTGCAAGAATTCCGGCTGACGGTCGCCACGCAAATCTTCATCACGGAAGCAACGTGCAATCTGGAAGTAACGGTCGAGGCCCCCGACCATACACAGCTGCTTGAGCTGCTGCGGACTTTGTGGAAGCACGAAGAAGTTTCCGGGATACACACGAGAGGGGACGATATATTCACGAGCGCCTTCCGGTGTGCCTTTGATGAGGCACGGTGTATCAATCTCCAAGCAATCCTGCTCCGTGAAATACTGACGGATGATCTGGAAGACTTTTGAACGAAGCGCAATGTTCTTCTGCATTTTTGCAGTCCGAAGATCCAGATAGCGGTACTGTAAACGCAGCTCTTCATTTACCGGAGTCGTACTATCAATCTCAAAAGGCGGTGTTTTGGCACGGCTGAGGATTTCTAGTTTCTCAACGTTGATCTCGATCTCACCCGTTGGCATTTTCGGATTCTCAGATCCCTTCAGACGTTTTGAAACTGTACCCGTTACCTGAATAACCCACTCAGGACGGATAGTCTCAGCGAGTGCAAAAACTTTTTTCTCGGTTTCAGGATGCACAACAACCTGCGTAAGACCGTAGCGATCTCGGACATCAAGAAAAATTAAGCCACCGTGGTCACGACGCGTGTTGACCCAACCGCACAGCGTTACAGAGGAGCCAGCGTTCTTAGCCGTGAGTTCGCCGCAGGTGTGAGTACGTAACATGTGGGGAGAGTATAAGTGATGAGTGGCTAATGGCTATGTAAAAAATTTTCCCAGTTCTTTTTTAAACTCCTCCACGTCTTTAAATTCCCGATGCACGGAGGCAAACCGGATGTAGGCAACTTTATCGAGCTTCGAGAGCGCCAACATGACATCTTTACCGATGGTCGCACTTTCGACTTCTTCTTTGTTCTTGCCCCATTTTTCTTCTAAGTCCGAGAGCATTTTATCAATGCTCTTCTGGGTGACCGGACGCTTGGTGCACGCGATCCATATGCCACGCTCGAGCTTGGTGCGGCTGTACGGCTCACGGGTTCCATCACGTTTGATGACGATGAGTGATGCGAGTTCCTGCCGCTCGAATGTTGTGAAACGATGTTCACACTTGCCGCACTCACGCCGTCTGCGGATGGCACGCCCGTCTTCTGTGAGGCGGGAGTCAATAACGGCCGTATCTTCGTGCTTGCAACGGAGGCAGTGCATGGGGGTAGCCTAGCGCATATTTGGGGGATCGACGATGACATCCCCCTGCCTAAGAACACGAATGCTGTCACTGATGACCTCAATAACAGTAGAGGGAGGAGCGATGGGGAGAAGGCCGGAGTCGATCACAAGATCGGGCAGCTGTGAAGATTGCGCCCATTGAGCCTCTATCTCGCTTACAGCGTACGGATTTGGTTTGCCATGCAGGTTCGCTGACGTTGTAGCGATGGGTTTGCCGAAGGCGAGGGCGAGAGCTTGAGCGAAGGGATGAGAAGAGAGGCGAACGCCGATTGATGAAATGAGAAATGAAGAGTGAAGAGTGAAGAGTGGCTGAGGGCATACAGAGATCGGAAACGGGGGATTTTTTTCAGGAGGGAGGACTAATGTCAGTGGGCCGGGCAAGTATTTTTCTGCGAGTGAAAGTGCTTTGTCTGAAAATATGACGTATTTTTGCGCTTCTTCGAGAGAAGAAAAAAGTGCGCTAACGGGCTGATCCAGCGGACGCTGCTTCACGGCAAACAGTCGCTCCAGAGCCTTGGGGTTGGTCAGATCACACGTGATGCCGTAACAGGTTTCCGTCGCGTGAATAACAACGCCTCCTGCCTCGAGAACTGTCACTGCTTCAGCCAGTGCCTCCGGAGATTCGTGAATAATCTTCATGCTGTAATAGTGTACTTTTTGACAGCTTCTTCTATCCGCTTCTCAAAAATCGGAGACATAGTAACGGTGAGACCCACGGGGACAATTTCGGTACCAATTTTGAGCTGAATTTTTTCAGGTCCCGGAAACGTCTCAAAGACCGACTTCACTTCCAGTAGCAATTCTCTCGGTGCGCGGGCGGGGAGAGTGATAGTGTGGATGGAGATCTCCGTATTCACGGGATCTACGGAAGGCGCTACAGAATCTACGGGCACAGTAACGGCTGCTAACACTTCGCCTTCTTCACTGACAACCTCTACGGTCTCTTCGGTCTGACGACTCGCCGCACGCCAATTCATTGCTTCATCATCATTGAACATGCCAGATGCTTTGGCATTCTTCACCATCGTTTCCAGTGACGCACACTTCATTGCTTCCATCTTGAGCTGCGGAGCGCCCATGCGCATATCGAGCGTGCCGGCCATCACCATGATCGAATCTGACTTTTCCAGCATATCTTTGTACTGCATATAGGTCCGCGGGAAGAGCATCACTTCGATCTTGCCCGTTGGATCTTCCAGAGTAATGATCGCCATGCTTTCACCTTTTTTCGTGTGCAGAACTTTCGTAGCCTCTACGATGCCCGCAACCGTCACTTTGCGCCCGACGTCATCACCGGAAAGACTCTCGATGAGCCGTGCTTTCTTGCCAATATATTTTTTTAAGCCTGCAAGCGGGTGACTGCTGACATACAGACCGAGCGTTTCTTTTTCCCACTGCAATTTTTTGTAACCGCTTGCCGGTTCCTGAGGATCAAATTCGATCGTCGCACCGGATGAACCGCGACCAAGTGACTCAAACATATCCGTCTGCGACGCACCAACATCACCGGCTGATTTACTGAATTCGGCAATCTTGTCATATTGAGCCACCAGCACGCCACGCTCACCAAAGCAGTCCAGTGCTCCGGATTTTGCGAGCGACTCTAACAGTTTTTTATTGAGCAATTTGCTCGGAACTCTTCCGGCAAAATCTTCAACAGAGGCGAATTTTCCTTCTTTCTCACGCAGCTCAATGATCTGACGAATAGAACTTTCACCAACTCCTTTCACGCCCAGTAAACCGAAACGAATATTGCCTTCCGGTAGTGCCGTGAAATGCGCGAGAGATTCATTGACGTCTGGAGGAAGCACTTTAAGGCCCATGGCCCGAGCTTCTTCGATCTCAATGCTAATACGATCCGTGTCGCCAGCTTCACTGGAGAGAAGTGCAGCCATGAATTCTGTCGGGTAATGCGCTTTCAGATATGCAGTCTCGTACGCAATGCGCGCGTAACAAGCACCGTGAGACTTATTGAAGCCATAGTTGGCAAACGGCGTGATGACGTCATCAAAAATGTTCACGGCAAGCTTCTCGGTGTAGCCACGAGACACAGTACCTTTGATAAACTTGTCACGCTGGGCATCCAGCTCTTTCTTGATCTTCTTACCGATAGCGCGCCGTAGCAAATCAGCTTCGCCAAGTGAAAACCCGGCAAAGACTTTGGCCATTTCGAGAATTTGTTCCTGATAAATACCAACCCCGTGCGTCGGCTGCAAAATAGGCTCCATATCTTTATGGACATATGTCACGTCTTTTTCGCCGTGCTTGCATTTGATGTAATCCGGAATCTTTTCCATCGGACCCGGGCGGTACAAAGACACCATGGCCGTGATGTCATTTAAATGCGTTGGCTTGAGCTGCTTTAAATACCTGCGCATACCGGCGGACTCAAGCTGAAAGACGCCCGTGGTCTCACCACGTGACAGCAGTTCAAACGTTGGCTTGTCATCAGTTGGAATCGACTGGATATCGATTTTAACGCTATGAATACGCTCGATGATGAGAAGTGCCGTCTGGATAATCGTCAGGTTCTTAAGACCGAGAAAGTCCATCTTGAGGAGTCCTAACGCTTCCAATGGCTTGGCGTGAAACTGGGTGATGATCGTCTCTTCATCTTTGGGCGCACGTTGCAGTGCCGTGTAGTTCACCGCCGGCTCGGGCGTGATGACCACTCCACACGCATGCACCGAAACGTGGCGCGCTTTGCCTTCCAGCTTCAGTGCAATCTCGATGATTTTTTTGTACGTGTCATTCGATTCGATGGCGCCTGTAAGCTCATCAGTTGCGAGTGCTTCTGCGAGTGTGGTTCCTGGGCGATCTGAAATCACTTTCGCGAGTGCGTTCATTTCAGCAAAGGACACACCAAACGCGCGGCCAACGTCTTTCACAGCAGCTCTGGCGGCCAGTGTTCCAAATGTACAGATCTGGATGACACGATCAGCACCATATTTTTCGCGCACATACGCCAGCACTTCATCACGTCTGGTATCCGCAAAGTCGATATCAATATCCGGCATCGAGATGCGTTCCGGATTTAAGAACCGCTCGAAGAGTAATCCTTGTTCTAGGGGATCGAGTGTTGTGATATCCAGCACATAACTGACAATAGAACCGGCAGCTGAACCGCGGCCGGGACCAACCGTAATGCCGCGGCGCTTCGCCTCTTGCACGAAGTCAGCGACGATCAAAAAGTAGCCTGAAAAGCCCATATTCTTGATGACATCCAGCTCAAATGCCATGCGATCTCGTACGATTTTCTCGTGCCCAGGATCTGCGTCTATTTGCTTCTTATAACGCTTCAGGAGGCCTACCTCACACTGTGCTTTCAGGAGTGACTCTTCGGTATCTGCGCCCTGCACCGGAAATTTTGGAATCCGGTATTGGCCAAACTGAATTTTCACATTACACCTATCAGCAATAATAGACGCGTTGTCGAATGCTTCAGGCGCATGCGCAAAAGCAGCGCGCATCTCGTCGTCTGGTCGCATCGAGAAGTCAGAGTCACGCATGCTAAATCTGCCGGCGTCACCAACGTTGGCATTTTTCTGAATGCACAGAAGCACATCATGCGCCTCGGCATCCTCTGTGCGACAGTAATGACTGTTACAGGTTGCAACGACGGGAACTCCGAGTTCTTTGCCGAACTGAATCAGTTGCTGATTGACTTCGCGCTGCCCAGGAACACTTGGGAGATCCATCAATTCAAAATACAAATTCTCAGACCCAAAAAACGACCGATATTGCTCGGTCAGTAATTTCACGCGTTCAAAATCCTCCGCCAGCGCAGCCTGCGGAATAGCGCCACTGATCGGACCCGTAAGTGCGATCAAACCTTTTCCGTATTGCTTCAGCAATTCTGCATCTACACGCGGTTTGTAGTACATGCCTTCCAGCGCAGCACGCGTGGCAAGTGCTAGAAGATTGCGGTATCCCTCCTCATTTTCGGCAAGCAGTACCAATGGGTACCTGCGTGTATCGGCAGATGCCTCTTTATCATGCCGTGTCCGAGCCGCAACGTATGTCTCAAGCCCGAGAATCGGTTTGATGCCCGCATCTTTAGCGGCTTTATAAAATTCGATAAGCCCGTATGTGTAGCCTTTATCAGCCAGACCAACAGACGTGTGGCCGAGTTCTTTCGCACGTTCGACAATCTCCTCAGGGCTCGGAAGGCCTTCTAGAAGCGAAAAGGTACTATGACAATGCAGATGGACGAAACGCTCGGCGCTCATGTCCTCACGGTAACATTTTTACGTATGATACAACAACGATTACCGAGCTTTAAAAGCATGCGGTAGACGGTTTATCATCGATCGCTTGCGTAAGAAACTAGGCGTACTGATAGTACGGACTCGCAGAATTCGGCGGATTTGTGATACTGACTTTTTGCCTACTGTAGTCTTTACAGAGGTAGCTTTTGCAGGAGTGGCTCTCCATGAAGCACCTATCGCGGCACGTGCTTTCGCACCCTCCGTACTGCGAGCACCCGGACCAATTCCACCTCTTCCACCGCCACGCACCAAGCTTGGAGATGTACTGGTCGTACTTGTTGTTGTTGCCGTACTTCCGCCACTACTACCTCTGCAACTCCCTATTGTTCCGCCGCTATTCGTCAAACTACCGTACTCAATGTCATAGCAATTGTCTGATGGATCGAGATCAACATGATTCAACGTAAGCGTATCTGCTACAACCAATGATGCACCGAGTGTGTAGTCGACAGTCGGAAACTGGGTTCCATCTGCAAGTGCAGCGACTTCGGCCGATGATAGCACGCGGTTATAAATTCGCGCTTCATCGATCAGTCCAGTAAAGAAAATAGCGGGGTTACTGCTGGCGTTGATGTACGCTCCGATCATCACTTGTTGAATGCTGTTATACGTGTAGTTCGGGAGATTGCTGCTTGTCAGCGTACCATCCGTAAGATCGCCATCAACATAAATAAACATTTGCCGATTTTGTGCATCATACATTGCGGCCACGTGATGCCATTCATCGTCATCCATACGCGTCAAGGATCGTTGTTCAACAGCTGTTCCAGAGCCTGGTGGAAAAACCCACAACTCAGGCTCATCATTGGTGTACAGAGCCCACTGTTTTTTGCGCGCGGTACTAGTATTTTCAACCGACTTTGTCATAAGCATGCCACTGGCACCGACAGATTTTATCCAGATGGACAGCGAGAAGGTTGATTCAAGTCCTTCGATGTCTCCCATATCTATGTAATCATTTCCTGAAAGGCTGAGACTGCCTCCATTGGAAAACTGATGATTCGAAGAATATTCGCTGGAATACAGCGGATCACCGACGTACGTTCCATGATGTCCAAACCCGGACGAATCGGCAGCTGTTGTGCCGCTTGTTTCATCAAATTTCCAATACGCCATAAGGCCTTCACTCAATGTGACATCATGAAATGATGACGGCGGAGTCAGGATACGTCCCGAAGCAGACAATATTACTTCTCCGGAATTATGATTGAAGGTGCCAGCCGTGCGCGTAAACGTGCCGATAATAGTGAGTGTTCCAGATGGAGCCGTAAACGTTCCCCCGCTTACGCTGACATCGCCGGTAATATGCACATCACTGCCCTGCCCGTTAAAAGTTCCGGCACTCTGGCTATAGCTGCCGCGTATATACATATTTCCTGTCGATGGAGCTGTCATCGTAACATTCGGTCCTGTAATAGAAAGCCCAGGTAGCTCATCGTTGGCAGCCAGAGTGAGTGTCCGGACAGTATTGCCAGAGAGACGAAGTGTTCCATTCCCTCCGTCAAAAGGAGACTCATACACAACATCGCCCGTTGCTTCTAGAATGCCTCCTCTCACATAACCATCGCTCAGCGTGAGCGTACCCGCGGCGGTAATGATGGTTCCTCCTGTCTGGACAGTATGAGACGCATAGGAACCGGTCAGCGTCACATTATATAATGTATGGGTGCCGGAGAGCTGCTGCGTGCCGGCAAAAACTACTGTCGAAAGATTTGTCGTCGCATCAAGTGTGCCTAACGCATACGTCCAGTTTTTCGTGGTACGAATTGTTCCAGACAATGTGAGTGTCCCGGAAGGTTTATCGATAGTCAGAGCAATAAGGTCGCCTATACGGTTAGTGGAGTTTGAAGACAAAAGCTGATCTGCCGTACCATTAATATACAATTGTGCTGTTCCGGTATGAGTCAATGTGTCCGCTATCGTGACATCGCGCTTTGCATACATGGTGCCAGTGTTCATGGTAATAACACCGGCATTGGCTCCTTGATCAAGCGTCAAGCCTCCATTGACGGTGAGCGTTGTTGCGGAAGTAATCGTGACCGTCATCGCCGTCTTATATCCGTCAAATCGTACGTTATTGAGTGTGTGTGATCCTGCAATGGTGAGGGTTGCTCCAAACACAACGGTGCTCGTACCAGGGTCTATTGTTCCTCCGCTGTAGCTCCACGTTTTGGCTGTTCTGATGGTGCCAGAGAGAGTGAGCGTGCCTGAGGCTTTGTTGATGTTGAGGGGGATGAGTCCGCCCGTGGAATTCGTTGCATTCCCCGAGAGGAGCTGATCGCTTGTCCCATCGATAATGAGGTTTGTCGTTCCGGTGTGGTTCATCGTACTGTCGGGCAGGCTGATGTTACCTCTCGAACGAATGAATCCGCCGTTGATCGTGATAATGGCTGTACTGGAATTATCAATTGTGAGTGTGCCGTTCACGATGAGCGTGGTATCGGATTTCACGGTGTATGTTCTGGCCGTCGCTGAGTTTTGATCAAAGATGACATTGGAAAGAGAGTGTGAGCCATTGATGCTGAGAGCAGCATCTCCGAAGACAACGGTGCTATTTGTAAACGCAAGTGTGCCTCCGCTGTAGTTCCAGTTATTGGCTGTACGAATCGTCCCAGAGAGTGTGAGTGTTCCCGTTGATTTATTCATGCGAAACAGAGGTAGCAGCCCTGCTGTTCTCGTCGCATTTCCTGTGAATGTTTGGTCACCAGTTCCTGTAGCTTCTATCCTTGCTGTCCCCCCATCAAACGTCGACGCTTGGACAATCGCACCTTGCGCTTGAATCGTACCAGCTGCGGGGATTGTCGTCTGAGACACGAGACCATCCGTCAGGGTGAGAGTATTTGTGACGATCAGCGTGTCACTGTTCGAGATGGTCTTTGTCGTCGCAGTCGTTCCATCGATCATAAGATTGTAGAGCGATAGTGTGGAATCAACGTTGATCGTCACAGAACCGCTCGTAAGCGCAACTGTCCCCGTTCCTGCGGTAAACGTAGAACCTGTATTCAGAGTGATGGCTCCTGCATTGGTGAAAGTTTGCCCATTCAATTGGAACGTACCTCCTGATTGGGTAAAAGTGGTAGACGTGAAAGAAGTATTGAGGGAAACAATGCCAGCGTAACCATTCTGAAACGTCGTTGTTGTGACGGTGAGGCTACTATTCACGACGGCTCCATTATCGCAATCTCTATCAAAGATAATCGTGTCAGTGGTCGTAGGAGCGGCGCTCGCATTCCCGCTGCCACAACTTGCTGGATCGGTTGTCTTCCAGTTACTCGCCACACTCGTACTTGCCCCATCATTTCCTACCCAGTAGAGCGTCGCAGCTTCTGCACTGAGAGGCACCATACAACCAATGGTCACAATCCCCGCGAGCCAGATATTCCGACTGCTCATACATACAGTGAGCCAGAAGGGGGCGAATGCTGAGATCATTCAGCAGGGGCAAGGGGCAACGTCTCCTCTGTGCATGCCGGAATCATTTTTGCCTCCATCGCATCATACTTCGCCATATCCTCTGCGAAGTCGTTAGAACAATATCTCTTCCAGAATGTAGGATCTGTACTTTTTATTTCCTCATCACAATAACAACGTTTGACGGCATCCTCTTGGGTATACAACCCTGACACATATGGGTGACAATATGGATTAAACGTCCGCCTAGCGACGGCATCCAGCGTTTCCTTGCAATGGCCATCCACACACGAACGCGCGAGGAAATATGTCAGCTCAGGAATATACTTTTCCGGAAGCTCGGTATCGACAACTTTAATGAGTGCCTGCACCGCAGATTCCAGTGGAACGGATGCATCTTGCATACGCTGCAGTGCATCAGTGCTGCTACTTTCAAGAATGCCCATCTCGCGCTCAATATTGGAAGAGATTTCCCGCAGCTTGATGGACGTATCAGCCGTACGCGTAATGGCCATGAAGAAGGAGTCGAACATGTCACTGATAAGATACCGAGGGAGCGGCCTTATGCCTCCGGTGTACTCACGCAGATCTGTAAACGAGCGCGTAAGGACGCCAGCGTTTGGCATGGTCAGAAAGTAATCGATCACCGGAAGATGCAACATTCCCGTTGGGAGCACATCTTCAGGCAACGGACTGTAGGTGTATGCCGGGGTGTCATCAATACGCAGATTATATGGCTCAAAGTAATCCGGGTACGCAGACAGAAGCGCATCGGTTTCGGCGGGATCTCCGGCTTCCAGATCTGGCTGGAGTGGCTTCAAACAACCCGACTGCTCGGCGTGTTCCGGCATCGGTTTGGCGCCGGGTGGCTCAGAGGCAGTAGTAGTGCCAGTCAAAACACCGATGACATTATTGAGGTTAAAGAGTGCTGTACTCACAGTGTCGTACAGTGAGCGTGACAGTTCGTCAGTACGCATCATGAAGTTCCTCAGTGTTGCAGCTTCTGTGTTATACGGAGGATCAATGATTTTCTCGAGAACGGTCGGATCACAACCAAAACTTCTGACATCAAATGACGCGTCGCCGGGTGCGGCACCTTCGCCAACGGGCGTTGGGAGAAAGCCAAGCGAATGCACACCGTAGTCTGTAGTGTATGGACAGAGTGGAGCGGTTGACCCAGTATCCGCAATAGGGCCTTTGGCACCAGCGTTTCGGAGGTCCATATCATGGAACGTGTAACGATAACGCAACCGATCATCTCGGTACGTCGGATTCGTCCCACCCTGCACAAACGATGCATACGCGCCGATGAGGAACTCATACGTTTCCCGTAATGCCATACTGGTTGAGATTTTGCAGTTGTCCAAACTCAGCGCTTCATCCATTGCGTTCTGCACTTCGCGAATTTTGAGTTCTAGTAGATGCTTGTCACTCTGGAAACAGACCGTGCTTTCCCGGAGTGATGCAGCTTCGGCCTCGCGCTGCAATGCTGGGAACACAAGTTTCCGAATCACCGACTGGTTGTTTCTGATTTCGGACTGAAGTGTTTCACTCTCACATGACTTTTCCGGCAAACTCTGCGCGAGGCTGATGCCTTGGTCTGCGCGCTCAAGAACCGCTTGTACCCACGGTGAGAGGGCTACGGTTCCGCTTGCAGCATGAGCCGAAAGCGGCATCACGAGAAAGCCTATGAGAAGAAAAAGATGCTTCATGGTGCGGGCGATACTGGGGTACACGGAGAATTTGTACACTGGCTTGTTCCAGGGCCCGGGACAATCTCACACATGTTGTTAATGCACTCCGTGTGGCTTAGCGCTGGCAAGGATGAACGGAACATACCAGTCCACGGACATGCACTTTGGGTGAGGGGAGCGCGCTTGAGTTCCAGAAACGTATCCGCGATGTGCTGCACAAAGAATGCGAGTTTTGCAAACATCTTGCGTTCCAGTTCTATCGACTGATCTAACGCCACGCGCTGGCCGATGGATGCAGCGATGGACGTGAAGTCATCACCGCGTTTCAAAAGAAATTTCTGAATATTCACCGTCGTCTGAGCATTCGTATGCTGACTCTGTATCGGAAGCGCAGCATTTTCGTTGTCGTTGTAGGCGCACAGACCAAGCAGCGGCTGCGGAGCATCACCATTTTTGGAGCAGTATTGCCTTTCAAAATCGCGTACCAAAAACTGTCCAAGATATTCAGGGAGTGGATAGGGTGAGTCTTCGGCGATCTCAGTGTAGAGCCCGAGCTGCGGATCTGGACGAATACAGGCTAAGTACGGCGACGTCGCTTCATTGAGTACCACCGGATTACGGTTGGGGATCAGCGTATGACCGTTCATCGACTGCTTCAGACAGAGGCTTATATAACAAGCATTGGATGTGATGTCATCGGGGTAGATTACTTTCTTTTCGGGCGAACAAATTTCACTCACGTCGGCTGCCGTGAGAGCCGGATTCACCTGGCCCCGGTTCTCGGGATCTTCGAGTGGCGTGCCGTTATCCGTAAAAAGATTTTTAAACCCTGGGCAGATCGAGGGACCGCTGGTTGTTTCGGTCACTGCGTCAGGATCTTCCGGACACTGGACAAGCATGATACTTGATCCGTCCCCTGTGTTGTCACAATTTTCTGCAGTCGGGGGTTGTGGACGGCACAAATAACCTTCACGTCCGATCATGCGACTACAGAGTGGAGACTTGATACCAGCACCTGAGGGAGGAATACCACCGCCATACGCAAAAGGGTACGCAAGATTCTCGCCATTCTTTTTGAATTCTGGATACTGATCTGCGGGATTAAGCGTCAGACGAAATGCACCCGTCGGGTAGATCCACATCAAGCCAATATCGTCTTTACGCGCCCATAGCGCTACGTTATGAACACTCAGTTTTGGTGTCAGGAAAATACCGATGGCCTCAGGATTGCCGGGGGTAATCTTCAATGTATCTGCGATATTTTTCAGATCATATCCAACCGAATCAACAATGCCTGAAAATCTCGGATCTTTTTCTCGTTGATCACGGAAATATCCGTGGTGAAAACGCAGTACAGCTTTCTCTAGATCTTCTGGGCTAAGACTCGTGAGGTTCGTATCCAGTCCGGTCAGCTGAGCATCGGCAGTGCCATCCCACGGGATCACAGAAGCACCCGTACCGGACCACACTCGCCTCAGCAGCAGTGAATAGAGTGCCATATCCAGTGGCCGATGAGGTTCATCCGCAACTGCGAGCTCTGAACTACTGGCAAGTGTCATGAGGTCAGCGCCAAAATTTTCTATGTCTTTCTCGGCATTCAGCAGCGACACAATACCAGACCGCAATGCGAGACAGCTGCCCGGCACCGTCGCAGCGCCCTGGATGAATTCGTATGGCTTACCAGCCATATCTTTTTTGTCCTGACAGAGTCCATCGTTCTCACCGGTAAAGATCGTCCCTGCAATCGCACGGTCAATGTCATCAGCTGTGATCTGAATACCTCGGCCATTCCATGACTCAAATTCTTTGATAATAAACTGTGCGATTCGGTCCGTGGGTTTTGCATCAGACACAGATTGCTGCATTTGGTCATAGAAGAGATCAAACATCGTTTTTTTCGCCGGCTCTGCAGCCATGGTCACGGAGGAACTGAGAGTTCCGATCATCACGCCGACAGTCAGAAGAAATATACGCATTATTGTTTTCGGTCGTGAATGGACGTTGTCGCGTCCCAGATTTTTGGCATGCAGCTCACCGCATCGGCAAGAAGACTCATCTCATTCTTCAGGTCCAGCGAGGCACGCTGATAACAGACAAACTGGCGCGCAATCGCATAATTCATCTCAAATGAACGCATGGTGCTGATTGTCCGCTCCACTGCAATGCGTGATACTTCTCGCTCCTGAAACAAGCTTGCATGCAGTGCGGGGGCTCGGCTTGCCAAATCAGACACAAATAATGCAACGGAACATTCATTGCCGCAGAACGGATCTTCCGTGAGTGGAGATAGACAGGCTGAAGCATCCTTCTGCTCCCTGCAACCAGCTTCGATACAACAGAATTGCGTTGGGGTGTCTGAATCCTTCTTGAGATCAATGTCTTGATTACGCGACACTTCCGAAATTGTACGATCTTGCAATTCAGTGAGTTTACATTCGTACTCTCGCTGAAACTCAGCGACGATGGCGCCAAATGACGCAAATGTCACCGGCCGCGACACGGGAACAGTCGCTGCTCCAAAAAGCAGTGGCACTGTCACACGGTAATGCCAGCCGGGTAACTCGTTCGCAAGTTTCCGTAGCTCGGGAATTGCCGGTTCTCCGGAAGCTCCTGAGCCGCATTTCCATTCGGACGGCGTCTTCAGAATCTTCTCTCGTTCGCCAACAACTGCAGACATGGATTTTTTATACATCGCACGAGCAAGACCAAGGTTTTCAATGTTCTGGAACATCGTGCCGTCTGATGAGCATGTACGCAGACTCTCTTCTGGTCTTCCTGATGAGCTGCTGCTAGTACCAGGTCCGCCAAGCACATCACCACGCAGAAACCGTGAAGAACCGGCAACCGCAAACAGAACGAGAATCGTGAGCACCAGGAGCTGATACTTTTTCAACATGAGTTTTGCCTGACGATAGCCAATGGTAAAAGATTTTTGCACGCTCATGGTGTGAGGTCGTCGGTATTTGGGTTATCACATTGCCCAATGAAACACGGAATTTGATGTAGTTTTCCGAGCATGTTCACCATCACGGAAATAGCTTTCACGACCTCAGTCGGAAATCCTTGGAGCATCCAATCCACCATACCTGCAAGCTGCAAAAGTGCGCGGTAGCCGCTGTCGTACGCCACAGCTAACCGCAGCACCGCACGTTCCCCCTCCAATGTTTCATCAGCCAATTGCTGACAGTTTCGGACGACACCCGTGGCTTCGGATTGGAGTTTGGCGTTTTCATCCGGTGTACCGGCAAAATAGCATTCACCGTACCGTTTCACTTCCTGCTTGGCACAGCCGAGAATCTTGAGGTCAAACGGCTCGGTGTTGTTATAGGAAAACGATGCAGTCGCAACCTGACAGACTGCAAGTGTGCGACAGCGGTACACACGGTAACTTTCGACTATCGGCTCTATGAGTTCCGATGTCATCCGATTTTTTGTCTCGAAAATACCCGTGCGCTCTTCATCGGTCTGTCCGCCAGTAAGCGCGATAATCTTGTCATCATTGTCTTTACGACTTCCAAACAAGCGTGATCTCCACTCGTCATGAACCGTAGTCATTTCTTCGGTAATCTTCTGGAAACACGTACCTTGGTCAGCAGCACTGGCAAGTGGAACCCAGGACCCCAAGAGGGAAATAGTAGAGACTACCGCCGTCAGATTAAGAAATAATTTCTTCATGGCACACGGGGAACGGTCAACTTGGTTATGATCGGCAAGTCTAGATTTGGAAAGATCCGCTCCAGCGTTGTACGACTGGCGTTGATGTAAGGGTTCTGGTCTTCCTCTGGAAGTGAATTTTCGCGAATGCGAGCCGCAGCATACGTAAAATTACCACCTCTGCTATCGGGCATGAACCACTGCCATGTCGTCACCGTGCTCTTTTCCGGTGGCAAGAAATAACATACGACGTCTTCATGACATTCTTCCGGCATTTCTGCATTTCGACGTACAACACGCCCCGCAAAATCTTCATCCCGATTTGGCATCCAGCGCGAGAATAATCGCGCCAAGCGCTCCCGTAGGTCACTCTCTACGTGGATGATTTTGGCCGGATTGCCTTTCTCATCGTTGGTATCACTATGGTCAACTCTGGCCGAGTCCGAGAAGTGGCGATCATCATTTGAATCTGGCGGAATCAGGATACTTGGCGGGAAACGGCAGTACGCACCACGCATGCTCTCTCGGTCGAGCGGGAAATTGTCATCGCCACCATCGATGGACTCACCCGCAGCAAGCGCTGCCTCTTCGTTGATCTGTGTATCAATATCCGTACCATCAATCATGGTGCGAAAGTTCCTAAGAATAATTTTTGCTGCCTCAAGGTCAGAGGTTTCTGGCGGTCTAATAAGTGATTTATCGGGAAGCGTCACTTCCGGTACCGGAAAATCCTCGAAGATTTTTTCATCCGGCAGTTCCGGCAAATCTGGAAAATTATCTACAGTAGATGGCATAACACCGACGAGCGGTGGCGTCGGAAGATTCACACGAACCTGCACCGGCCACAATGTTGGAATCAGCCACGGCTCTGAGGGGAACTTCACATCTGAAAAATCAAAGAGTTGGTCTTTAGGTTGCTCATACTCAAGGTCCGTGAGGCTTTGCGGCGGTTGGTAACCTCGGTCACGACTTTCCCCAGCCTCGACGTCTCCCCACCAGTCATCCAGAAGTGAATACACTGGCGCCGAATACCGTTGGTTGCTGCACCAGTACATCTGGCACGCATCGGTCTGGAGCATGGCTCGCTGCAAGAGCCGCCAAATACGCTTGAGTTCACGACGTTCTACCGCACGCTCCTGAGACGCCAGCAGAAGCTCACTATTCTCTTCATACCAGTCAGCAAAGTACTCACGAATTTTTTTCTGAGAGTCGTATAATTTTTGAAGATACGTCAGAAGTGCGCCACGCATGAGACGCGTTTTCTCGACGTGGTCTCGGTACTGCTCTAGTTTTACTATCAGCGGATCTGCTTTGGTGGACATTTCCTGCAATGCCGAAGCCTGCGCAAGGAGAACTGCGCTTGCCACGGGATCCGAGACAGCGGCACGTGTCGTCAGCTTGAGTGACTCCGTGAGTGTGTCTTGCTTCCAAAGTTTCCAATCTGCAATGCGCGCATCGATCTCGGTCACTGATGCCAACGGTACCAATACCGGAATACGTACTTCCTGAATGGGCGCGACGAAGATGCGCTGAAACGACTTGAGCACGTTTCCAATGTCTTCAAGCCCCGCCTTGAGCGTGATCTCCACCATACCATCCGACCGCGAGACTGTCTGACTGACGTACTGAAACAGCGGGTCATCATCCGCAAGACCGACCAAAAATCTAGCCGGCATGATCAGTCTTGTTTGAGGATCGGCGGTCATTTTCAGTAACTCACGCTGCTGCGCTTCCAGATAGATAGCCATCTTGCGTTCATCACTATCATCAAACTGATCAGTACGTGCATTTTTGGGTACCGTTTTGCTACCGGTTTGGCGAGTCGTAATGAGCGTT
Source organism: Candidatus Peribacteria bacterium (assembly GCA_943357915.1). Classification (GTDB taxonomy): domain Bacteria; phylum Patescibacteriota; class Gracilibacteria; order Peribacterales; family Peribacteraceae; genus JAGORY01. The sequence continues at coordinate 42,685 of CALRGQ010000001.1, forward strand.
CCAAGAATGGCCGTGATATCGGTGGGGTCATCAAACTTTTTCTGCTGTTCTTTTAGTTTTTTCATGTCGATCATCGTGAGATTCGTCTCAGTATCGGCTATCCAAGGATCCGGAACATTGCGGTTATCACGATCCGGCTCACGCGTGATATCAACATCAGCTCCTGCCTCTGGCCCTTCATCCCGCTTCGGTGGTTGTTTCTGCTCATTCTCACCGAACCACTCGGGCTTCTTTGGAGTTTGCTCTCCATCTGTTGCAATGACAAATTCGCACTGCTCATCTTCTTTACTCGTCACAACTGTTTTTGGGTCAAACTCTTTGTAGTACTCATAACACTCTGCTCGCACGTTCCAGGTGTTATCTGAACCGGGAGCAGTGACCGTAATACCGGGCTCCATAAAGTTGCCGGCATAATGGCGGTAGAACGAAGCTTGAACATCATCGATTATTTCCGGTTCATCTTCAATAACCGCTCCGGTGTCGGGATCTATATGGCAGACAGGCGGTGTATAAGAAAAGGATGGCGCATCGCGTGTGCGACAATCTTGGCCACGACACTCACTGGTGTAATCAAAGCAATATTTTTCTGGAACCGGACAGTCCGGATCGCCAATCATCGGACGACCTGCGGCATCGATGTCTGCCCCCATCTGTTTGATTGCATCAAAGAGTTTTTTGCACCATGTGGGCGTTGCCTTTTCCATCTTTTCTCCTCGCATGCACCACTGCATGGGATTCATGTCAGTACTCGTGACGTCACACGCGGACCTAAAACCAAACGCGCTATCCGGGTACTCAAAGCCTCCACGCTCGCCAAGGCCACTGGAAGGCGCACCAAGGGGATCACTATTACCTCTTCCTGGAAGTGTCACTGTGTCCTCAGAACCATCTGGATTTACTGCAGAGAAACGTGGGACTGGTACGTTACCGATGACAGCACCTTCTGCAGCATCAGATATTTTTTTGATGGTATCCAAAATACTTTGTACCCGTGACGGGGGATTGCTGACAAGGTTTTGACAGCTTGTTGTTGTTGCCGGAGAATTTGTGACTGACGTAAGGAGTGCGTCAATATATCCTGGTGGGAAAACTTCACGACTGCAGGCATAGGGGCCATATCCACTACAACTGACATTTGACCACGCCGCAATACAGCCAACAGCGGTCAGGGTGATTCCATTGACCGGATTTTCAAATAATCCATCGGCTGCCATCGCACCACAGCTCGTCGTGTATGCTTCTCTTTCTGCACTGCAACACTCTGTTCTAGTAGTCGCAAGAGGCTCTCCTGGAGCCTTGCTACAAAATTGTTTCGCATGAACCAGTTCGTGCATGAGTACGTAATCCCATTGGCGACCAGTGGCATCTAGATTTGAAAGACAGATTGGAACATCTCCATTTGGCTCCTTAGGATAGGTAAAACCAGCATTCCCCTCACAGCTTTGAATACCACCAACGCAGGTGATAACCGGCCGACATGACGTTGCTCCATTGACGACAGTGGCATCGGAAAGATTCGTCCAGCCGCCACACTCCACACCTTCAATGTTCTCACGCATTTCGCTTAAACCAAACTGCACATCCTTATACGACTCCGGTACGTTAATTTTCGGAATGAACTGTGCTGCCACAGCGCTGCCCGATAAGAGCAGTGAAGCCGAGACAACCGATGCCATCAGTGAAGGGCGCATAGACAGAGCGGGATTCTTCCCGCGGCTTTCCGCGATCGCGTTTCAGTGTACGTTACGAGCTGTCATTCCTCCTATAATAGACAGACCAAAAATCGGCTATCAGAAAACAAAAATATTTTCCTTCAATCTTTTCTCATTGCGATGATATTTTGAGAGGTGTACGTTCGTGCACGATTCATCGTTCGCGAGCCTTGAATCACGAGACCTCCTTTACTTCCATACCCCCCTCAGCGATGTTCTCTCTGAATCGCATCGACATCATCGGCTACCAAACACAACCCGTCACCGTCCGCCAAACTCCCGGCGGCGCGAGTGTGACCGACCTTAACATTGTCGTTCCCTACTCATTTCAGTCCAGCAAAGGGGAAACTCTTTCCGGTAAAAGTTTTCACACCGTCACCATCTGGGGTGCGATGGCTGATGTTGCCGGTCAGTACATGAAAGCCGGCTCACAAGTTTTCGTCTCCGGCCGTCTGCAGACTGATGCCTGGGATGATACAACAAGCGGTGAGAAGCGCAGCAAAACCAAAATCGTGGCCATGGATTTGATCCTTCTGGATCCCAAAGACGGCCAGCGCGAAGCTCCAGCCGGCGCAAGCAGCCTTACGAATTGCGTGAACCGCGCTCAGGTTGTTGGTAATATCACTCGTGATCCTGAGATGCGCACGACGACGAGTGGCCAGTCCGTTCTGACCATCGGTGTTGCGACGAATGAACGCTGGAAAGATAAAGCCTCCGGCGAATTCAAGGAACGCTCTGAGTTTCATAACGTCGTGATCTGGGGCGACATGGCAAAATCCGTCCAGCAAAACGTGAAGAAAGGCCAACGCGTCTACGTCACCGGCCGCGTCCAAACTCGTACATGGGAAACAACGGAAGGCAAAAAGCGCGCCACGACGGAAATCATTGCCGACCAAGTCACACTGCTTGGTATGAAGAACGCCGAAGCCGCTGCAAACTTCAATGCCGAAGGCGCATCTGAGTCATCCACGCCATCACGCTCTGAAGCTTCATCTGGTGCTTCGCCAGTGGCTGCCGGCATGCCGGATATTAAATACGAATCTGAGATCAAACCGGAGGATTTGCCGTTTTAGATTTCTTTTGTAGAGACGCAAAATTTTGCGTCTCTACTGATCAATCTATGAGACGTGCGCGCCTCTCGGCCATGAGCTCGAGGCCGAATGGCCGCTCGTCTCTACAGAACAAACGATCAACCCTCGTCCATTCGTGGCGGGGGTTCTTTGTTACCTTTAGGCTTATCTATGGCATAAAACACATCTACGATGCAAAGTATTTGCCAAAGAATGTCATTGTATTATTGTGGAGCTGTTCTATGGCTCCCCAAGAAACTATTACAGCAGCAGACTTTCAATCAAAAATTGGTGGTGATGAAGTTGTAGTCGTAAAATTTGGCTATCAAGGTTGCAACGCTTGCCAAAAGTACGATAAAACAACAGTAAAAATACTAGAAAAAGAATTCCCAACAGTACCCTTCTTAGAAGTTGATGTGCATGACACGGAGAACTCTACCAATGAGGCAGCAAGAAATATGAAAAGGACCGTGGGTGTTTTCGACGGTTTTCCTACAATTCATTTTTTTAGTAACGGTAAATTATTAGATACAGTGCGGGGAGGAAATGCAGCAGCAATTCGTAGTAAACTGCAATATTTATTACAGTAGGTGATGAACGTGTGGAAGGAAAGACGAACCACAGAGACGTCTCTACGAAAACCGCACCTCTCCATCGGGCTCCACAAAACGCATTTCTACTTCCAGATTTTCTGGGATTTTTTCTCTCACTTCTTCCACAACACTTACCGCATCGGCGTAGGTTCCTTCCCCCACGTTCATCAGGAAATTCGCGTGTTTCGGTGAAATCTCAACGCCTCCAGATTTGTAACCCCGCAAACCCGCAGCGTCGATAAGTTTCCAGGCTGGAGTATCTCCAATCGCCTTAAAACAGGATCCTGCAGTTTTCAGGTGTGGCTGTGTTTCGATGCGCTTTTTCAGTAATGATTCGATATGTGCTTTGATCATCGCCGAATCAGCTTTTGGAATTTTTAAGGTTGCTTCCCAAATGAGAGTGGTTGGGGGAGGGCTGGGGTGGGAGCTTTTAAAGAAACTCTCCCGATACGCAAACTCGCACTCTTTTTTCGTCAGAGTCTTCCACTCGCCGTCATACACAGTCACAGACTCGATAAACGAATCGATCCAAATTCCTTTCGGTCCTTGTCCTGCATTGCCAAAAATCGCTCCGCCAATGGTGCCCGGAATTCCGGTAAGTGCCGAAAGATCGAGGCCTTGCGCCGCAAGTTCATTAATGAGCATCGCAAGATTTTTGCCAGCACCAACTGTGACCGTGTCATCAACCACATCTGTTTTTACATGCTTCACCTGAACCACCAGCGCTTCAACGTTATCTGAAAAAATCGTGTTTGATCCGTTACCAAGAGGTATTAATTTCAGCTTGTTCTCAACGCAAAATCGCATCGCCTGTTCTGCGTCTTCTCTTGTAAGAATTTCTGCAAAATAGCGCGCAACACCTCCAATGCGCATGGTAGTTTTGGCCCGCAGAGAAAAATGTTCCTGAAACTGCACCTACCTACATTACCACTTCTGCCCCTGCCTTACCTGCTCACCAGATCCGTTACTTTCTCCATAGACTCGTACAACTTCTCCGTAAAAGCACTCTTTTTCTGTGGTTTTTGGAGCAGCGCGACAAGGAGAACGACACCGGCAATGACACCAAGAATAATGCCAAGGTCTTTCATCTCAGGCTGAATCCTAAAGAGCATGAGGCCAAGCAACACTGCCGCTGCCAAAAAGACGCCAGCGATGATCCCAACGCCAAATGTCACCATCACAAGTTTCGTTCGATCTTCTTGTTTATCCTGTGGAGCGGAGGCCAGAGCAGTGAGCAGATCACTCGAGACAATCACCGGATCATTATCACTACGCTTAAAAAGCACCTGAACCTTGCGCTGCAAAATAAGGCTCACGAATGTTTTGAACGGAACCGAGGTCTTACCCTCGATCACCGCCTTCCCGCCAACCTGAGAAATATCAACTTCGATCTCATCCATGGTGGGTAGTGTACCAGACTCAGGACAATGCAACCGCAAGCCGCTTCATCGTCTCACTTTTCCCCAGCAACTCCGCAACTTCATACGCTCCCGGACTATATTCACGTCCGGTCAGCATCACGCGTAGCGGCCATAATACTTGGCCTTTTTTAAACCCAGACGCAGGTAGTGCCTGTTCGATGGCAGCGACAATCGAATCACGGTTCCAGTTATCATCTGGCACGATGCCAAGCTGAGTTTTCAGGAAGTCTATGATGGTTGGCACCTGCGCGGGTTCTATTTTCTGTTTCGGGCTCGCGATGAGCGCCATTGTTGGGCTTGGAGATTCATAAAAATAGCCAAGCATCTCAGGCGCTTCCGGGAAAAATGTAATCCGCTCTTGGATCAATGCTGCGCGCTTGAGGAAATCTGGATCTGTCCCAGCCGCCGTATACTTTTCCGTCACCAGCGGACGAATCCGAGCCGCAAATTCTTCCACCGGAATTCTCCGCATCCATTGACCCTGCAACCAGTCGAGTTTTTCAAGATCGAAGACTGCCCCAGATTTGTGCACACGCTCTAAAGAAAAGATGCTGATGAGTTCGGTGAGCGTAAAAATCTCCTGCTCGGTACCCGGATTCCAACCAAGAAGCACGAGAAAGTTAAGCAGTGCCTCCGGTAGATAACCTTTCGTAAGGTAATGCTCTGCTGCCACGTCACCCTGCCGCTTACTGAGCTTGGTACGGTCTTTATTGAGGAGTAACGGTACGTGTGCGTACTTCGGTGTATCCCACCCGAATGCCCTAAAAAGAAGCAGATGTTTGGGCAGTGATGAAAGCCACTCTTCTCCACGGATCACCATATCCGTTTTCATGAAGTGGTCATCGACCACGTGTGCCAGATGGTACGTCGGAAATCCATCCGACTTAAGGAGCACTTGGTCATCGATCGTGTGACCCTTAAATGACAATGGTCCGTAAATCACATCATCGTATGTCACGGTTTCCTCACGAGGAATTTTCATACGGATGACATGCTTCTCTCCTGCTGCAATGCGCTTTGCTGTTTCGTCTTTCGGAAGGTTAATGCACTGACGATCGTACATCGGCGCCAGTCGGAGCTCCTGCTGTTTTTTCCGCATAGCATCAAGGCGTTCGCTTGTGCAAAAACAGTGGTAGGCATGGCCATTTTCAAGTAGTTCATCTACGTATTTTCTATACAGAGGTAGCCGCTTGGACTGGTGGTATGGTCCATATTCGCCTTTCTCCACTATCTCACCCGTTGTATCAAACATCACCCCCTCATCAGGGGGAATGCCGGAAAGTTCCAGAGTCCGAATGATGACTTGCGTAGCACCCACGACTTCGCGTGCCTGGTCCGTATCTTCAATCCGTAGAACAAACGTTCCCTTCGTTTGCTTCGCAATAAGCCATGCAAACAATGCCGTGCGCAAGCCTCCAATGTGTAATGAGCCAGTCGGGGACGGAGCAAAGCGAGTTCTCATGCGAAGAGGATACAGCAAGTCAAATAAAAACTATGGTCAATCATCAGCTCTCTTCGGCCTTGCCTCTATGACGGATGATAAAATCTGTGACTTTGTCCTGAATACTTTTGGTCTCTGCTTCAGGACAAAGACATCCGATCAAAACTTCGCGTAATTCTATACGTAACCTTCCTGCCTCCTCATGCTTTGCCTTAACGAGTTTAATCGCTGAATCGGATGTAAGAGTGGCTACATCACATTCTTCAGCTGAGAGCCCAATGAGATTTTGTCGATATTCTCTAACCTCTTCGTCCACATTTTGTCTTCTTTTGTTTTCAGATAAACACAATTCATTACTAATAGTAATTGCAAGCATATCAACACGCCAAAGAGCGCCCCATGCATTTTCATATAATAACAACAAAAGATCCTTCCCTTGTTCTTGCGTAATACGTCCTAAGGAAAATAGTGATTCAATTCCTCTCCGTAAGACTGGGGAAGTAGTATGAATGCACCCCAGTGAATTATCACGGATCTCTTGTGCGCAGAGATTAGGCCATTCGCCATTATATAACCACGCGCGATGATGTGGGGCACCGCAAAAATTAGTATCCATGGCCTGTAGAGCCTCACGTGGAATCTCGTCATACTCGTCAAAAATAGGCAATAATTCACTCATAGCGGAGCATCATAATTTTCATCTCTCTGACGCGCAACTATTTCACTAAGATCTCTACGCTGAATGACACCTTCTCTTTTGGCTTATCAGATGAATCGCGTGGAACATTCGCGATCGCACTCACGACCTCTTGTCCGGACAGAACTCGTCCGAAGATGGTGTAATTTGGAGGGAGTGGGTTATCCGCATCCATGATGAAGAATTGGCTGCCGTTCGTGTTTTTGCCACGATTAGCCATAGCAATAACGCCAGTTTTGTAGCCGATTTTGTACGTCTCAGAGTTAGCGTCGATCTCGTCTTCAAACGTGTCTCCATAGACGCTCTTACCGCCTCTACCGTTGCCTGTTGGATCCCCACCTTGAATCATTAATCCTGGGATGACACGGTGAAATGTAACGCCGTTGTAGTATCCGCTGGCAGCCAGCACCATGAAGTTGGTCACAGTTTTTGGTGCGATGCCTGCATCGAGCTCGACTTTGATATCGCCTTTGCTGGTCTTGAGGATAACGTTGTGTTTGCCGTTCATAAGTTTACCATCCCATGCCCATGTATCAGAGGAAGCAGTCGATGAAGAAGCGGTCATAGAATCAAGGGAGGAGGAGCTAGAAGACGTTGTAGTTGCATCATCTGGAACGACGGGGGTCTTTGGGCTGCATGCTGCTAGTAGTCCGAGCGTGAGTCCAGCAGAAGCGAGAGTGATAATCTTTTTCATAAAAAAATTGGGTGAAAGCGGGATCGGATTCTAATCCACTTGAGTCAGAACGTCCAGAATGATGTCAGCGATTTTGGTTGCGGCATCGGATGGAAGAGCCCGAGACAGCGCTTCACCTAGTGCCACCCTTTTCGGCGTATCGCCAAGCAGCCGACCGACAACGAACGAAAGATCGGAAAGATGATCCTGCGATAAAAACTCAACGGCTTGCCGTGCCGCTAAAAATTCTGCATTGCGAATCTGGTGATCATGCGCGACTCCGGGAAGTGGCACAACAACGGCTGCTTTTTTCAGCGCAGCAAGCTCTGAAAGAACACCGGCGCCAGCCCGAGTAACAACAAGATCTGCAAACCCATACAGATGAGGTAATTCATCGAGTACTGATGTCCGTGCAAAATATCGTGCGTGCTGTTTGTTGATCTGTTTTCCGTCACCCGTGAGGTGAATGATGTCTGCAAGTTCAAGAAGTGCACTAAAATTCTTTTCGACGGCTGTATTGAGCGCTACGGACCCCTGACTTCCTCCAATAATCAGAAGTACCGGACGCCGTCCAGAAAAACCGGTGATGCGCTGTCCCGCAGCACGCGAACCATCGAAAATTGCCAAGCGCACAGGATTGCCGGTTTGGATCGCCTTTTTTTGTAGTGCCTGCGGCAATGCCGACTCCGGAAAACCGGTGCAGATTTTTGTCGCGAGACGTCCGATGATGCGGTCACTCAAGCTGGGAACACTGTCAGAAGAATGTAGAATGATCGGAATCCTGAAGAAAAAACCGACGATACACACCGGCACACTCACAAATCCGCCCTTGCTCATGATGAGCACTGGCTTGGTGCGAAGAAGATGCACCATCGACTCCAGGAACGACACGAGAAACAGGATAGGAAATGTGAGAATCCTGATCGAAAGTCCGCGAGGAAATTTGCCGGCATGAATGACGAGGTACTTTTTGTTGGCTGTTATCAGTGCGCTTGTCTCACTTGGCTGGTCTGAACAAATAAAGACCGGTTTCAGTGAAGAATCTTTTGTCGTGATCGCATCTGCAATCGCAAGTGACGGTAAGAGATGACCGCTACTGCCCCCGCCGGAAAAAATAATAACGCGCTCAGTCATGAAATTAGTGATGAATGAATCTGCGAAGTGCTCCCACATGTTCACTTCTGTTTCTGCGACGGATGGAAACATTTTCTTCCGTAGAGTGCATGGAGATATTCAGAAGCACGCCGACACCGGCTAGTGTCGCGAGAAGTGAGGATCCGCCGTAGCTGATGAACGGCAGCGTGAGACCGGTGATAGGGAAGAGTGAGAGATTGACGCAGATATTCAAAAGTGTCTGGAATGCGATACAAGTCGTGATGCCGGTTGCGACCAGAAGTCCGAATCTATCAGGAGCGTTACGCGCAACTCGGTAACCGCGATAGACAAAAATACCGTACAGCGAGAGCACGATCAGCAAACGCAAAAATCCAAGCTCCTCGGCCATCGCTGCAAAAATCGTATCGGACTGCACTTCCGGAAGGTATCCGAATTTTTGAATCGACTTTCCATATCCGACGCCAAACATGCCACCGCTTCCGATGGCGATGAGCGCTTGATACACCTGAAATCCGATGCCCTCACGATACGTCATATCATCTGGATTAAAGAGTACATGGAGAAAGACGGTGAAACGATTTCGGACGTAATCTTTATTGAGAATAATTGGAAGACCGAGAAGTCCGGCTACTCCGGCACCGAGAAGCAGGTGCAAAATATTACCACCGGCGACAAAGAACATGACCGTCGCAATCACGGTGAAGACGAGGAACGAGCCGAGATCCGGCTGAGTGGCAACGAAAAAAGTAGAAATACACAATAAAATCACAAACGGGATGAATCCTTCCTGAAATGTCGCAATCGACGATTCTTTCTTCTGAAGCCACACCGCAAGGTAAAACACGAGTGAAAGCTTCAGGAATTCTGATGGTTGTATCGAGAAAAATCCGAGGTACAGCCAGCTGCGGGCAGTGCCGTACTGATTACCGATGCCCGGTACGAATAAGAGGATCAGAAAACCCATGTTCAGCAGAAAAAAGATCCGAGCGTGCTTTTGCCAAAAGTGATACGGAATAATGCTCGTGACACCAAGTGCCGAGAGTGCGACAAGCATATGAATGAAGCTCCGCCATAAGTAAAAAGCATTGCTGGGCGCCGCCCACGTACCACTCTCTACAAACCGCTGGGTCAGCTGATAGCTTTGGAACACCGAAACACTCGCGATCATGGCCAGCCCGAAGAGGGATAAGCCGAGTGCAATGCCAAGAAGAAGGAAATCCGCTCTCCGAAACATGGACCTCAATCATACCCTGCGTGAGACATCTGTTGCTACACTTGCGACATGATTCTGCTCCTCGTTTCTCTGATTGCGCTTGTACTATCGCTACTCGCTTCGTGGGCTGCGTCTGGCATGTCGCATCCGATCATTCTCATCCCAGGTCTTCTACAATTACAGCTCTCATATAACGCAGGTATCGCATTCAGTATTCATATCCCTTCTCCATTTGAAGAAATTCTAATTTTTTCAGCGCTCGCTGGAGTATGTATCTATGCGATCAGATCAAAGCCAACTCGGCTTGCCTCCGTTGGATTTGGGTTCATTATCGGCGGAGCGGTCGCAAATCTTCTTGATCGGTTACCCGATGGTCTTGTTACTGATTACGTCGCGGTCGGAACATTTCCGATTTTTAACGCGGCAGATAGCTGTATTACGATTGGTGTGGGAATATTGCTTCTGGACGCATGGATTCATCGGAAAAAATAGTCTGAGAAATGAGTTTGTACGAAATATTTGACATTAGTTGATGGTTCTATAAAATTGTGTTTATGACTAATCCTACTGAAAATCCCGACAAAGTTGCAGTTAATGAAGTTCCTACCATAGCCTTGACCACTGAAGAACTTAAGGAGCCGAAAAAAGTGAATTCTGGACATACTGTGTTTAGATTGCGGGACAAAATTCACCTCGCTGTAGCTTGGACTCTGCTAAGTTTCGGGGCGGGCGGAGTGGCGACGCTCGCAGCCCTTAACTATATGTCCGAAGAACAACCGGACGGAACGGTGCTTAGGGATGCCCCCGTAAATCTTACATTTGATGACATGGAAAGGAGAGCTCATAGAATACAGCACGAGCAAGATATCTTGAGAATACGTGTTGGGATATCACCGAATGCAGGTACGGACCTTCCTGCACTTGCTTTAGACATTAAAAATAATATTGATGATGCTCTTGAATTCAACCGAATGCTCAGGGAAGAGTACCCTGGATTTCAGGTCGGAATGATCCAGCCTGATGATTCTCATAATCAAGCCGAAGGAATTGATTATATAATTCCATTAGAATTTACATCGATTAATATCAAGCCAAAAAAAAACGAAGAAGCAGCTGAAACGCCGAACGTGGGGGAGTAGTTACGTAGGCCTTTCTTGGACGATCTCATACGATTGTCGGTATATCGAGTAAAATGTATGATGGCAGAATGAACATCCAGTATCGCATCCAGGGCGGGCACCCGCTCATCGGCACGGTAGACATTGGGGGCTCGAAGAACGCTGCACTGCCGCTTCTTGCAGGGTCTGTGCTCTGCAAGGGGGATCAGGTATTTACGAATATGCCGAAGTTGCGGGACACGCAGACAATGTTTGCGATTCTGGAATTTCTCGGTGCACGTGTCGATATCAATGGCTCAACGGTCACGATCAATACCGATGCGCTAAGAAGCGCACCTATTCCACACGATCTCGTGAGTAAGCTCCGAGGATCCATCGTACTTTTGGGTCCGCTGCTTGCACGATTTGGTGAGGTAGAGATGGCATATCCGGGCGGCTGTGTCCTCGGCAAGCGCCCCGTGTTGGCGCATGTTGATGCGCTCGTCCAAATGGGAGCGAAAGACAATAGCTCACACGCCAAACTGCATTTGAAAGGAACGCTCCAACCGAGCCATGTCATCCTTTCAGAATTTTCTGTAACAGCAACCGAGATCATCTTACTTGCCGCAGCGCTCGTGCCAGGCGAAACGACTATCGAGCTCGCAGCGGCAGAACCTCATGTGCAAGATGTGTGTCACTTCCTCACCGAACACGGCATCGCTGTGCAGGGCATCGGGTCACATTCTCTTTCTATAAAGGGCGCAAAAGGATTACTCGCCGCCAAGCCACATGCCGTCACCTCAGATTATTTGGAGGCTGGCGTTTTTCTCATCGCGGGCATCATCACAAAAGGAAAGGTGACGGTTCGCCATGCCGACCATCAGCATCTGACATCATTTATCGGGGCTCTTCGGAGAGCAGGAGCGTCCTGTGTCATTGCCCCAAATGGAGACATCACCGTCGACGGTGCTGCATCCACACTCAAAGCAACGCGTATTCAGACAAATATTTTTCCAGGATTCCCGACCGATCTACAGGCGCCATTTGGCGTGCTGCTGACCCAAGCAGACGGTGTCAGTCGGATTTTTGAGGTGCTGTTTGAAGGCCGCATGGCGTATCTCTATGAACTCGAAAAAATGGACGCCCGCATCGAAATTTTAAACTCCCACCAAGCACTCGTCATCGGTCCGTGCCAGCTGCGTGGCAGGCACGTCGTCAGTAACGACATTCGCGCAGGTGCGGCAATGGTGCTTGCCGGTCTCTGTGCGGAGGGAGAAACGGTCATCAGCGATGTTCAGTACATCGAACGTGGCTACGACTGCCTGGAAGAGAAGCTAAAGTCACTTGGGGCGAATATCGTGCGAGAAGAGGTCTAATCAACTATACTGCCTACATGATCACCTTCTCTTCTTCCGACGGCGCAGCGTGTACGGTAAAAACCGACTCAGCAACTTTCGAGGTCTTTCCGACCAAAGTCCCAAAAGACACTTGGTGCTTGCTAAGCCACCCTGAAGAGGAACTCCTGAATAAAAAAGCAGTGAGCTGGCCAGGTGAATATGACTTTGGAGGCGTCACGGTTCGGGCAGTCGGCCAAGGAGAGGGCAAACAGGTGTCCTACGCGTGCCACACCGAAAACATCCGTATCGCATTTGTTGATACACCGGTTCTGGATTGGACAGATGCTGAAATCGAGAAGCTTGGCGACGTGGACGTCCTTCTGATCGCCGCGGATAACCCAAAGAAGATCACACCGTTTCTGGAAGCCGTTGATCCTCGAGTTATCATTCTCTTTACCGTTAAAGACGGTGATCTTGCTGGTGTGTCCAAAGCATGCGGAGCGGCGAATGCCGAAACTGTCTCGGAGTTCAAGGTAAAACCAAGCTCACTGCCTTCGGACTCAAGGCAGGTTGTGGTTCTGAAGTAATCAGAGGTCTGATGATGTATTGTAGGGTTGGTTTTGTGGTTCCATAGTTCAATGGATAGAACGACCCTCTCCTAAGGGGTAAATGCAGGTTCGACTCCCGCTGGGACCACCATCTTCTCAACCTTTGAACCTTTGAAGATCATCAATACAATCTACATATGTCGAAAGAATCTGCTGAAAACTGTGTGTTCTGCAAAATCCTCAAAGGTGAAATCGAAGCAAGTTTTGTGTATGAAGACGAAGAAGTGGTCGCATTCTTGGATATAGAACCTGTAAACGAAGGCCATGTGCTGGTTATCCCGAGAGTTCATGTGCCCCATTTGAATGACTTGAATGATGAGACCCTTGGCCACATGGCAAAGGTTGCAGGGAAAATTACGAAGGCAATTCGGAAAAGCGATGTTCGAAGCGAGGGCATGAATTTGTTCTTATCTGATGATGAGGCGGCAGGTCAGGATGTGTGGCATGCACATCTTCATGTCTTTCCACGATTTAAAGATGATGGGTTCGGCCTAAAACATGACCCTAAAAAGAATCATCTGCATCCGCCTCGTGCAAAGCTCAATGAGCTGGCTGAAAAGCTAAAGAAATATCTATGATTTTGGCATCCATACAACAAAAACCAGCGTAAAATAAGTGGAAACACTCTGGCTACCACGTTGCGTTCCGTTTTACATCAACGTTCTCTAAAATTGATTCATGGCTTTACATGGACCAAAGACACAGAAGAATATATTCGGCCTCATTCTGAGTAGCTATTTTCATGGCGATACAACGCCTTACTCGGTTGTGCGAGATGATGGCCATGTTGAATATCCAAATGACCCTACTGAATACCTTTCCGTAGAAGATTGGTATCTGAAAAACGCCAAGGGAAAGGTACTAGATGTCGGCTGCGGGTCAGGCAGTTATTTACTCGCTTTTCAGAAAAAAGGCTTATCTGCGTACGGTATCGATATTGATGAACAGTGTATCCAATTATGTAAAGAACGAGGACTACAAAGTTTGTGGAAGGAAAATATCCTAAAACCAACTCGGACTAAAAAACTTCTGTTTGATACGATTGTTTTAGCAGGAAATAACCTTGGGATTGCCGGTAGCTTAGAGAATATAGAAAAGATGCTTCGGCATTTCCATGACATCACTACCGAGCAGGGAACTGTCATCGGCGAGGGGCTAAATTTTACAAAGACAACAAGTCCGGTACACAAGAAGTATGCTGATATGCAGCGCAAAAAAGGCCGATTCGCCGGTGTGATGACAATGCGCTTGGACTACAAAGATATGGTTGGCGAATGGTTTGATTGGATTCATACGCCTGAAAAAGAGTTGAAGGCCATAGCAAAGAAAACTGGTTGGAAGGTTGAATCGACGCAGAAAAAGGATGGAGTTCACTACAGATTCATTTTGAAGAAAGTTCCATGATTTTGGCCTAGATAAAACCAAAACCAGCGCAGAACATGTAGGAATACTCTGGTTACCATCACTCATGATCTGTGCTTCCCCCTACCATCCGTCTGATGTTTTCCATATGCGACCTAGCCTGAGCATTCTCCGGCTGTAGTTTCACCACCGCTTCCAGCTCCGTAAGCGACTCTTGTAACCGGCCCTGCTCCGCCAATAATTCGGCAAGATGGAAGTGCGCATCGACGAAACCAAAGTCTAATGCGATTGTGCGTCGGTAAGCCGCTTCAGCTTCAGTAAGTTTGCCATATTTCTGCAGTGTCACAGCTAGGTTGTACTGCGCTTCCGCTATACCGGTGCCGAATGTAGCCGCCTCGGTAAAGAGTTTCAGTGCTCCAGAAACGTCACCCTCTTTCTCTAATATTCCGGCAAGAAAGTAATACGCCGTAAGGTCGTCACTTCGCACACGTTTCGTCGTATCGATGGCATCAATGGCCGAACGGTACTCGGCGCGGGCTTCAGTAGAACGTTCTTGTTTCATGAGCAGTCCCGCCAGGTTCATCCGTGGCAGAATAAAATGTGGATTACGTTCTATGGCGTGACGGAATTCTTTTTCTGCGGCTGCGGTTTTGTCTGCATTCATAAAATTCACACCCAGATTGTTGTACGCAAGTGCATGCTCAGGAGCAGTGCTGATCACACGCATCATCAATGCTTCATCTGTTTGCCAGTGTTTGGCTTGCGCGTATGTGAGAACACTGAGCATGCTAAAAATGCACGCAATAGCTACCTGCCATAGTGTCGCAAAAGCCTGTTGCCGCTTCTGAAGCACTGCATACACATGCATAACACTCACGCCAAAAATCCACGCAACTCCCACACATGCCAAGTACGCGTAACGGTCCGATGTGACGTATAACTCGCCGTTTTTTGTGAATGTGAGAAAACTTGGTGCAAATCCAATCATGAAGAGTACTGCACTTTTCCAGAGAACCGGCAATCGTCGGCGTAGAAGAAACATGAGAACGCCAACTGTTAAGACACCAATCATCGGCAACCAGAACTCTGGTGAGAGAAGCGTTACCGGGGTCAACTGCGGATACAGTGGCGAAAGTTGAACGGGGAAAAAGACCTTCCCAAGCGTCATCATGAGCGCTTTAGCGGACAAGAGCGGGTAGTACTGGAGTGGGATCGCCGCACCGAATGTTTGCAACTTTCCGATGATGGCAATGATCGCAAACAAGACGCTCAGAGCACCGGATGGCGCAAGTGTCATGAATTTTTGCTTCAGTGTCTTCTCATCATGCAGAAGAAGAACCAGAAGAAATATCGGCAGTAGTAGCACTGTCACTTTTGCGAGTAACCCAAACAAAAATGCTGTAAGTGCCAACCAGTACCAGCGTTTCTGGAAGCCGTAAACGTACTGCAAGAAGCAATTAAGCGAGAGTAAGCCAAACATCGTCGATAGTAGATCTTTACGAGCTGAGACCCAGAGCACTGCTTCTGCATTGAGTGGATGCACAGCAAACAATAATGCACCGAGAAACGCAGCAATGCGCCCGGCTCGAAGTTGTAGGAGTAGCCAGAATACAAGTAGCACATTCAGTGTGTGCAGTAGGACATTGTGGAAGTGAAAGATGCTGGGATCTAATCCGCCCAGTGAAAAATCTAGATGGTAACTGAGAAAAGTCAGCGGCACATACAGCTCCGGATCATACGATGTGAAGGTTTGCCAAAGCGTTGCGATGCTGAGTGGTTGCTGAATCAGTGGATTGCTGACGACCAGCGTTCCGTCATCAATCGAGACAAAACCAAAGTGAACGGATGACCAGTACAGTCCGACTGATACTATGACCAAGAGGCAAGCTAGCGGGACAAGGCCAGTGGAGCGCATCAAAAGGGAACGACTCATAACGTTTCTGAAGTGTAGGGCGTGGCGGATGTAAGCTCAATGTGCCAATAACGGGTTCTCTCTGACGTGATTCTTCCTACGATCCCTTCTACAATGCACGCATGCCAACCTACGCAGCATTCCTTAGAGGTATCAACGTCGGAGGGAATAAGAAGGTTCCGATGAAGGAACTCGCTACTGCGCTTGAGAAGGTAGGCTTCAAGAACGTGAAGACGTTGCTGAATAGTGGCAATGTTCTCGTCGACACGACGGAGAAGAATTCGTCCACAATCGCAAAGAAGATTGAAGCGATCATCGAAAATAAATTCGGCTTTGGCGCGCATACTATTGTCCGGCCAATAGAAGATCTGGTGACGCTTGCAAAAACTGATCCGTTCAAAGGCATTGCCGTTACGGACGCAACGCGGCTCTACATCACGTTCCTCTCGGAAAAGCCGGCCTCAAAACTACAGATTCCATACATGTCACCCGATAAGAGTTATCGCATTCTCCGCGTCACGCCAACGGAGATCATCAGTGTCCTAACGCTTTCAGCGTCCGCTGGAACAACCGAAGCGATGGGAATCTTGGAAAAAGAATTCGGCAAGAACATCACGACGCGAAACTGGAATACGGTGCAGAAACTGCTACAGAAGGGGTGAGGCGTAGTTTACGCTCCTTTCTTCTTCACCAGCGCTGCTATCTGCTTTGTAAACACAGGCAACCAATCGTCAGTACCCGCTACCTTGATAAGATCCGATTCGGAGATCCGGAGTGTTGTCCCTACGATGCGCCATTGCGGGCAGAGTTGTAGGAGTTGCATGATTTCGGTGGCTGTGACGCGTGGAGCAAGGCTCACCACAATGTCGCGCTTTGTTGCAGACACAGTATCCATCTTTACCCGAACCACTCCGGCTCGGCGGCACGCCATCTTGAGCTTGATCACCCGTAGCAGGTTTCCCGCTTGTTTCGGTAGTGGGCCATATTCTTCGCGCAGATCTTCTTCAAATTCCGCCAACATCGCCTCGTCTTCTGAGCCGGCAAGTTTCTGGTACACACTTATTTTTTCTTGTTCGTCTGGAATGTAGAAAGCCGGCAAGAGTGCTTCGAATGGCAAAATAATTTCGATGGTCTGTGGCATGTCCTCTTCATCGCCTTTTCCGCCGGCTTTCAGTTCTTCCACGGCGCTTTTTAGTAGGCGCAAATAATGGCTAACACCGACGGTCTGCATGCTGCCGGATTGTGATGCTCCAAGGATTTCTCCAGCACCGCGGATTTCTAAGTCGCGCATGGCGATCTGGAAACCGCTACCGAGTTCACTGGCTTCGACGATGGCCCGAAGACGTTTCTTGGCATCATCTTTCAGACGCTGAGAGTGGTACAAGAAGTATGAATACGCCTGCACTGTTCCTCGGCCAACGCGGCCACGCAGCTGATAAAGCTGCGATAAACCAAACTTCTCGGCTTCGTTCACGATGAGCGTATTGGCTCTGGGTAAGTCAATACCGTTTTCGATAATCGTAGAACTGACAAGTACGGAATATTTGCCGTTTTTAAAATCAACGATGCGTTCTTCTAGAACGTCCGGCTTCAGTTGTCCGTGGGTCACCACAAACGTTGCCTGCGGCACGAGTGCCCGAAGCTTCATCGCGAAGGCGTCGATCGTCTCAACGCGATTGTGAAGCATGTAGACCTGTCCGCCGCGTGCGACCTCTTTCGTGATCGCCTCACGAACCAGTGCATCAGAATACTTGCGGACTTCAGTGATAATCGGGAGGCGGCCGGGGGGTGGGGTTGTGATCGTCGTGATATCACGAAGCTTGTGAAGCCCGAGATTGAGCGTGCGGGGGATAGGGGTCGCGGTCATTGTGAGAATATCGACGGATGAACGAATTTCTTTGAGTTTTTCTTTCTGTTTCACGCCAAACCGCTGCTCTTCATCGATAATCACAAGTCCGAGATCGCTGAACTGGATGTCATCTTGGAGAAGCCGATGTGTCCCGACGACGATATCGACGGTTCCTTCCCGAAGTTTTCGAAGAGTTTCATTCTGCTGCTGTGCGGTTCGGAAGCGCGAAAGCACGTCGATCCTGACGTTGAATCCCTCCATACGTTTTAGAAGGCTCCGGTAATGCTGGTCTGTCAAAATCGTGATCGGCGAGAGGAACGCCACCTGCTTGCCTCCTTGGACTGCTTTAAATGCCGCACGCATGGCGACTTCGGTTTTTCCGAATCCAACGTCACCACAAATAAGGCGATCCATCGGCTGTCCGCTCTCCATATCTTTTTTGATGTCTTCAATCGCTTTAATCTGCCCCGGCGTCTCGGTATATGGAAACGCGTCGTCAAATTTCTGCTGAATGTCACTGTCATCCGGGAAAGAATTGCCCTTGGCTTTTGCACGCTTGGCGTAAATCTCGAGTAGTTCTCTGGCAATTTTTTGAGTCTCCTCGCTCACTTTTTTCGTGACCTTCTTCCACTCAGATGATCCAAGGCGCGTTAGGGTTGGCTCTTCACCTTCCTCATAGACGAATTTGCTGAGCTTATCCGCCTGATCAACGGGCACGAAGAGCTTATCGTTCTCAGCGTAGGTGATCTCAAGATATTCGCGTTCCATGTCATCCACCACTTTGGAGGTCATCCCATCAAACCGGCCGATGCCGTGCTCCATATGCACAACGAAGTCTCCTACTTGGAGCGATGTAATAAAATCGAGAGCCAGGCGCTGCACGGAACGCTGCTTTGCCTCTTTACGCAGTGAGAAAATTTCACGATCCGTAATGAGCGCACACTTGAGGTCCGGGTTCTGGAGCGAGTGCGGCAAAAGTTCACTCTCGCCGGCAGGAACAATCGTTATTGAACCGGGTTTACGGTCTGGAGAATCCAAGAATTGGATTCGTTCCTCTTGTAACACTCCCTTTAGTTCATCGGCACGCTTACTCACGATGACGAGCGTCCAGCCTTGCTGCAACTTGTCTTTTACGTCATTCACAAAGTCCGGCAGCGTGTAGAATTTGAGTACTGAAAGATACCGAAGGTGCGCATGCACATCATCATCTTCAGGAAAACTTGTCAGTTTCACGATGTCACAGGTCGCCGGTTTTTCCATGTCCTCCTGCTCGTCCGTGACGAGGAGAGACGTTTCGGGGAACTGTTTGGAAAGCAGCTTTGTTTCACCCCACGCCAGCGGATAGATAATGATCGATTTTTGTTTTTCTGACGCGTCTTCGGTGTCTGCACGGATCTCTTCTACTGTGCCAAAAGAAAAGCTGATCTTGTACTGCTTGTCTTCACCGACAGGAAAAACATCGAGCGTATCTCCAACCCGTCGGTACTCGCCCATGGATAAATGCTGGTCGGCTGAATGCTGGTAACCAAGATCAATAATCGATGAAAAGAATGTTGTAAAATCAACCGTCTCACCAACCTTCAGGATGATGGCGTGTTCGTGAAACTCTTCAAATGATGGCATGGCTGTATCCCACGTCGCACGGTCCATAACACCAATCCCTTCGCCTTTCATGAGTTTTACAACTGATGACACATCGTCGGCTGTCGGCTCCTCACCAAAGGTAACTCGAAACGCATCTTTGCCGAAAAATGAGATCCAATGCAGTAAGCCGTCCACTCGCTCATCGTTTTCTGTTACAAGGACTGCCGGAACTGCGTGCAACGTCAGAAGGTGACTTACGATCATCGCTTTTGCGGTTTCATTCGAAAGACCGGATACCGTCAGTGCATGCTTACTCCTCAGAAGCTGCTGGAGCTCCTGATGTGTTTTCTCACCGATGCAGATGGATGGAATCATCATACGTCTTCGCATGTATATCACTATTATTGTACTGAGGTCTCGTCACCATTTTCTAAGTAATAGGCCACATGCTTCGCCGATATTGATACTTAAAAAAATAGAGTGTTGGTACGATAAGACGAATCTTTCCTCTGGTAAAATTCGCCCCTCGCTCTCAGAGAACCTTCTGCAACTAACACGAATATACCTTATTCTTCTGTCATGCGCAATGGCATGATGAGGTGAAGATAGGCGTCATCACCAGGAATTCTGAAAACCGCCGGATGTAATTTGTCTGAGAGTTCAACCACAACAGAATCGCTACTGAGTCGTGAGAGAAAGTCGATAAGATATGTTGATGAAACGGCAATTTTATTTTCAATACCTTCTACTTCACAGTTGATCGTAGATTCATCGCGACCGATTTGGGTTTGTTTCGTCGTGAGATGAACAGCGCTCTTGGTAAATGAGAATGTAATGTTGTTACTCTGTTCTTTTGCAAAGTAGTGCATGCGTTTTACGGCTCCGAGAAGATCTTTAATGTTCAGAACTGCCGTTGTGTTTTTCTCTTTCGGCACAACCTGTGCATAATCAGGGAATTTGCCATCAATAAGGCGGCTAACGAGCTTTGTATGTGCAAGATGTACTTCGATTTGTTGCGACCCCAGGTGTATATCCACAGTTTCTGTTGACGGCTTTTTTTTATCTTTGCCATCTTTATCATCAGCGTCTTTACCGCGATGCAGTGCAATAACCGCTTTGAGCTCCTCAAGGAATTTTGCAGGAATAATGCACGCCACTTCACTGGTCATACCTGGGGCGCTCATACTAAATTCAGAAAGACGGTAACTATCCGTTCCCACCATGATAATTTTTCCTTTTTCCATACGCACAAAAACACCTGAAATAACTGGTCGCGACGTTGTCCTGGCACATGCGAATGTTACAAGGTTAAGTGCTTGTAAAAGTGGAGAAATTGGGAGAGTAAGTGTGGTGTCTTTTTGAATACTCGTGATGGTAGGAAAGCCACTTGCCGCCTCACCTGCTATCACTGCTTTTGCGTGTTTAGAATGTAGTTTTAATTGAGTTCCCTCACTTGTTTCTACGACTATCTCACTATCTTGGTTGTACTGAATGAAATTAAGAATTGCTTTTGCAGGAACGGTAATCGAACCCTCGTTTTCGATAAGTACTTCAAAACTTGTCACAATAGAAAGCTCTAAGTTTGTCGCTGATAGTGTGCATCTTTTTCCTTCAACGGAAATCAAAATATTTTGTAAAATTGGTAAGACTTGTTCTGTGCCTATTGCACGACTGACAAGCTGTAAACCCGAAAGAAGATCGGTTGTTGAACAGGAAAACTTCATAACCGAATTGAAGAGGAAGTGTTTCGATTAATCAAGCATTTCTTCCACTGTCTTTTTAAACTATTCACATAATATTTTTTCTATTGAGATGTAAAGTTTAAGTAATATATCTCAATAGTCATAATCATAGACTCTTGATTGAAAGACATAATTATCGGAGGATCATCTGGAAAAGAAGCATTGTCTCAAAGTTGTACTCATCTTTTTTGGTATCCGGATGCAAAAGTGGCAGATGAAATGAATAAATTTTGTCTGTGGAAAGACTGTGGATAAGCTGTGGAAAAGATGTATCAAGAGCTCTAGCTTCTATCGCAAGCAAGTACTACTTCTTCTTGAGCCAAAGCCGGAATACCACTGTGTATAACGATAACTTCTTTAGGAAAACAGAGAACGGACCTTTCCACAGTGGCTTAGAATTTATGAGAGTGTTTTCCTGATGTGTTCACGCGCATTCATGCCGGCTGGCGGCGTTCGGTTTTCACGAATGATAAGCTTTCCGGCATGTTCCATTTTTACAAAAGAGCCTTCCGGTATGTCCTCAGTGATCAGGGTGGCAGAACTAATGAATGAACCTGAGCCAACCTTCACACCTGGCGAAAAAGAGGTATGGATACCGGTTCGGCAGTGTGAACCGATGATTGCGCCGAGTTTTTGTAACCCCGTCGAGACACTTTTCCCTTGAACAACGGAAGAAATCTCGGCTTCATCCAGCCGCAGGTTACCCGTGGTGGTGCCGGCACCGAGTGAAATATTTTGTCCGAAGACTGAGTCACCGATGTAGCTACTGTGTGTCCAGACATCATCTCCAAGGACGGAACGCGCTACCTCAGTGTTGTAGCCAATCACACAGCGTTTACCGACAGAGCTTCCGCGGACGAGGGCGTTATTGGCAATGATCGAGTCATCGCCGATGCAGCACGGTCCCATGACCGTCGCATGTGCGAACACTTTCACGTTTTTTCCGATGATGACAGATCCTTCTATGACTGCAGTCTTATGGATCTTTGCAGTCTTATGGATCTTCGGTTTGCCGTTTGTCGGGAGTAAGACGCTCAAGAGTGACAGCAGGTGCCATGGGTACTTTACCGGCTGCCAGAGCCCTTGATATGGGACTGCTTCGTAGGGATGCGATGCAAACAGCGCATGTAAGGCCACTTCGTAGCCGTCATCTTTGGCTGACTTCACTTTCTGGAGTGCAGCAAGTAGTTCATTCGGTGAGATGTGGACGTGGGCGACGATGTTTACGAGGTCACTCGGTTCACTACCGGCACCCGGCTTTTCGACGATGCCCGTGATGCGTTTCCCCTTTACGGTGAGATACCCGCCTGGGAAATACTCCGTCACTTTTCGTGCCAAAAGAAGACCGCCACGCTTCATGGTTTTCGTGCGTTTCATAAGGTCTGCGTAGGCACGAGGCTCGATAACATCGTTACCACTGACGATCATCACGGGCAGGTCCCCGCACTGTGGCAAGGCTGACAGTAGTGCGCCGCGCATACCAAGATCCAGATTTTCCTGTTCCAGAATGCGCAGAGTTGGGAATAGTTCTTCAAACTCAGCTTTATTATGCTTACCGCCGACAATGATTATATTTTTTATCCCTGCGATCTGTAGCCGCCGCACCTGTTCTTCTATCAGTGTTGTCCCTACAACCGGAAAGAGTGCCTTCTCCTCAAGCGGCCAGAAGCGTTTGGATCTGCCAGCGACGATGAGAATAGCAAGCATCAGTGGTGCACTATACAGGCCTTTTTAGGCTCTGAGTAGACATATCTTACCACTCAAGCTCGATATCACCCTCCAGGTCAGTCCTCCGAACATCAGATCCAATGTTTTTTAGTCTCTGCAAAACGCCGGCATTTGGGTGTCCGTACGAGTTTTCTTTTGCGACGGAAACAATAGATATTTTCGGTCCGACTGCTAGCAGGAAACCAGTCGACGATGACGTTTTACTACCATGATGTGCGACTTTCAGGATGTCAGCCTTGAGATCAGCACCAGCTTCTACCAGCGTTTTTTCAGGAATGTTTTCAATGTCTCCGGTAAAGAGCACACGTTTTCCGTTGTGAGAAAACCGAACAGTCAGTGATTCCGTATTTGCATCTTCAGGTATACCGATTGGCATATCTTTTGGTGGCCACAGAATGTCCAGCGTGCCCGTTTCGAGATCAATAGTTTGTCCCGCGTACATCGTCAGCACGGGTATTCCCCTCAGCGTGGCGCCCGAGAGAGTGGCCGAGTAGGTACCGGAGTTGAAAGCTGTGCCGGCTGTGATGAGCGCACCGACGGAATACCTCCGGAGGACTTCTGGGAAACTGGCGAGATGATCCAAGTGCGGATGTGAGAGTATGACGAGATCAATCCGACGGTCAAAGAACGGCATGTACTGTCCGAGCTTTTCTAGTGTTGACCAATCGGGGCCGCCATCGATCAGGATATGTTTTCCGTCTGCCAGAGTGATGAGTGCACTATCACCTTGCCCGATATCAAAAAATACTATGTGCGTTTTGCCATCTGCCATCAAGAAAAATTCCCGTCCGCCAAGTGTCAGCAATACCACTGCAAGTACGCCCAGAACCCAGAAAGTTTTCTTGGTCATTGTCCGAGCTTACACCACCAGCTTCTTCTTGTAGATGCGCCTACCTGCTTCTGCCCCCGCGAGTGCGATGATGCCAAGCAGTCCGAGGCCGGATTCCGGTAGATCTGAGCGATCTGTAGGCTTCGGGGTTTGTACTGAATCAATTGGGCTCACCGTAGCGGGAAGGTTTGGGTTTCTGCCGTATTGCGGGATACTTGGTTTGGCGGTTTCTTTTGCTGCGGTCCTCAATCGCACCTGAGGCTCGGTGGGCGTTGCGTTTGTTCCGTCCATCGCCTGGATGGCTGAGAGCAAACTAAAAACGTACTCGGTGTCCGGTGTGTGAACACCTGTGATGAGGAGAATCTGCTTGCCGAATATGTCGGTCTTTTCGATCGATAACACTATTCCACTTGCGGTTGTAATAAGGAAAGAATCGGGGGTGATAACAGCATCTGGACTTAGGTCTTTTGTAAACGTCACCAACATCCCGGTTCCGGAAACGACCTGAAAAGATTCGATGCCCATGCGGAGAGCTGTGCTTGTTGGGTTTTCACCAATGGGCATAGAAGCCTCCGAGGATACATTCGATGACGACGATGTGGTTATTGCCACGGACGAAGAGACAGACGAAGAAGAAAGAGAGGAAGAGGACGAAGGCGTAGGAGTAGGAGTGATAACGAACGCTTCGGTTTCGAATCCTTCACTTTCCGTGCCATCCTGGCTAACAGCGAGGACGCCGATATAGATTTTTTCTGACTGCAGCGGAGCCTTTGCAAAAACAAATGTCGTCTGGGCGTTTTGGGTCTGTTCAAAGTCGTCATAGTTCCCGCCGTTATTCAGGATCGACGCATGACTGTAGTAGACGCGGTAGTTCATTGCAGCCGGTACCTGTGACCACAGGACCGTAATTTCGTCGCCATTCACCCGAGCCTGAACGTTTTTGACGTTCGTGGGGATCTCTGCGGCCAGAACAATCCCCGTAGATAATGACAGCACAAGAGCGGTGAGTGAGAGTGTGTGTTTGAAAGACATCAGAACATTATATCACATTGAGCTCTTTTTTGAAAGCAGGCTACTTTTATAGATCTCGGGTTTAAAGGCGTCAGCACGCTCGTAAGGACACTGCAGATCATCAAATGAGATGCCGGGTGGCAGTTTTTGATCGTAACCGAAGAGGAGGAGATCAGGTTTCTCAGCACGAATCGGCGCTAAAAAATCGTCTGAAGATCCGGCAAGTACGTTGATGTCTGGGAATGCGGTTACCAGTGCTTTCATTCGTTCTTCTGCGTTTTGTCGTGACGGACGACCTTTGATTGTGGCCACATTCGGGTCTGTTCCCACGACCACAATGACATTGCCACGGGCTTGTGCCTGCTGCACTAAAAATCGATGACCGTCATGCAAGTGGTCAAAAGTCCCGAAGATCATAATCTTTCTCATTCTTATCTTGCCTGCAGATCAATGGCGTACAACTTCTTCTCGTCCAGAACATAGAGACGCGTATCTTCGGCGTCCACGAAAATGTCCTTGAGGTTACCAACTTGCTCGGAATCCAGCACGTATTGCTTCATGTACAGCGAGTCACCGAGGTCGCCATCGTTGGTCGTGACGACGACACGTTTGGTGGCAGGATCCAAGAAATAGAAGCTACCGTTCACGCCAGATTTGAAAATTCTTGTCACACCATTCAGTGCTCCGGGAGGCAGATTTCTAATATTAAAGGTCTGTTTTTCACCTCTCAAGAGTTTCACAACTTCGCGCTCGCCTGCCTTACCGCCGGAGACGGATGAATCACGCAGCACATACACCGCTCCTGTGATGGTCATATCCAAAGCACCGGTCATATCACCGTTGACGTTGTACTCAGCCGGAGGCCCGTAACGGCTCGCAAGGCGCTCGTACTTATAGATCTGCTTACGTTCCGGAGCGAGAACGTAGAGGTAGCGGAGGTAGGTCTTGATATCGGCACCTGTGATCCAGCCCGCAGTGTCCTCGGTTTTCATCGTCGTTGGCTGACCATTGATAATTTCAATGACGCTGTTTCCAGTCGTCATGAATACTTTGCTCTGAAACCGTGGGAAGTTATCACCATCAAGAATAAGTTCCTCAGAGCCCAGACGGTCAGCATTTTCGACGGTGTTCAGAGAAACGCTATACAGATCCTGACGGTCATACACTAAGAACTCGCCATTACTAAGACCGATAAAACCTTGCGCCAAAATATCAGCTTTCTTTCCGCTCAGGTTGGCCATAACTCTAGGAGGCGTGACGCGGATAACGCGGTTCATCTCCTCGCGTTTTGACTTAATTCTGTCCAGCAGTTCCAGTGCTTCACTGCGGTACATACCGCTTTCGTTGGTCATCACTTGCCGCGCGCGTTCATCAGCACGCTGCAAGATTGCATTCGCGCTATCGGTGTCACCGGCTAGTTGCCGGTTTTCAGCCGTCGAGAGGTCGGCATTAATTTGCTTTACCAGAGTCGCTAGTTCGCCCGTTGTCTGGTTTCGTTGACTTGAGAGTGTCAGTTGGACGAGCATCCAGATAATGACGAATGCGGCGGCGGAACCGGCCAGAAGAAGCAAGTGAGCGCGGCGCTTGCGCTCAGGGTCATACAAATCTTTCAGAAACTGGCGGGTCTTGTCAGCCAACGAGTTTGAGGATTTCTTTAGCTTCACTCCGCCACGGACACGGGTGAAAATTTTGGACCAATCCACGCGGCCAACGACACCGCTGACACCAGAAAGCAGTGACGATGTGCTTCGGTTACGGTTGCGGCGTGGCGCAGGGCGGTTTACTTCACGTGGCGCATCCTCCTCTTCTTTTTCGCCTATCATCGCAATATGAAGGATACAGGCAGCTTCTTTCTCAGCAGTGAGTGTTTGGACAATAGTTTGCACAGCCGTCTCGCCGCCATGTTGTACGGTCTGGGAAAGCTGAGCCGGTGTTATAGCCCTCAGCAGTCTGGTCGTGGCGATGATGAAGTGATCTCGGTTTTGTACCGGGCCACTCACGATGTGCATGAAGGCCATTGGTGGCTTTGCGCGTGAATATTCTGTGATCTGTACGGCAGTGCCATCACGAATGACGTAGGCCTCGGCGCGGCCGACATGAGAAATGTGTAGCGTGCCACTCTTCTCCAAGAGTCCGACGACTGCGTGGACATCTTTCACAGCTTCAGACACAAGAAAACCTTTGAGAAGTCCGTTCAATTCTTTCAGCGCACTCTCCAGCCGATCATATCCATCACCTTCACCGTCCAACACAGCATGCTTCAGCACGTTCGTGAATTCTTCGCGCAGGTTATCACTACCTGCAGCGCGGCCTTCACAATGCATAATCAAAAAGACACGATCGCTTTTGCTATCGCCAAGAACAACCGGCACCAGAACGGTACCTGACGGAGCCTTCGTTTGGCCTGTCCACACCTCGAGCTTCATACGGTAGAGAAGGCTACATTGTTTCAGGGGTATTTCGCAAGAAAAGAAGAGGGGTAGCATCGGTTCGCAAACCGATGAGGTAGGTGCCTCAGTCTTGTGATTTGTGAATCGCAGTTGCGTATAATTGGAAGATTTTTTGTGGATTAATCATATTTCACACCTAATAATTCATTGATAATAAGCCAAAAATAGGTCATCATGACAAACCAAGTGCTTGATTTCCAGTTCGTATCGGAGTACGATGAAGTCTACAGGATTTTCCTGCAATTATTTTCTCTCCAATACATAGATGAAATCTGTTCATGAGTGGGTCAAGAAGGTGGTACAAAGTGGTGAAGTGCCGCCAGCGAGTCAACCAACGCAACCACAAAAAGTTATCTCTCCTCCGACAAAACCTGTCCAACCATCACGCCCTCAGCGTCCACAGACTCCACAGGCCGCACCTGTAAAAGTTCTGGCCACTGCTCCGGGAGGTAAGGGGCTCAAGCTTTATCCTCTAGGCGGATTTGAAGAAGTCGGCCGTAACTGCTTCGTCGTCGATGTCGATGGCGACTTGTACATTATCGACCTTGGCCTCCAGTTTCCGGAGGAAGATATGCCGGGTATCGATTATCTTATTCCTGATCTTTCGGGCCTGCGCGGCAAAGAAAATCGGATCAAGGCGATCATCTTCACGCATGGTCACTTGGACCACATCGGCGCGGTGCAGCACGTTCTTCCAAGTCTTCGGTTCCCGCCATGTTACGGTACCAAACTCACGATGGCCTTTGTGAAGAAGCGTTTAGATGAGGAAAAACTGACCAGCCAAGCCAAGCTCCACACCGTTGCCTTCGGTGAGACACTGCAGCTTGGGAATGTGAAGATCGAGTTCTTGCGGGTCACGCACTCTATTCCGGATAGTGCTGCAGTTGCTGTGCATACCCCGTACGGGACCATCGTCCATACCGGTGACTTCAAGTTTGACCTGACTCCGATGAATGAACCGCCGGCGGACTTCCAGCGGCTCGCCGAGCTTGGCGACGAAGGAGTCCTTGCGATCATCGCTGACTCTACGAATGCTACGAAACCGGGAAATGCGCTTTCCGAGAAAGCGATCTCGGCGACGTTGTTCCAGCTCATGCGTGATGCGAAAGGAAGGCTGATCATTTCCACCTTCAGTTCGCTTCTCAACCGTTTGCAGCAGGTCATTGAGCATGCCAAGACTTTGAATCGTAAAGTCTATGTCTCCGGTCGCTCGATGGAAACCAATATCGAGATTGCGCAGGAACTTGGCTACATCCAAGTGCCACGCGGCATGATCCGCAAGGTCGGTCCCGGCATGGACAAGATTCCGGATCGTGAAATGTTGATCCTGACCACTGGCTCCCAAGGTGAAGAGCGTGCAAGCCTCGCACGTATGGGGCTGGGTGTGCATCAGCATATTCGGATGAAGAAAGGTGATACGGTTATTCTTTCCAGCAACCCAATTCTTGGTAACGAGCGCGCGGTCGCTAAAGTCGTGAATAACTTAAACCTCCTCGGAGCCAAAGTGCTTACGAACCAAGAACTCGCACTGCATACCACCGGTCACGGATACGCCAATGACATCATGCTCATGCACCGCCTCGTCAGAGCGAAGCACGTCATCCCGGAACACGGTGAACCGTACATGCGCGCTGCGCATGGTGACCTCGCCCGAAGCATCGGCTACGAGGACAACCAGATCCATCTCCTGGTCAACGGTGAAATTCTTGAGTTCGATTCGCAAGGCGCCGCACGTAGATCCAAGCACAAGCTGCCGGCCAATGACATCATCATAGATGGTCATAGCCAAGGCGCCGAAGGTTCCAGGATCATGGACGACCGCAAGATCATGAATAACGCGGGTATCTTCGTGGCAGTGCTCAAGGTCTATGCCGAATCCATGCGTCTCGTGTCTGACCCCCTTCTTCTCTCCCGTGGCTTCGTCTACGGAACGGAAATGATGAGCACGAACAAAGATGCGACGGCAGTGATCCGCAAAGCCTACGAGGATGCGCTTGGTCGTGGCACGAAAGATATGAAAGAGCTTAAGCGTGAAGTCACCGGCGCGCTTTTCCGGTTCTTCCGTCACAGGCTCGATCGTGAACCGATGGTGATGCCGATTATTATCGAAGTCTAAACTCGGCTGCAGTACAGAGACGTGCGCGCCGCTCGTCTCTACACCCTCATCGATCTTGAAAAGTCCTGCAATCATCTCTGCGGGATTTTTATTGTCCGTATAAGAATCTTGAGTTTCTTTTCTTTACCTGTTTCAATCAACGTTCATGAAATTTGCATCAATCCTCTTTGACCTCGACGGCACGCTTATCCAGACCACGCATCTGTATGAAGAAGCGTGCATCGCCGGTATGCAGGCAATCGGCTTAGAATTTTCGTCTGAGGATTTTCAGCGCTTGTATCCCCAGAATTATTCGATGACGGGTTGGATTATAGAGAAAGGCGGCAAGGCAGATCAGCTAGACATTGTCCGCGCAGCGCGTGATGTTATCTATCATGAGTTGCTTGCGACAAAGAGCGAGTACTGCGAAGGCGCGCTCGAACTGTTTGCATTTCTCAAGACACACCCAACCGGTGTCATCACGAATTCATGGAGATCATATCTGGATGCGATTCATACAAAACTGTCGATTTATGATCATCTCACTGAAATTATGACTGCCGATGACATGGGAGATTTTTGTAAACCGCACCCGCATGGTTTACTTCTGACGACGGATAGACTCGGGGTTGACCCGAAAAATTCTATCTACGTTGGAGATCAGATTTTTGATCTAGAGGCGGCGAGAGCCGCAGGGATGACAGCATGTCTTATCTATGGGCCGCATTCGCCAAAAGGTGCTGAGAAGCACGCGGATATTGTGGTGGAGTCGCTTGCGGAACTGCAGCTGAAGATTCAGTGAGCGATCACCTGTACGATTTTCCCTCTTATTTTACTTACGCATACCGATCCTCTCGCTCGGGCACGAAAGCGCCAATTTGATTTCCTTCTTCGTCGTAGATGATAGGATCCTGAGCCGAACCGTACACTGTGCCACCACTCAGGTTTATGTATTCTCGGATTTCGGCTTGGGTGACGATGCCATCTTCATTGATGTCTCCAGGGCAGAAAACATTGTTCGCATCATTTTTGTAGGCACCACTTAAAAGCCGCCATCCTAATCCACCGCCCACCACCGTGTTATTGCCAAATGTTGTCGTATTCTTAGCTGTATATTTCCCGAGATTTTTTTGCATCTTCAGGTGAGAGCCTCCATGACAGGTCGATACATACTTTGTGGAACTCACGCCTGATGCATCAATAAGTTTTAGAATTTCTGAAGAATCAATCCACTCATCCCTTTTTATCACATTGCCTTTGTCATCTTTTTTATCCGTTGGGAATGTATAAGCCATTTTCCCTGCCGCTTCATGTGTGGATTCATATCCGTGGGCATGCAAGACTACCACGACATGCGCTCCAGTTTTCTGTAAAATTTCTAGTTTTCCACGAATCGCTTGATAAAAATCATGCGAGCTTCGGAAGTCATCGGAAATGATTTTATGATTTCCCCCTTCCGGCGCCTGATTTTTTTCATGATGCAGATGCGCATTTATCTCTTTCGCGAGATCATCTTCTGCTTTAGAAAATTCCTTCGTTGCGATACTCAGAACATGCACTTCTTTTGGTTCTTGTTCTGCAAACTCTTCGCTCTTTGCAAAAGATTCCCACTGTTTCTTTCGTACATTTGCCCACTCTTCACGAATGTATGTCTGCATGGCAGGCCAATCCTTAAAGTCTCCCTTTTGCACCCTCTTGATAATACGTTGATTTACCTGCATCAAAATGCCGTGATCTTTTTCTGCGTCGAAGTAGTGTCGATGTCTCGTAGGATCTGTGTATGGGTATCCAACATTCTGAGAGCCATCTTTGAGCGCTGCGAGGATGTGGTCAGCATATTTCTGCTCACTCAAGGTCATCAATCTTTCGAGCAGCCACTGACTATCATGATTGAACGGTGTGAATGATAGTTTCTGTGGCAGATTCACCTGTCCGTTGATTCGTGTCAAAAGCTTTGATGCTTTTTGAAACTTCTGTGCATAGGTACTTTCCGCAATGTATGAGAAGTATTCTAGATACGGTTTACCCACAGTGAGCGCATGAAGTCGTATATCTGTGGTAGGGATACCGATCTTGGGACCTTGAAGTAGAAGGGCGCTCGGTGCGGCATTCATCCTTTTTCGGATAAAATTTCTGATGGTACTTTCATTTGCTTTATCTTTTGTTGTTTTTCCTGCTTCGTACCACCCCTCTGCTGGCCTTGCTATCTGGAGAGTATCTTTCTCCTGTTTAAGATGCAGGGCTATTTTATACCTAGGCCCGTCATCTTTCCGATCAATGCATATGTATATATCCGGGCTTGTGCTTGGTCGGGGAAAGTGTGATGAAATCTCATAGAGACTGGCTTCCGTTCCAAGGCTAGACATGATTTCTTTTTTTGCGGATTCCGCTAGTCGATAAAGATCGTCACACATTGCCGGATAGTTGTCATATTCTTTCACAGAATATTCAAGATCGTATTTTGCATGACTCAAGGCATTGAGATCACTGTCATTTTCTCGATTTCTGTCTCTCCGCACCGGAATATCTGATTCCGGTAGAAGCGACTTTAGTGTTTTGACTGTTTCCAGCGCTTTTTCAAGTGATGCTTTGGTGAAAGGCGGTTTCGGCAACACTGCATTCGTCAACGTCTGCAGCTTTCGGGTGATTTGTTGCTCTCTTTCCTCCAAAGAAAACGAAGAGCGAAGATGTGGTGCCATCAGAGTGGCATCATGGTCATTTCTCTCACTTTCTATATTTTTCTCCTTCAATATTTTTTGAGCACTATCAATTCGCAAGAGAAGAAAAGGGATTTCGTTTACAGCACTGACACTACCATTCAGCCACGCACTTTCCAGTGATACGGATAGTATTCCTATTTCTTTCGCCATACTCGTTAACTCTTCCTTCGTTGCATTCTGTGTGTCCTTGAGTGCTTCTTCGTACTCGAGCATCCTGGTTTTTGCTTTCGGTAGCTCTCGTGCGATGAAGGCGTCTGCAGGTTCGCCTTCTTGTTTCATTCTTTCCAGAACGCTCCCAGCCTCGCTTCTCGTTTTTTCTATATATTCACCATAATACGATACGCCAGCACTTGAAGGATTCTCTGCGACCTCGTTATAAAGAACAGTTGCATAGTAGTTAAGGTTACCTTTTGTTTTTCGTGCTTCAAATACTTCATGCAGATCTTCCGACGAATCGATTTCCTGTAGTGCTTCAAGAGTACGAATGTATATTTCTCGCGCTGTTTCTAGTAGAACTAGATTATCTCCTAACTTCTTCAGGTATTCCTCCGTGGGCTCATTCACTGACTTGTTTAATTCACTCTTTTCCGTGAGTGGAATGTAGTACGCCCACCTTATATCTCGAAATTTTCGAATCTCTTCGCCAATGCGCTTGAGTAGCGCTGCTTCAGCTTCCCTTGGCGGTATTTCAATCTTTTCAGCGTCTCGCTCCTCTTCACCTATTTCCTCTTTTAGTTTCGTGAGATTTGATCTTGCTTCCTGTTGAGCCTTAAATCGAAGGACTTCAGGAGGCGCCTCTTCGGTTGTAGCCTGCTCGATATAATCTTCAGCCGTCGGATCATACTTGGCGACTACTCCTGATGTTGTGACGAGGTAGAAGCTTGTGCGGCTTAACTTGAGAACCCAGCCATCTTCACCGTTGAACTTCGATGTCGTCTGTATCCATCGATCAGGAAAGTGTGGATTTTTTTCTTTTGCCTTTAGTTCGACATCGGGGTGCAGAAGTGCCTTCTGCGCATCGGTCATCTTGTCGTACCGCACCCAAGCATTATCGAAGGCAGCTCCTACCCGTCCCGAATCTGTCACGATGTAGTGATCACATGCTCCATCCTCATGCTTGTAGGTATAGAGCGTTGCTTTTTCATTCAGATACTCCGTAGCTTCTTCTTTAGAGAGCGTAGGTTGCGCTTTAAGGGTCTCATTTTGCTCTGCCTGCACTTTGGGTTCCTCAAACATAAATCCTCATATTATAGCATATCTATGCGGGAATTTCTATGTTCGGATTCCTTCTTGGATATCAAAGAAACATCATAAGCCTTGAGCATGGATAGTGTGTATTCCTTCTAGAAGAAGCTTCCTCCTCCCCCAAATTTATACTGAGTCCTTTTCTCTTCACTCATATGATCACTCATGTATAAGCTTTCTCCTTTTTTTGCTAATATTTTCCCAATGTCGTCACTCACGTCTGTAATTCCTGTCAAGATAACAGTCCCCGGAATCTCCACGAGTGCATTCGCGAGATCTATACTGATTGATTCTAAGCCCTCTAAAGACAGTTGTCCCCCCTTAAAATCTTTAAAGTGACGTAACACTTCTGGAGTCAGCGTTTTTTCCGTTAGATTATCTAGTCCCAAATATTCTCCTGCAAACGGAGCGAGCGCAGTCGCTGCATTTTCGTCCAGCGACGTAATTCCAAGATTGAGAGAAGGCCTAGAAACGGAAGCTAAGAATCTCGCGTCCTCTGCTGATATCGTATCTAATTTCGATAAACTGAGACTCACATCGGTTTTCAAATTTTTTAGTTCTGCTGCTACGCCACCTGGCAGGCTAGTGAGCCCATTTAATTCAAGACTACTATTATTCTTTGCGAGCTCGCGAGCAACATTTGGTGTTAAAAATGCTACATTTATACCATTAAGTGAAAGATAAGAATTCATAGCGACCAAACCCCTTGCCTCACTTTCGGTTAAGAATGTAAGCCCACCGAAAGAGAGGCAAGAATCGTATTTTTCAAAATCCGCGATCAGCGTTGGTGTTAATTCTTTTATTCCATTCAGAGAAAGGAATGTACCTGCTTCCTTAAATATTTTTACTACATCACTCTCGAGAGACGAAAGGCCGTTCAGGCTAAGGTCGTGTGGGATTTCCGATAAAGCAGTTGCTTGATCAGCATTCAATGACGTTAATCCATCGAGTGAGAGCTTGTAACCGGTAAATTCTCCTAAAGCAGTTGCAAGATCTGAAGGCAGTTCCGTTAGCCCATTCAATGAAAGCTCTGCTAGATTAGGAAGTATTTTTGCTATTTCAGGCGTCATACTCGTGAGTCCATTGAGCGCAACTTTTGTTCCTTTGCTTGCAATAATCTCCGCAACCTCGGCACTCAGTGGTTCTGTCACACTTGAAAGATCTATAAACACAGGATTTTCTTTCAATAGCCTTGTAGCGACTTCTGTTGACAGAGTTTTTTCGGTACTTTTATTTGGGTCCCTCGGCATCGGAGGATCTTCATCGCCTGTTTCATCTTTTCCTGGCGGGATGGGTAGGGGAGTAACAGAGTCTCCTTTTTCTTGCTCAGATTTCTTTGTCTTATCTACCTTGTACTCTTTATCCAAATATTCCAAGAACTCCGATCGCCATGTCTTTTTTGTCGTATCAACCGTCTTTCTACCTTCGGTGTTTTTTAGATATATTTTTAATGTTTCGGGGCTCAATGTTGTGCTGAACAGGCCTTTCATATATTCGTATTCTGCTTTTTCTCCTAGATCTACAGGTTCGGCTTGTCTACCGAGTTCGATAATTGGGATGATCCATGCAGGATCAACAACTTCAAACCTACCAGTATCGTCCTGTTCCAACCCAGAATTTATCATACTAATTCTAAAGTTTTCTTCACCGACTTTTTGCGTTTGAACTCTGAAGTCTTTCGTTCCCTTCTTATTGGTGATCAAGGCAATTTGTATCTTTTTGTCTAGAAGTTGGTACATCAAGTCTACTTCGATTTGTTTAGCCCCTTCTCCTGCAAAGACAATTTCTCTAAAGTTTTCAAAAGAATATTTTCCACCCTGCTTATTGATTTCTTGTAGGATATTTGAATATTTACTTTTCGCTAGATCATTCAAGGATTTTAGGATAGACAGCAATCCATCTAATTTTTGATCATCGGACCTTGCTTCAGGCCGAGATATTGTTTCATTTGATATTTCTTCTCGTAGGTTATTTATCTCTTTCAATGAAACAGCTTCGATGGGTTGCTTGCTTAATTCCTCCACCCTCGCTTTAAAACCTTTCATTTTTTCTTCTAGTGGATCAGTGTCTTTTTCCCTCTCATCAGCTGCTAACAAATGCTCCTCTATTTTCTTGATGACTTTATCAGTCTCATTTACGTATGAAATAGCAAACCTACCCTTGTCTCTTTTTACAATAACGTTCATTATAACACTTCCATCGATAGCGATATCAATGTCAAGCCAACAGGATTGGCCACCTCTCGTCAGCTCCCAGCGAATCAGTTGAGCGTATGGATCATTTTGCTCTACAAAGACTGTTCCCTTGGGGAATCTGGGCTGTAGGTTTGTAAAAATTTTATTGATATTCTTTACCCTTTCTTTTTTTTCGTTTATCTCAGATTCCAATTTTTTGATTTCCTCAGCTTCCTTATCGCTTGGACTATATTGTTTTGCTTGATCTAAAGCTGTTTTTGCTTCATCTAGATTGTCTTCCTTCAATAATTGGCATAGTCCTATGCCACAAGCAGCACTCTTTAAAACCAAACCTTCTTTTAGTAATTTTATGGCAGCATCTTTCTCTTGGATTATTAAAAAACATTTGGCACCTAAATATCGGACTGATATATCTGTAGGTTTTTCAGTACAAAATCTTCCGATTTCAGCTTTTACCTTTGCCACGTTTATACCATCACCCATAGGTGTCTCGTGGTTTGCTACGAGATATAGGAGCAAAAGACGAATGTCTTTTTCTTGGTTTTTTTCTATAATGTCAATATACATTTGACTCGCCCATTGCAATTGGGATTTTTTTACTTCGAGTTTTTCCAACAAAATAATTATTTGATCCGGTTCTAGTTTTTGAATTTCTGTTTGCATAGAATTCAATGCTTCCTGATCTGCGTTTGTCAGATCTCTCTGGAGAATGTCGCTCAGTGCTGGCATTTTAGCTCCTAAATCATCTTTTCCCTTCTCAGCGTCTGTTAACAAATAATTGTTTATTTTCTGAATGACTTTATTAGTATCATTTAGAGTGAATGTATATTTTGGAAAGAATTGATTTAGAACATTTCCTTCTCTTAGTCTTTGACTTACTTCAATAGACAGCTCCCCAGGGATGTCAGAGCCTATCTTTAGCCTACAAGATTGATCACCTCTTGTTAATTGCCATTGTCTAAAGTCTGGTTCTTGATAATCTGGGATTTCCACTTTTGTTCCTTCCGGAAATTTGGACTGTAGGTCTGTAAAAATTTTATTGATATTCTTTGTCCTTTCTTCAAGCTTTTCATCTTTCTCGGCATCAGTCTCTTTTTTCTTCTCTTCTGCCAATGATTTTCCTGATTGGTCACATTCGATCAGTGTTCCAGTTGCGTCAATTTTAAAGCAGGATTTGCCATTCTCGCTTTGATAAATACCATCCTTTTCTACCATCAACTTTCCATAATAGTCGAAGTATTGGTTTCCATCTTTTCCTTTGTAGATGGTATTGGTTAGCGTTCCTTGCATCGCTACAGTTACTTCTTTAAATGAATTATCTTTTTCAAGAATATAGGAGGTATTTATATCGTTTATTTTATTCCAGATATTACTATCTGTAGCATAAGTATTGAAGAATACGTCATTTCCATGCTTGCGGAATCCAATGCTATTGGTTGTTATTTTTGTTATATCAGGTTTTAACGTACCTTTTTCTTGTTGGAAGTTTTTTTTGACTTCCTCAGGGGCTTTTGGATCGATTATAAGATCTTCCCCCTTCGGCATCGGCACATCTTCATCTTTATCAGCTTCTCCTGTCGGGATGGGCGGGGGAGAGTTACTCTCATTGATTTTTTTGTATTTATCAAAGTTTTCATTGATTTCCTTTAACTGTGTCGTCAATTTTGCCGCATTAGTCTCTCCTTCTTTATTTATATTTATTTTTAGTTCCGGAATAATTCTACCCCATATTTTCGCTGCCTCATCGTATTTTCCAGATATCGCAAGTATACATGCTTTAGTATCTTCGTAGCCCAGATCTCCCGATCCGATTTCTATTGCCCTATTGATAACAACAAGCGCTCTATCTTTTTGCTCTTGCGTTGGATGTGGCATCTGCGAAATAGCATATGCATATAAATTTGGTGCTTCTGGGTCGATAGCATTACCTGTCTTAGCATCCATAATTTTCTCTAAATAAACCAGTAGTTCATCGAATTTATTTTCTCTGAATAGATCTTCAGCTTTTTTACTGTCCATTTTTTCAAAGCAATG
The DNA here is from genome assembly GCA_943357915.1 of Candidatus Peribacteria bacterium. GTDB lineage: Bacteria > Patescibacteriota > Gracilibacteria > Peribacterales > Peribacteraceae > JAGORY01. The sequence continues at coordinate 80,419 of CALRGQ010000001.1, forward strand.
CAGAATTTTCCCTGTTAGATCGAAGGAAATTTCTGCAATGTTCTCAACAACAGCATTCCCGTCTTCGTTTATCGTCGTTGGTCTTGTCCATATTTTTACTTGATATGAAGATACTTCATTTCTACCTTCTTCACCTACGTTTGCTACTTCCATTGAGTGAGTTTGTGAGCTGATTCTTCCTTGTAATTTTTTATCAATCATTTCCATGAGTCTTTCATATCGTGGTTCACCGGGTTTGATTGATGTATCAGCATTGAAATTCTTCAGAATGCCTGGGATCGTCGCGGGTTTTTCTGTTTCTTCTCCTGGTGGTGGTGGCTCTGGCACGCCTTCGTCTACGTTTCCTGTCGGGATTTCTATGAGTGAATCTAGATCGACTTCTTCACCCGCTTTACCCTGACCACTTACACGGCATGAACCAAGGTTTTTTTGTGTCCCATTTAAAAAACTACTGACAACAGAGAAGGTGCCGCTGCCAAAAAATGCGATGCGCATTTCGCCTGCATCATCACGGTATACCATGATGTCACTATTTGGATCTTTTCGGTCACCAACTTCCATGTTCTCAACATTGATCTGTGTGACGGGTCCGGTATTGTTTTTTGTGATGTATAAGTTCTGAATTGGACCTCCCGCTGATGTAGTATCGATTGGCTGAGTGATGCCTAGGGCGTCTTGTAATGCATGCTTACTCTCGATCTCCTGCTTTTTCTCTGTAGCTGCCTCACCAACAACGATGTCTCTTCCATCGACGTGGTATGTTCCTTCCCTTGTAAATGAAAGAGATACGCCTGTCGCATCATAATTTGTCGTACTACCTGGCGCCATTCGCTTCACTTTATAGGTGATGCCCCAATTCTTCATTTTCTGAGCCTCGGAGCTATTATCAAAAATTGACCTCTTGCTTGGTGATAGTTTAATGGTTTGGCTCATGCCAAATTCATCTCGTGGTGTCCTGATCATGACTCGCTTATCTCTATCATTCCAAAGCTTGATGTGTGTTATCACGCCATCTTCATTGAACGGGATGTTGCCATACTCGGCAAGGCCTTGCTGCTGCTTATCAATGGTGTCGAGACGTGTGCGTAGCGTCGCAAGATGGTGGTAACGTACCGTTCTATCGTTTGCTCCAGGTCTACTTATAAGATCTTGATATTGCTCAACTGCCTCTTGTGCCGCTGGATTGTCTGAAAGGTGATCATATTTTCCATTCTGAAAAATGTCATGTGCGATCCTCCCGGCATGATGATTCGCCATATCGCTACTGGATATCTTTCTTTTATTTGCGCGAACATCTTTGTGGATATATACACTGTTTTCACCAGTTTTGTACGTAGTACCTTCGCTGTTCTGTATATGTTGCGCCATCGCTGCATCCGACCAATTCACTGGGTTCGGGATATTTCTCTGAGAGTTAAAGCTTTGGCCGAAGTGTGCTGCGGTTGGATTATGATTATGAAAGCGCTTGAGCTCTGCCAAGGTCGGTGGCCTGCGATAGGGTGTATGCGATGCCATCGCTGTACGAGCCCCTTGTGGCAGTGGGTAGTTCCCCGAATATCCTCCTGAGAAATTTTGTTGTATGAATTGATCCGTTCTTGCCGGAGGCAGCAAAGTACGTTCATGGATTGATGGGAAAGAATATCCTCCGTTTTCTTGTAGTTCGGGTCTGAACCCGTTTACTACTATCCTCTCTCTCAATTCCGCGATGATAGCGGTTCTGCGTGCCTCAGCGTCTCGAAGTGTCTTTACTTCTGCCCGTACTGTTACAAGTTCTTTATCTTGCTTTGCTAAACGAGCTTCTAACTTAGCCAAACGAGCATCACGAGGATCTACATTTGTCGTCTCTTCAGGTTCTGCGGGTGGGAGCAGTTTATTAGACTCTTCAAAAATTAACCGATGCTCACGCATCTGCGATTCATTGTCACGGCCGAACGTGGAGAATGGGTGCATCATTGGTCTTGGATTTTTTGTGTGAGTGTTTCCAGTGCCTTTGTTCCCTCCTCTGCATCTTCTTCTTTTGCGATCGTGTTTATCTTTTGTACTATGTCATCGCAGAAGGCCTGAGCGTCATCACAGAATGCGTTTATCGCTGTTTCGCAGATGTTATAGGCCAGTGAGTACTGGGCATAGCGTGCGTCGTGCTCTTCTTTTGTTTCATTCTTATACGGGGTGTCGAGGGTTGGAATATTTGCCGAGACGAGATCCGGCTCGATGTGACTCATGAAAAAATCGTACAAGGTTTCCGCACTCTCGAATGCCTTTGCAGGGACAACGTGTGGGATTTTTCTCATAGGTTTTTGTGTGGATTTCAGATCATTATAGCATAAAAGATGGATTTTTGGCAATGCGTTATTCCTCTCGTGCACTCCCTACCCCTTACAGATGATGCGTTCTACTTTTCCTGTTACTTTCCATCCCTCAAACGGCGTCCAGCCGCACTTGCTTTTCAGGTTTTTTCCTTCAAGAACCCACTCGGTATTCGGATCTATGATGACAATGCGGGCTGGTTTCTTCTCTTTAATGTCGTGTGCGCCGAGAGAGAAGATGCGGTTTGGGTTCGCGAAACAGAGTCGGACGATATCAGAGAAGGTTAGTGGGTAGTGGTTAGTGGGTAGTGGGTAGTTTGGATGAGGGAATTTTTTCGCAGTACAGGAAAGTAGCAGTGGCAGCATGGTCTCGACACCCGGAACGCCGCTGGGTGCAGAGAGGGGATCACCGGTTTTCTTCTCCTCCAGCGTGTGTGGCGCATGGTCCGTTGCGATGCAGTCTACGGTTCCGTCTGCGATGCCAGCCCATAGTGCATCACGATCTTCAGGCGTGCGTAGTGGCGGATTCATTTTTCCTAGGGTGCCTAATGTTGGGTAATCATCGACGGTGAGAAACAAGTGATGGGGCGCGACTTCGCACGTGATCGGCAGGTTTTCTTTCTTGGCTGCACGAACGAGAGCTAAGCCTTTAGACGTCGAAAGATGGGCGATATGGAGTGCCGCTCCGGTTTTCTTGGCCATTGCAATGGCTTCACGGATCGACTTCTCTTCGGATTCGGGGGGACGCATGGCGGAGTGTGCACTGACTGATAGAGAGACGTGCGCGCCTCTCGGCAATGAGCTCGAGGCCGAATGGCCGCTCGTCTCTACGGCTTTTTTTGCCGCCGCATTCATCTCCGAGTCTTCACAGTGTGCGATGAGGGGAATTTTTAATTCTGCGCAGGCTGTAAAAATCTCTTCGAGAATGCCACCATCTACTTTTTGGTCACCGGTTGAATGATCCAAATACAACTTTACGCCGCAGCAATGATGCTTGAGTCGCTTGAGTTCCATAGATTCACCCGTCCAGAGATCTCGAAGTGTCTGGAGATGAATCGCTTCGGTCACGCCAAAATAAAATCGTAGATCACACTGATCAACACTTGCGGCTCTGCGTACTTTGTCAGCAAGTGCTGCAACGGTGACAGTTGGCGGGATCGTATTTGGCATTTCACAGACCAGACCAATGCCTCCAGCTAGTGCCGAAGCTGCTTCAGTTTCCATCGTTGCCTTGTGCTCCAGCCCTGGTTCGCGGAAGTGGACGTGACAGTCGATCAGGAGCGGAAACAAGAGCTTGCCTGAACAATCTACGATCTCAGCATCTTTATGATCAGCTCCTGGTTTGATTTGTTCGATCTCACCCGTAATGCCAATGAGCACGTCGGTTTTCTTTCCGGTTTCAGCCAATGTTCCGCCGCGGAGAAGGGTTTTTTTCATAGAGACCAGGAAGCGCCATCAGCATGCCATGGAATCGTTTCTTTGTCCCATGTACTTGGATTACTCTCGATACTTTTTCTTATCCAACGTCATGAAAACAGTAATCGTACGGCTCCTGCGAGAATTACCACAAGTTGCATATCTTCAAAGATTGCGACACTCACGTACGTCAGGAGTTTTTTGCCGATCCATACGCTTAACATGAGGCCGGGGATAGACATGGCCAGCAAGATCAATGCCGGAGGATCCCATGGCAGGTTTGGCACGTACGCTGCGAGTTTTCCGAGGTTCATGAGGAATGAAATCATGGTCGACGTGCCGATGAATCCTTCTTTCGTGAGACCCATCGATAGCAGCGCCGATCCGCGCATCATTGACGCATTACCTGTGAGTCCGCCGATGAACCCATTGCTCGCACCGACAACAAAAAGCGTCCCCGGACCAGTTCCCAGTTTCGGTGTCGATTTTTTGAACCTGAGGATGACGAACACAATGCACGATCCAGCGAGCAAGAGTTCTGGGATCCGTGGCGACACAATGAAGAGCAGCAGGCCGCCTACAAAACTCATAGGGATTCCTCCGAGTACGTACCACTTCACTGCATCCCAGCGAATGAACCTATGGAAGTACGAGATCTTCGCAACCTGGATACCGGTCATGAGAACCGCTGTGAATGCTATGTTCGTGCGGATATCCAAGAAGAAACTTCCAAGTACGATCGTCATGATGCCGAGACCGCCACCACTCATCGTGGAAAACACGCCGCCGACCAGGAGAAGGACGGCGTAAAGGATCATCATGTCGTAGGTCATGCTTTTCCTAGTAACATCGCCAAAAGCGCCATCCGCACGGGTACGCCGTTTCCGGCCTGGCGGAAATATGCGGCGTTTGGGAGTGCATCCACGTCGGTTGAAATCTCTCCCACACGCGGTAGCGGATGCATGACGGTAACTTTTTTATCTTTCAGATGTTTGGCAGAAAGAATGTATTTGAGCTTCAGGCGTTCGTACTCGCTTTTGTCAGCGAACCGTTCCTGTTGTACACGCGTCATATACAGAATATCAGCGTCCAATCCTGCAGCGATGTCATCGTGCTCTTCGTACGAGATATTTTTTTCTTTGAAGAAACTTGTTACTTTTTCTGGCATCGTGAGTTCCTGCGGCGAGATGAGTGTGAAGCTGATATTGTTGTAGAGCCCAAGAAGATACGACAGCGAGTGCACGGTGCGGCCGTACCGCAGGTCACCGACCATTGCGATTTTTAGACTATCCACTTTTCCCATTTCATCATTGATCGTATACAGATCCAAAAGTGCTTGTGTAGGGTGTTGGCCTGGGCCATCACCAGCGTTGATGAATGGCACCTTACTTGCTGATGCCGCTTTTTCAGCGCTGCCTTGGTCAGGATGACGCATCGCGATGATGTCTGCATATTGGCCGACCATTTCCATCGTGTCTTCGATCGTCTCGCCTTTGTAGAGCGAGCTAAACTGAATCCCTTCTGCTGTGAGGACATCACCACCGAGCCGGAGCATCGCAGTTTCAAAGCTCAGGCGTGTTCTGGTGCTTGGTTCGTAGAACAGTGATGCGAGGACTTTGCCTTTCAGTAGATCGCTCTTTCCTTTGGTTCGGACTGTTTGCATCTCAGCTGCAACCCGAAGAATCTCCTCCGTATCAACTCTAGTAAGTTGTTTGGTAGAAGTGAGGTGCTTGAAGGGGAGTGGCATTCTGGATGCAGAGTATACGTGGTGCCATGACTCTTGACAAGTATTTATAAAATTTTATAATAAAATTGCAGCTAACAATGGCTGCCTTTATTCCCCCGACCAGTCCTACCGGGCGCTGGGTCTCTGTTGACCTTTTTCCAACAGAGGCAGGGGGCTTTTTCGTTGAGCCTGCTATTCTCTCTGCGATGTCGCACCGACAGATTGCTTCTTCCACGCTGTGGCAAATCGCTAGTCAGGCCACGATGGCTCTGCTCTCCGCGGTGTCTGTCAAATTTGTGGCGATGGGACTCAGTCAAGAACTCGCTGGTTCGTATAACTCTGCCTATGGCTACTTACAACTCTTTGCGATTCTTGCCGATTTTGGGTTGTATGCCGTCTCCGTTCGTGAAGTAAGTGCTGCGAAAGATAAAGAGAAAGTGTTGGGCGGGCTGATTGTTCTTCGGTCTGTGATCACGGTTCTATCACTTGGTTTTGCAGTGCTCATTGCATGGTTTGTTCCTGCATGGCGCGGGACACCTCTTCCCGTTGGCATCACGATTGCGGCATTCGTGCCGTTTTTCACACTGCTGGCAGGAGTGTTGCGTACAGTGTTCCAAGTCACATTCATGATGCACTACGTTTTCATTGCCGAGGTATTGCAGCGGATACTCACGGCCGGACTCATGGCGCTGATTATTGTTTCCGGTATTCGTCTGAGCACTGACCAGTATGTCTACGAGTGGTTTCTGTGGATCGGAGCTTTTGGTGCGGTGTTGCTTTTCATACTGTCATGTACATTCGCGCTGCGGCTCATGCGTGTCCGTCCAACATTTGACCGCGTTCTGTTGATGCGCATGCTTAGAGCGTCAGCGCCGTACGGTGTAGCGTTTTTGTGTATCGCACTGTATCGGCAGTTTGATCTTACGATGATCGCGATTTTACGGGATGATTTTCGGTTACAAAATGCAGTCTACGGCTTTGCATCACGTGTCACCGAAATGACGTACCTGCTGCCCACATTTCTTCTGAACTCTACGTTGCCCGTCTTAAGTGATCGCTCCGCACGAGGAGAACCAACGGAGCGTTTACTAGGAAAAACATTACTTCTTGTCCTTATCTTCGGGTCTGCGTCTGCCCTCTTCTCGTTCTTCTGGGCCACTCCCATCATGAGTGTCCTCACGACTCCTGAATATCTTGAAACCGCAGGAATTCCAGGATCAGACACAGCTCTTTCACTCCTCGCTGCGCCAATGTTTTTAAACGGCATCGTTCTCTTCAGTTTCTACACACTCCTCACAAAGCACGAGTGGAAGCCGCTGGTGCTTTTCATGATCGGTGCTGTGATGATTTCGATCACACTCAACCTGTATTGGATTCCATCACTCGGATTCATTGGCGCAATCAAAACATCAACAATTGTTCATCTGTTTTTATGTCTAACGCTGTTCCCCTGCGCTATTCGTTCGATGCCAGTCTCACTTCCTCTTGGCCAGATTATTCGCTGGTTACTCTTTTCTCTTTTTCTCGGAACCTGTCTTTTCTTCACAGCTCAGTTTCTGACGAGTGTTTCCTGGAGCGTTCTCGGCTTGGCGCTTGGCGCAGTGTGTACAGGCTTACTAGGATACATTCTTGGTTTTCACAAAGTGTTTGCTTTTTCTACGCCGGCAGGAGAGCTCCCTGTGCCATCGATGGCAGATTGAAAAAAAGCCTGTTTTCAGGTATAATACTTCGATGCCAAACATTCACACATCAAATATGTCGAAACAGTTTCTTGGTGCCTTCGCCGGTATGACAATCGCCGTAGGTGTCTATTTCGTCGTCAACCAAGTCTCTGATGTCAGAGGTCTTTTGGTTTCTACCAAGACAATCTCGACGTCGACAGACGTGAGCATTAATGCAAAAGACGTTGATGATTCCACGTTTCGCAGGATCCAGTCTCGTGCTCAGACTGTCGCGGACGCACTCAAGAATAGTGAGACCACTGCGCCAGCCGAAACGCCGCTTACCAACCTTGCGTCATCTCGTAGAGCTGCTCGGCAATTTGCAGTTGAGCTCAAACAACTGGCAGCGAACGCCGAGACGTACGAGAACAAGCCAAACATTGAGGTCACACAGCGTGAACGTCTGGCACTCCGCACGGAGCGCGTCGCAGAGGTGCAGATGCATCAGGGTGCGGGGCCAGCACCACGTGACACGAATCTTCCAAGCTCAGGACTCGGGCTTAATCTCTTAGTACTGATAACACTCGCTATCGCTTTTGTGACATCAAAGACGACGTGGCGTACTCGGTGTGCTTCCATCCTGTCAGAGCTGCGGATAGGATAGACGCCATGACGCTTGGAATCGTACTTTTCACACTCTCCGGACTTGTTTTCGGCAGTTTTGGTAACGTGCTTCTGTACCGCGTTCATGCCAATAAGCCGATCACCGGTCGTTCAGCGTGTCCCTCCTGCCATCGGATATTGCGGTGGTTTGAACTGTTTCCAGTTCTCAGCTTCATCGTTCTTCGTGGGAAATGTGGACGGTGTCATCATAAAATTTCCGTCCAGTATCCACTTGTTGAACTTGGTTCAGCGTTGCTTTTTCTCTTCGCATTTCTTCTTCACTCATCAGATCCCGCAGCCGCACTTGTGACGGCGTTTATTTTGTATTTCCTGTTTCTTGCCTGCGTCTTTGATGCTTTGTATCAGCAAATCCCGGATGTCTTCACCATCTTGATTGCACTACTTGCACTCGTTTCAGTTATTCTGAGCGACAATATTGTCTCGGCGGGGCTTGGCGCCGCACTCATGCTCGCATGGTTTGGAGGCCAGTGGGTCATCAGCCGCGGCAGAGCAGTCGGTACCGGTGATATTTTTCTGACGGCAGCGTTAGGTGTGTGGCTTGGTCTTTTAGACACAGTGATGATGATTGTTTTCAGTTATATGGCTGGTGCGATTGTTATCGTCGGACTGATGCTGCTGAAGAGAATCGGAAAAAAACAGCAGAAAATTGCATTCGTTCCTTTTTTAGGAATGGGAGTACTCATTACATTGCTAGGTCTAGGAGATGTGTATCTCAGAGCGGTTGGGTTTTGATCTAACAAAAGTAGAGGCTTCGCTGCCCTACCGACGTTCGGAATGTGGGTTCTGCCAGCACGGCAGCGAAGCCTCAGATAGTGACCAACGAGATCGCTGCGGCAGCCCACGTGGGGCGCGCCCTTCCCGCGGGTGCGGGAAGAAATCTGAATGTTGGCTATTCTTATATTAGACATATATTGTCGATATGTCAAACATGCTTTCCATGCTTCAGAAAGCCATTTTCCTATGATGCTGCTATGCTTCTGGCTATGAAAATTGTTGCGAAGAATAAGCGGGCTACCTTTGATTACGAGATCCTTGAAACGGTGGAGGCCGGCATCATGCTCACGGGGCCTGAGGTGAAGTCCTGCCGCATGGGCCAGATAAGCCTGCTTGGTAGTTACATTTCGTTCTTTGGCGGCAAGCCGATACTGAAACAAGCCAAGATCAGTCCCTACAAATATGCAGGTCCGATGCCGGACTATGACCCCGGTCATGACCGCGAGCTTCTGCTCAGGAAAAATCAGGCAGCCAAGCTGGAAGCAGCACAGTCTGAAAAAGGCATCAGCATTATTCCGCTGGAGGTCAGTGCGGGAAAATTTATTAAAGTTATGATCGGTATAGGCAAAGGACGCAAACGATTTGATAAACGACAGAAGATTAAAGAGCGAGACGTTGGCCGCAAAATGCGGGAGGGGCGGGAAGTGTAAAAATCACCGTACGTTCGCGTGACGAATCACTGACACCAATCTATCCTCCGGTGCGTGTCTCTTCTCCCTCCGCAAATCCAAAAGGCCATCGAGGAGTTTAGTAAACTCCCGGGCATCGGCCCCAAGTCCGCAGAACGGATGACGTTTCATTTACTGCGGTCCAGTAAAGCGACGCCGGAAGGCCTAGGGAATGCACTGATCGCACTGAAGCGTGATCTGAAGTATTGCAAAACATGTCAGATGATTTCTCTGAACGAAGAATGTTCGATTTGTGGTGACAGATCTCGTGATGCAACGCAGATTTTGGTCGTCGAGGAACCACTGGAAGTCGTCGCGTTTGAGAAAGCTGGATACAAAGGTCTGTATCACGTGCTGCATGGCGTGCTCTCACCGATTGATGGCATGGGACCTGAGCAGCTGAAGCTTAAAGAGTTGGTCGAGCGTTGCAAAACCGGCGAGATCGCAGAAGTTATCGTGGCGACGAACTTAGATACCGAAGGTGAAGCCACAGCGGCGTACATTAAGCAGCAAGTAACGCCGAATGTGCAGAAAATTACTCGGCTCGCGCACGGTCTTCCTATGGGTGCAGACATTGAGTTCGCGGATCAGGTCACGCTCAGAGAGGCGATTGCGGGGCGGAGGAGTGCTTAGAGTTTTTCCTGTACGAGCTTGATCGCATCACCGATTCTTGGTTCACCGAGTGATCGCCAGCCAGATGAGGCCATACGTTCGTGTGCCGTCTGATCTGGTACCCACTTCACCACAACGTCGATGCCTCCGCCGTTTTGGTAGATACTAGAAACGCCGGGGTTTGCTTCGCCGAGAGACTGGGCGATTTCGAGCGGACCCGTCGGATGTGCGTGACCGTTGTGAGTGAGAAGCAGGTGCACACAGTTACGGCTATTGCCGGATTGTGATGCGATGCGGGCGATCTGTTCCCACTGTGACTCCGCGTTGTCGACACGCGTGATGACGTTACCGAAACGGTCAACGTACGCGACATGCCAGTCTGTGCGTGGATCGGGAATGTCCGAGATATTTGCATCCCGGAGCTCGAGCTTGTGATTGGGATTGAGAAGCCGAGGAGTAAGGCGGGAACGGAATTGTTCACGGCCGGTGTAAAGACCATTGAAGCCAGTGGGGTCGCTTGGGTTATCGAGATATTGAAGAGTTTCGATGTCGCCTTTGATCGCAGAAAGCCCTGAGAGAGGCGTCGAGACAATGTGGATATTTCCTTCTCTTGCAGTTGCGAGATAGAAAGGCTGGGCGTTGTTGCGTGCCACGCGTGGCGCGCTGTTGATGAAAACACCTGTACCACCTTTTATCGCAAAGTCGCGTTCTTCGTCAGACAAGTCTACGCGCCTCATCAGTTCGTCATGTTGTGAAACAACGAGTCTTAAAATGTGATCGGCGAGCGCTTCCTGGCCGAAAATGTCGAACTCGCGGTGAATGCGGTCTGTCGGTCGTCCGCCGAAATCGGTTGAGATCAAGACATCGGAATCTGGCTGTGTCAGGGGATTCGGTGGATCTTCCGGGCCTCCGTAGGTATCGGAGAGATAATAGGTGCGGAGAGGAGCATTTTGCATGGTGGAAGTGGGAATTAGAGATGAGAAAGTGATATACGATCATAAGAAAAGTTCTCGCGATCTGCGCGAGTGGTGAGCTTGGTCGCGTGCTTACGCGATCAGCGACCCCCGCGCGAGGCGCATCATGTCCATCATCATGCCGCTGGTGCGTAGGGTGCTCATGCGCGCGCAGTATGGCGAAACCATAAAACACGTCAATCTTTCATGATAGGAAGATCGGTTTTTAGCTAGAGGATGAGCAAAAATCGTGCATCGACGACGGACGATATCGCAGCGGAAGATCGCGATCTTCCGCTGCGTGTGCGTGTGCTTTTTTTAGCGTAGTTCATACGAAATCGTCACATTCGACACGATTTCCTGCTCTCCGGCGGGAATTGGCATACTTTCCTGCGCGACTGCATTACCCATATCGTAGTTTGCCTTCGTCAGCATTGGCGTCGGATAACCGTAGGCGCCATCTTCACTGAAGGCGGTCATGCGGCCGAGTGACATGCCAAGATTTTTTGCGAGCACTTCTGCTTTCGCTTTCGCCTTCTCGATTGCGATCTCACGAGCCTGCGCCTTCATAAACTTCTATTTTTTGTCGAGTGCAAACGGCTCAAACATGAGCACGTACGACTTCCCCACACTCTTCGGGCAGTGTTCCACTCCCTTTGGTACGATGCCAATTTCCCCTGCTTTCAGCACGAGATCAGACTCACCTTTCATCTGGATCGTGATTTCACCTTCGTGCACGAGGAAGAGTTCATCCTCGTTCTCATGCACGTGCCAATGATACTCACCCTCGAAGAGTGCGATGCGGACGACCTGATCGTTCACACGAGCGAGTTCGACCGGCGACCATGATTGCGTGATTTGTTGGATTGCATCGGCGATGGAAATGGGTTGGGGGAGCATAGGGGTTTAGAGAATGATACTGGGATGTTCTCTGTCGAGAATATCGATTCGCGCTTCTGCTTTGCAATGCTCTTTCACTAGTAGAGAAAGTTCTTCCAGAATTTCCTTCAAACGATCTTTCGTGAGAGGTGGGAAACCTTCCACGACGATAATCGCACGCTTCGTTTCAGCTGTGATCTTCGCTCGATCACCTTCTCGCCAATTGAGCTTCCTGCAAATTACGCCTGCATCGTCTTTGTACACGAGTTCTCCTACTGCTGGAGGATCCTCTACTGTTTCCCCGAGTGGAACAAAATGTTCGGTGCCCGTTGCGTATGCAAGCCGCACGTCGCCGGTGCACAGATCGGTATCTTCCGCACCGACACACACGACGTACTTCAGCGAGATGACATTGTAGAGGTTGACCAGTGGATTGATACTCGGGAGCTTCCCACCCTTCAGTACACGCTTGAGGAGAGCTTGCACTGAGGGCGGGAATTTATTCGGATTGTTTCCAAAGCTCCTGTGGACGGTCTGTATGGCGACGAGGTTCGGGTGATCTTTGAAGGAGTCAATGTTGTGCGATGTATGTACATGCTCTTCTGTTGCCTGCAGCAGCGCTGCCGATTCTCCGTGATCGACATTACTCATACCCGTTGCGACGATAACGCCAATGGCGATGTCCGGGTGGGCGGCGAGGACGGTGGGGTGGAGGAGGAAGTGCATGGGGGAGAGTAGAGAGTGATGAGAATTCTATAGTAGGGCAATAGTGTTTTATTGTAGAAACAGAGTTTGCGGATCAGTTCACGCTACGAGAGGCGATTGCGGGACTGAGGAGTGCGTAACAAGCGATTTCCTAATATTCACGTGCGACTCCTTAGGCGGATTCATGTACTGAAAATATCGTTGGCAATCGTGACGAGTTCCTCACGATCAACTTCGTCGAAAGCCTCAGTGAATTCGCTGTCTACATCGAGCACAGCGATCAGGTTCTTTTGCCGGTCAAATATCGGTACAACGATCTCAGACTGAGACCTGCTATCACATGCGATATGACCGGGGAATTTTTGCACGCTGGGGACGATGATTGGCTTTTGTGAACGGGCACACGCCCCACAAACGCCACGATTGAAGTGGATACGCAGGCAGCCGAGAGTTCCCTGGTAGGGCCCTACGACGAGTTCGTCGCCTTTCGTTGGGTCTACTTGATAGAATCCCGTCCAGAAGAAATAAGGCAGGTGATGAGCGAGGATGCCAGTCACTGTCGCCATACGTGCAATGACATCGCTTTCTCCCTCCAGGACTGCGGAAGCAGTCTTTCGGGCTTGAAGGTAGATCGCCCGCTTTTCTGTTGCTGAAAGCAAGCGATGAGTCTGTTCATGAGGAAGCTGGTCGTTGATGGTGCTTGTAAGAGAAGACATGTAAAAGAATGGGGAAAGAGAAATAAATATTACTTCAATCTGGTTTCTAAAATATGTTTAATAAGTGCTGGGCCAGTAACTTCTCCAAATGCATTGAATGCAACGAGGGGTGCCCCGCCTTTTTCTGGAGCATGTGCCAAACCATTTGCATACACTCCAGGTATTACTGTGTCATTAAAGCCAATTACTTGGCCGTTGTCTGTTACACAAACAGCCTGTCGTCTCTCAGAAAGCTTTGGACCAAGTGGCATTCCACTTGAATCGTCTATTCTTACATAACTTGCCGGATATCCAGTTGCCACAATAATTATTTGTGCATTTTGATATTCTTCTTTGGCTTCAGATAAATGTTCAACTTGTTGGCTTGTAATCCTTTTCTCGTTTCCGGAGGTTGCCGCAAGAATGAGATCACGTGCTACATTGCGAATACCCTTCCAACGATGAACTGCAGGATGGTTAGGATCATTGTCTATGTCTCTCCGAGAGAAGTTTGTATAGCCTGCTAGCTCTGCTTCCTGCGAATTGGGGAAATATAGATATATTGGGCTACGGTGCACTATATGTGAGCCTCCTTCGGCAATATCAATTCCTTGCTGTTGAGCATGCTCAATTAATGCATAATTCCCTGAGCCTACGCTATAGGAACTCCCAACCCACACGACACCTCCTTTTTTTTGTGCTGCTAGAGCCACCTTATGTAATTGGTGTATGTCTGAATGAACTGAGTCAGCAGTTATTATTTTTGCCTGAAAAGAATGTAATTCAGGTGGAATAGGCTGAGACTTGCCACCAGTTGCAAGAATAACATTTGTAGTAGAAAGTGCTGGCTCATTTTTGTCAGTATAAACATTCCAATCACCTCGGAAACACTGCTCAACAGTGTCAACAGTTTTATTTGGGAAGAAGTCACAGGAATGTATTCCCTTTAATACTTGATGAATTTTATCTCCTAAAGCATCTAAAAGATCTGCGATAGGTCCGAATCTAAGTACATCATTTTCTGCAGCCACCTTCTTAGCTTCTGGTAAGCCTTGGAGGTCACCGAATACCTCATTTTGAGGTAGCCAATTTGTCCAGTCTGGACCTGGCGAATTACTTAAAAATGGTACATTTTCAAAATTTCTAAGAGATCCACTACCAATGCAATCTGATTGAGTTACCACCGCGATGCCACTACTTTCTTGATTATTTGATTCTACTACTCTTCTAAATGCTGCTTTACCTTTATTAGCTAGCGCTAAGATAGTAGCTAAAGCTCCAGGCCCTCCTCCTGCAAGGAGGATACTATATTTTTTCTCACTTTCTTGTCGTGCGACTTCATCTCTCAGAAAACGATGGCCTGCCGATGGTGTAAGAGATTTTTTTTTCACAATGGTATTGGGGAAATTAGTCTAATAAAAATATTCAGTTTTTCCTGCGGAGCACATTTGCTATTGCGCTGCCTGCACAGTGGACTTGCTCCAAGCATTCGAGAAAAACCGCATCAGGTATCTCCTGTTCTCCTTGTTCAAGAGAGCGCTTTGCTCCTTGCCGCGCATCGATCCAAATTTTTCTTAGTTCGTCTTTTGTAAGGTTGGGACCTTCGAGAGCGAGTTCTTCGACAGACACAAGTTCCAACTTATCTGCTAATGGTTGCGTTGAGGGTTGAGTAGTAGCCATGGTAATGATTGGAATGAAAAGGGAATAAGAAAAAACACCTCCGCGTGTAGTCCCGCGGGGTGAGTCATGAGTCTTATTTCTCTCATGCCTTCGTCTCCCGCGGGACACGCATGCACATACACATCATCGCCATAACGCGATTTGTGATGAGGCCGGAGGAGAAGGAGTGGTGGTTCATGGGATCAGAATATTTTCATTGATACGGAAAAGTGCCCCGCGATCTGCGCGAGTGGTGATGGTGTGCGATTCTTTACGCAGCAACCAACCCTCGCGCTAGGCGCATCATCATGCTCATCATCATGGTGGTGGGTCGGAGAGTTGTCATGTGCGCATATTTAAATGCCATATCGTATTTTTGTCGAGAGTTTTGGAGCATTGTTTCTATACATGGCTTATGGATGCGGGAAAATAGTGGTGGTTGTTTACTTGACACGTCACCTTTCCACAAAAAAGACGCGCACATTGCACGTCTCTATTCTTTCTGCAGTACTATTTAGCGTAGTTCATACGAAATCGTCACATTCGACACGATTTCCTGCTCTCCGGCTGGGATAGGCATGCTTTCCTGTGCCACCGCTCCTCCCATATCGTAATTCGCCTTTGTCATCATTGGCGTCGGATAAGCGTAGGCGCCATCTTCACTGAAGGCAGTCATACGGCCGAGTGACATACCGAGATTCTTCGCAAGAACCGTTGCTTTTGCCTTCGCTTTCTCGATAGCGATCTCACGAGCCTGTGCCTTCATGGCATCCGGATTATCGACGGTGAATGTAATGCCACCAGCCTGATTTGCGCCGGCGGTCGTAGCGACGGTGAGGACATCACCGACTTTATCAAGATCACGGACTTTGACCCGCAGTGTCTGTGTTGCCTGAAATCCACGTGGGATCTGCCCGCCGGTTGTGTAGTCGTACTCGGGGCTCAGGTAGAAGCTTTCGGTTGCAATGTCTTTCTCTTCAATGCCGAGTTCTTTCACTGCTACCAAAATATTTGTCATATTTTTCTTGATGACGTCGGTTGCAGCTTTTGCGTTGGGCTGTCTGCCGGTCGTGACGCCGAAGCTCATGTACGCGATGTCCGGCGGTGTCGAAATTTTTCCTTCTGCACTGACTGAAATCACCGGGGGATTTGTGAGTGGGCCTTTAACTTCCATCTGTTTGCCGGCGAGAAAGAACGCACCGCCGATGATGACGGCAGTGATCAGAGCCCAGACGGGCGGATGCAGGGTGGTGGTGTTTGAATCAGACATAAGAGAGGAGGGGAAAGAGAGTGTTTCAGTAGATACTACGTATGAGCGACTGGAACGTTACAGAGTTCCATTGTCTTCGTCAGCTTTTCTTTGCCAATAGGGTGTAACGTATGGCTCTTCCGCTGCCAATCCGCACAATTTTTTTCAGAGCGACGAGCTTTCTTAGCACTTGATCGACCGTTCTAATATTAACTCCTGTTTTTTCAGATACTTCTTTTCTGCTCATATTCTTTGCCTCCTGGAGTGTTTTCCAGACGATCAATTGATTCTCTGAAAGAAAGTTCTCGGTTTGGTCTTCTTTTGTGAGAGCAACGGCCATCTCTCCCTGTCGAGCAAACATGCGAAGGATAAAGAGAATCCACGGTGAAATGTCTTCATGAGCCTTCTTCCATGTCGAGGTTGATTTCTTGAGCGCGAGATAATAATCCACTTTGTGGTCTTCAATAATCTTCTCATGGGAGATATAGGGAGTGAATCCATAACCATGTTGTAATAAGAGAAGATTCGTGAGAATGCGACTTGTTCTGCCGTTTCCATCCTGAAAAGGATGAATGGCGAGATACTCAAAAATGAAGTTTGCGATGATAAGAAGTGGATGGAACATATGCTCTTTAAATTGTGCTTGCGTCCATTCCGTCAGTTCTTGCATCTCTTTTCCGGTCAGGTATGGCGGAGTCGGATCGAAGATAATGCCAACGACTTTCCCCTGTGCATCTACAGCTTCGACGCGGTTCGGAGCGAATTTGTATTGCCCTTTATGACGGACATCTTTCTCACTATGTCGTAATGTCGATACGTGCATATGCTTAATGAGGTTTTCCGAGAACTTCATGGCATTCCACGATTCAAAAACATTTTTGATTGTTTCAAGATAGCCCATAACTTCCTGCTCATCGCGGGTGCGAAGTTTTCGTATTTTGGCATTTCGCAGGAGCTGTTCCACTTCCTCATCACTAAGATGGCTCCCCTCAATGCGTGTTGAAGAGCCGCTAGAACTTACAATGATCGCATGCTTCATTCTTGCCAAGTATTCTGGAGAGAGAAGCTGGAAGGCTTCCCAGTAGCCCTTACATTCATCGATTCGCGCCAAGAGCTTGGTGATCTCTCTCGTGACTTCCGGAGAATAGTGGAGCCGTTTTTGGAAGCGGTTGTGCGTCATGGGAATCTACACGTAGAGCTGTAGTAGATTATAGTAGATTATAGTAGATTACGAAAGTGTATTTTCCAATCGTATCTTCTCCCTCACCCCGTATTTCGCATATCCTTCTTTCTCAAGTCTGTGAGCCAGTTCTGGCCCACCACTTTCTACCAGATTTCCACGGATCATGACGTGCACTCGGTCTGGGACGATATACTCCAGCAAGCGTGCGTAGTGCGTCACGATGATTGCCGAAAAATCCGGCTCGCGCATACTACTCACACCCTCCGCGACGATCTTCAGTGCGTCGACATCGAGTCCCGAATCAGTTTCATCCAGCAGTGCTAGTACTGGCTTTAAGATTTTCATCTGTAGCACTTCGGCTTTCTTCTTCTCGCCGCCCGAAAAGCCTTTGTTTACTGCACGGTCAGCAAAAGCCGTATCCATATTCAGAGACGCCATTGTTTCGGTCAGTAATTTTTGAAATTTCACCGGAGACGTCTTGCGATGATCTTTTTCTCTTACTGACATTTGGGCTTCATATGCAGCAAACAAAAAACTCCGTAGCGGCACACCCGCAATTTCTTTTGGATACTGAAATGCCAGAAACATGCCGGCTCGCGCACGCTCATCTGCTGACATTGTTAGTAGATCTTTGCCACCAAAATCAGCCGATCCTTCAGTGACTGTGTAGGCCGGATGCCCCATAAGTGCAGAGACCAATGTGGATTTTCCTGAGCCGTTTGGGCCCATGATTGCGTGTACTTCGCCACGGTTCACGGTGAGGTTGAGGCCTTGCACGATTGGCGTGACGCCCACAGAGACTTTTAGGTCATGTACTGTGAGAAGAGCCTGCGAAGTTTTCA
This sequence comes from Candidatus Peribacteria bacterium, assembly GCA_943357915.1. GTDB lineage: Bacteria > Patescibacteriota > Gracilibacteria > Peribacterales > Peribacteraceae > JAGORY01. The sequence continues at coordinate 98,431 of CALRGQ010000001.1, forward strand.
TCTTGATCATACAAACATCCTACCATAGCGCTTGTGGCGATGGCCTGAAGTGAGTACGCTCCGCGGGCATGCCAACCGTGACGTTTCTCTATCCCGATGGGCAGATCAAGAAAGTGGAGGCCGAGAGCGGCAAGACGCTGCTCGCAATCGCGCTTGATCATAATGTTCCGATGGAATATGCCTGTGGAGGCAATGGCTTCTGTACGACGTGCATGTGTGCCGTTCAGGAAGGCATGCCGAATCTGTCACCCAGAAATGAGCGTGAGGAAAACATGGGGATTGTTGATGATCCGAATCGTTTAAGTTGTCAGTCCGAAGTACTGGGAGATGTGACGGTGAAGATTTTGGATTCATAGAAAATGAAGCTTTCATAAGCCCTCATCCTCGATCCTTCTCCATCGATATGGAGAAGGAAGCTCTGTTTCACTGAGAGCTAGGGCCCCCTCCTCTCCAGATCGCTGGAGAGGAGGTCGGGTGGTGAGGGCTCCAATTATTCTTTTGATGCCAGTGCACTGATTTTTTGTTTCACACCTTCGTTGTAGGGCTCGATCTTATTGATGCGTCGGTACACTTCTTCGGCCTTGGGATTCTCATTCATTTGGACATAACACTCTGCAAGTAGGTGCAAGAGTTCGATATCTCGCGAGAGTCTTGCGATTGCTTTTTCGAGGAGCGGAGCTGCGTCTTTGAATCTTCGTGCTGCGATGCAGGCACGGCCAAGGGCAGCTGAGCGCTCTGGGTTTTGAGGATCACGGTTTAGGGCTTCCTGGTACGCAAAACAAGCATCTACGTACTTGGCTTGCATGTAGTATGCGAGTCCGAGGTTGGCGAAAAACGCCACGTCTTCTCGCTTTTGGACCAGCTCTTTATACAGAGCCTCAGCTTTGGCTTCGCGATTCGTTGTGAGATACAGCTTCGCCAGTTCTGCTTGTGTGTCCGTAGAATCAGGATTGATCGTGAGGGCTTGAATAAGAATGTGTTCTGCTTCGGCGTGGTTCTGGAGTGCAATCTCTTTCTCTGCCGAACGCATGAGAGAACGGACTTTTTGGAGTTCAATGGCTGACGTGCGAGGATTTTTACGAGGACGGTCTACCGTTCGTTCTTCCATCATCATGGCTCCACGGTTGTCTGCAGACTGAAAACGTAGCTTCATTGACCGCACAAGCCTGCGCACTCCACGGTTCCGTAAAAGGATCCTGCCAGCCACCAGGACGACAATACCGAAGAAGGCCGTTAAGAACACAACCACGTAAGGCATACGACGTTTGATTTTATCACGCGTTCTCGTCTACCGCCAGAGCGAACCGCTCCAAGAGAAGTGCCCGATGAGCGTTGGTTTTGAGGTCTCGAGTTAGTGCCGAATATGTCTGAACCAATGCAGCACGCTTTTGAATATCAGGATACTCTCTGAGTGCGAGTCCAAGGTGCATAAGGACATCATCGGTTGATTGTTTTTTCTCGGTTGCTTTCAGCAGCCAGCTGAGTCTGTCTTTCAGTGATGTGGTCTGCCAAAACTGTTTCGCTTGGGAGTGAAGCTGTTTGCTTGCTCGAAGAGTATCAGGATCGTCCAGAAGGCGCTTGAGCTTTCCTGGAGCGCCCTCGGCAATATGCAGTGCGAATCCTGCATCTTCGTCATCGCGGCCATCAAGCAGCGCAATCATTTCATCTTTCTTGAGCGGGGCAAATCGGAGAGTTCGGGTACGGGAAAGAATAGTCGGTAGCAGTAATGACGGTGCGTCAGTGGTTAAAATAAAGACGACTCGTGCAGGTGGTTCTTCCAGAATTTTTAAAAATGACGTAGCAGCGGCTGGTTGCATACGCTCGATGCCACGGATGATGCAGCAGAGGTACGGGCTGTCGCCGGTCGCTTGTAGACGCTCAAAGAGCAGGCGTAGGTCATCAATGCCAATGACGTCCGTGCGAGCCGGCGTGTCTTTACTGCGGTGCTGCTGTGGCACGTTAGAAGACTGCGCGATCACATTCCAATCTTCGCTGATTTCTTCGATCCACAAATCATCCAGACACAAAAAATCAGGATGAATAAATTTTTCCATCTGAATGCGTACCGGTTCGGCTTGATCAGAGGGAAGATGATCCACGAGAAGGCGCCACGCAAACCACTGAGCCACCGTCGTCTTGCCGATGTGTTCTGGGCCTGACAAAAGATACGCGTGGGCAATATTTTTATCTGCGATATCCTTCAGTAGCTCGCCGCGCTGCTTCTCATGGCCGGCGATGTCTTCAGGAATATGAGGCATGGATACAGCGGAACAACTGCCTTCCGGTTGCGGCTACCGTGTAACCGAGATTTTCTTATCGCCTTCGGTTGACGGTGCGCTTACGGTGATTCTGCCGTCATTGTTCTTGAAAATCGTATACTTTGTGGAAGTCGCCGTGGATGCCTGCGGATCCCGTGGTGTCGAGACGAGATACATTTCATTAAGAAGCTTGAGATCCACGAGTCCGGTGCAGTCTACTTTTATGTCAGAGCGGCAAATTTCTGTTTCGGTCATCGAGATCTCGGGAGGCAGCTTGCCGTTGTTGTCGATGGCGTACTGGTACACACCGTTCAAAATCGTATTTACATCGGCTCTACGCTGCGCGTTACGTGCATCGGAAAGCTGCATCGTTGAGAGGCTACCCATGAGTTCTTCGAGTAGCTTACTTCCTTCAGGAGCGACAATCAGAGGCTTTGATATCGTCTTGCTTGTGCCGCTCACGTTGAAACCAGCTTTCTTGCCGTTGAGCTTGGACATGATTGCCATCTGAATCTGACTTGCATCGAAACGGCCGTCGGAGAGAACGTCGACGAAAGCGTTCAGTGTCATCGTCGTATTGCGGATGTTCTTTCTTGCCTCGGCACCGAATTTCGGTGAAGAGTAGCGGCGAGTTTGTGCTGAGAGAGCCGTCAGTAACCGACGCTGATTGGCAGGGGAGATGGAAAGGGCGTAGTGACGCATGCCGTCTCTCTGGACTGTTTCGGTGATATCGATGAACCTTTCGTACCGTTTCACCGCTTTCGATCGCTGTGTTCGGCCCTCCTGGGAGAGCTGTTCTTGCATGGATGTGTCGAGTGGGAAGCGGATCCAGACGTGCAACAAATCCTTATAATCATACGGTTCTATGCCGAGTGAGGAAGCATTTATGACAGTTATATCGTTCACACGGACATAGAAATTCCCTTCCACAACGCGCCCCTCAAACAGAATGCTCACAGATCCCTGTTGCGAGACATCTACGGAAACAACTCCCGAAAAATCAACTTCGATGGGATTCGTTCCGTCGACAGCGTTCTGTACGCCCTTCACCGTCGCCTTCAGGCTGTAGTCTTCATACGTTCCTCCTACTGTCGCATTGAACTCGATGGGACGCGCATTATTCTGCACGATCGTCGACAGTTTCTGCAGTGTCATCGACGTTTTTGCAAAAGCAATGCTGCTCGGAATCAGAAGACCGGCTGCCGAAAGAGCGAGGAATATGCGGACTTTTTTCATAGAGTGAGGAGAGGTAAGTTTATACATCGTACCCGTAGACAGTCCGTGCGTCATCCTTCCTTGCCGTGACATTTCTTATACTTCTTGCCGCTGCCGCAGGGACACGGATCATTGCGCCCCACCTGCGTTGAAGCTCCGGCGGGCAAGCCCACTTTCTGCGGTTGTGTTTTGGTGGCAGTCGATGACGCACCGAGTTGTTGCAGTGCACCTTCGATCTCAGCTTCGTTGGTCTGCAAATTTTGAGGATCACTGGTGAATGTCACCTGCGGCGCTTGGAACTGCGCAAAGTCGATTTGTAGCAGCGTACGGACGGTCGTTGCGGCAATCGTCGCGAGGAGTTTTTGGAACATCTGGAAGCCTTGGTCCTGATATTCGATCAGTGGATCACGCTGTGCGTAGCCTGAGAATGCGACTTGTTCACGGAGGTGTGCCATCGCATCGATGTGATCCATCCAATGACTATCGATGGATTGCAGCACCACGATCTGCTCAGCTTTTTCTGACGCTTCAGGGCCATAGTGCTTGGTTTTCTGCGCGTAGAACGACAGCATCATGTCCTCAAGCTGCTTTCGGACTTCTTCCGGTTCGGTCATTGTTTTCAAATCTTCTACGCTGATAGCTCGGCCGAGATCCGGATGCAGACCGGCTAGAGTTTCATTCAGTTTTTTCAGATCCCATAGTTCAGGATCTTCTGCGGATGCATATTCTGAGAGCGCATCTACTTCGCGCTTGATCATCGTGATGACTTCCTCATGGAGTGAATCTGTATCTGTGCTCTTACCTGCAATCTTGAGGAGCAGTCTCTGGCGCCGTTTGTACATGATGTCGCGGTGCTTGTTCATGACGTCGTCGTACTGCACGACGTGGCGACGGACATCAAAGTTTCGGCCTTCCACTTTCTTTTGCGCACTCTCGATGGATTTGGATACCATGCCATTTTCGAGCGGCATATCTTCCGGCACATTCAGCCGTTTCATCATGGACTTCAGTCGGTCACCACCAAAGAGGCGCATCAGCTCATCTTCCATCGATACGAAGAATTGGCTCTCACCCGGGTCACCCTGACGTCCTGCACGGCCACGCAGCTGATTATCGATACGCCGTGCTTCATGACGCTCGGTTCCGAGAATCGTAAGACCACCGGTTTCCTGAATGCCCGCACCAAGCTTAATGTCCGTTCCACGACCGGCCATGTTGGTCGCAATCGTAATGGCGCCACGTTGTCCGGCATTAGCCACGATCTCCGCTTCTTTCTCGTGATGTTTAGCGTTGAGCACGGTGTGGGGGATCTTCATCTCTTCCAGCAGTGCGCTCATCGCTTCAGACTTTTCGATGGACGTGGTACCGATCAGGACCGGTTGGCCTTTTTCGTGTTTCTCTTTTGCGATCTTTGCAACAGCTGTGAATTTAGCTTTTGTGCTTGCGTACACAGCGTCCGGCTTATCGATACGAGACATGATCCGGTTCGTTGGAATCTGGTGGACCGGAAGCCTATAGATCGACTGGAATTCCTCCTCTTCAGTTTTTGCGGTACCGGTCATACCGGCTAGTTTTTCAAAAATGCGGAAGTAGTTCTGGAACGTGATGGTCGCGAGTGTTTTACTTTCGCGTTGTACCGGTACACCTTCTTTGGCTTCGATTGCCTGATGTAAGCCGTGGCTATAGCGCCGACCCGGCATCAAGCGGCCGGTGAATTCATCGACAATAATAATTTCACCGTCTTTTGAGACGTAGTCGACGTCACGCTGGTAGATAGCGTACGCACGGAGTGCCTGCTCGATGTGATGCACTTCTTCAAATCCTTTTTCCGTGTAAATATTCTCAACGCCCAGTAACCCCTCCATTTTTTTGATACCAGCTTCCGTCAGAGCCGCAGCACGTTGTTTTTCATCTTTGACGTAATCAGTCTGCTCCTGAAGATTCTGCACATACTTGGCGTACAAGTCATATTTCAGCGTTGACTCTTCTGCCGGCTGACTGATGATGAGTGGCGTGCGTGCTTCGTCGATGAGAATCGAGTCCACTTCGTCCACGATGGCGTAGTACAGACCGCGTTGGACCTGACGTTCCACGGACGGTGCCATGTTGTCACGGAGATAATCAAAGCCGAATTCATTATTCGTTCCGTATGTGACGTCCGCGGCGTAGGCTTCTTTGCGCTGTTCATGATTCAGACCATGCACGATGACGCCGACTGTGAGGCCGAGAGCTTCGTACAAATATCCCATCCACTGTGCGTCACGTTTTGCGAGATAGTCGTTGACCGTCACTACGTGCACACCTTTTCCGGTGATTGCGTTTAAGTAGACCGGCAACGTACACACGAGTGTTTTTCCTTCTCCGGTTTTCATTTCGGCAATCGCTCCGCGGTGGAGCACAACGCCACCGATGATCTGTACATCAAACGGAACCATGTCCCACTTTTGCGTGGCAGCTCCGAGCGTTACTTCTTTCCCGACGAGGAGCTCACAAGCACGGATAGCGACTGCGAAAGCTTCTGGGAGCAACGCGTCCAGAGTCTCGCCCTTCTGATATCGGTCTCTAAATTCTTGGGTTTTTGTCGGCAAGTCTTCGAGCGTCAGTTTCTGAATTTCTGTAGATTTCTGCAGCGCACGAACCTCGCCCACGATCGGTGCAATGAGCTTGAGCTCCTTGCGGCTTGGGTCGCCTAAAAGCCTGTTGAGGATGTCAATAACGGACATGGATAGAGAGTATAGCAGAATTCGCGTTTAACGCAGGAAGAATCCTGCTCCTGAACTTAGTTTCATGCTCCACGTCCGTACCATGGCACCAGAGACTTCTTTTCATAACTGATCGAATCAAGAAGATTTGGCAGAACATCGGACACAGTTTTCATGTCTGCCAGAGGTTTGATCTGTAACACTGTGGCTTGTTCAGGCAATACTTCTCCAAAATAAAAACCTTCGGTTACTGTTTTCAGTTCATCAAGCGTAATCGTCACTGGCTCTGGCCACGTCGTTGCATACTTCCCGAAGCCACGGATAAACAGAAGCTGTTTTTTGGTCGAATGAATCCAGAGAACGTCGCCATCCACTCGTGCTGCATATAAATCAGAAAGATGCAGACCGCCGATGGGAATTTGTAAGCTCCAGCTCAAGGCATTCGCGATACTGAGTCCCACTCGCTGGCTCATGAATCCGCCAGGCCCCATGACTGCTGCAATCCGTTCAATCTTGTTCAATGAACCTCCTGCTTGTTTCACACACTCCTCTATCGCGGGCATGACAGCGGCTTCATCGGTGTGGTCTGCCAGTTCTTTTTCGGCAAGCGTTTCACTATCTCGAACGACAGCAATGATTTTCCGGTGACTGCAGAAATCGAGGAAGAGAGTGAGCACGGGGGTAGGGTAGGGCAGGTAGGATAGGTAAGAAAGGTAGGGTTTACGATATGATCATATTCTGACTATGCCTCGTCTCTCCGTCATCATCCCTACATATCGCCGTGCCGAGATTTTGGCCGAGTGTTTGCGTAGGCTTGAATGTCAGACAATCGTCTCTGACATCGAAGTGATCATCGTCAGTGACGGCCATGATGAAAAGACATCCGCACTTTTCGCTAAGCAGACTTGGCCTATGCCGGTACGGTTTTTTGAGATCGAAAAAAGTCAGCAAGGTGCGGCGAGGAATGAGGGAATCATGCATGCAACAGGCGAGATAGTTCTTTTCATCGGTGATGATGCTTTTCTGGAACCAGATGCATGTGAAGTGCACCTTACGGTCCATCAGTCCGCAAAGACTCCGATTGCCGTTCTTGGATTTACGACGTGGGATTCAGCAGTTGGTATCACGCCTGTCATGACATGGCTCGAAACGTCTGGGTGGCAGTTCGGATACCATGCCCTGAACCGGAGCCTGGCGACTGGTGCAGGGCCATTCATTCCGCCGAGCATCCAACATAAATTTTCCTATACGATTCACATCAGCCTTCCGCTATCAGAAGCCAAAAAAAACCTGTTTCGTACGGATGTCCACCTCTACGGTTGGGAAGATGTTGAGTGGGGAATGCGACTAAAAAATGCCGGTGTACGCCTGTATTACGAGCCTCATGCAAAAGCTCTTCATCATCACCGTATGACACTAGAAGATTCACTGAAGCGAATGGAAACCCTCGGGCGCTCAGCGATGGAGATTCAGAAAAAAGTTCCGGAGTTTGATCGGGTTCCGAAGGGGTGGAAGTTGCTTGCGTATCGTGTTCTTAGCCTGCTTCCGACGATGAGTGGGAAGCATCGGAAGGCTTTTTTAATAGGTTTGACGAGAGGTGCCTAAAGTATTATTAGAAAATATTATATAAAATAGTACATTGCCCTCATCACTCATTCCGTGCTATGATGACATAACAGAATCTAATTCTAACTTTGACTATCTCATGTTGCATGAGATGGTCGCTTTCTACTTAACTGACTACGTTATTTTTCACTTTTCACTTTCAATTTTTCACTCCTTTCTATGCGCGCATCATTCATCGCCGCCATTAACCAGCTCTGTGCTGAACGTAATGTCAAAGCTGACGACGTCCTCGAGGCGGTCAGGCAAGCCATCGCGACTGCATACCGTAAGGATTACGGTAATAAAGAACAGGAAATCCGCGTTGTGCTCCGTGAGGACCAAGACATGCCGAGCGTGCTTCTCATTAAAGAAGTTGTCGATGATGTGATGAACGAAAACTTTGAGATCAGCCAGAAAGACGCACGCCGTGCGAAGCCGGACGCAGAAGTAGGAGATGAGATCGAGATCGACGTGACGCCGGTTGGTTACGGTCGCATCGCTGCACAATCTGCAAAACAAGTCATCATCCAGAAGCTGCAGGAATCTGAGAAGCAGTCTTTGTTTGAAATGTTTAAAGATCGTGAGAATGAACTGCTGACTGCGACTGTCACGAAAGTAGAGCCGAACTGGGTGACGCTGGAAGTGGAAGGTATGACCGTGTCTTTGCCGTGGAAAGAGCAGATCCCTGGTGAGCACTACTACACCGGAAAGCGTATCCGCGTGTACCTCGATAAAGTTGAGCTCACCGGCAAAGGACCGCAGCTCCGCATCAGTCGTACGAATGCGAGCTTGGTACGGAAACTTCTTGAGCTTGAGATTCCGGAAATCAGAAACGGCGATGTGCTCATCATGGGAATCGCGCGAGATGCCGGTATGCGCAGCAAAGTCGCGGTGAAGAGTAATGATCCACGCATTGACCCGATTGGCGCGTGTGTTGGTCAGAAAGGCGTCCGTATTCAATCGGTCATGGAGGAGATCAACGGTGAGCGCGTGGATATGATCGAGTGGTCTGATGATCCGATCAAACTGATTTCAACTGCGCTCCAGCCTGCGTCTATTTCGGCGGTTATCATCGTGAACGGTGAGACGCATGAGGATGAAGAAGGACGGATCGTGAAGAAGCGCGCAGCGGTCTTCGTAGAAGAGGCTCAACGTCCGATGGCCATCGGAAAGAAAGGCCAGAATATCCGGCTTGCAACACAGCTGACGGGCTACGAGCTCGACATGTACAACTACGAAGAGCTCCCAGCCTTTAAGGCCAAACTTGCGGAACTGAAGGGCGAAGAAGTGGAGGTGGTGATGTTGGTGCCAGAGGGAGAAGTGGCAGGTGAAGAAGTGAAAGAAGAGCCGAAAGCTGAGGCTGAAGAGAAGAAGGCGGAGTAAGCATGCTTCGAGACCCTTCGATTACCTCAGGGCAGGCTCAACTGCGGTGCTCCTCAGCATGACAAACTACAGAAAGTAGAGACGTGCGGCGCGCGCGTCTCTTAGAGCGGAGAATTCCAGGAATGATTGGTAGTTACTGGTGGTCGTCGATCTCAAAGACGATCAGTGTATTTTCGTGGCGTATACAGAGTGCACGATACTTTTGACTAATGCGGAAATACCAAATGCCGGCACGTTTGGGTTGTCGTTTTTTCAGATGCACAGTCGCAAAATATCCTTTCTCGATAAGTGTTACTGCCTTCCGGTATTGATCCATTAAGCCCCGTTCTTGCAGATACGAGACAACGCTCTTGTCTTGTACAACATTCATACGGATGTAAATGATCGGGGAGTCTTCTTGTAACGTTTCAGTGCATTCTTTGCTGCCGACACTCGTGCGGGCGATACGTCATCGTGCGACAATTCCTGTAGTACAACTGCTGCACCACATTGCTCAAGCGCAGCCAGAAGGTCTGAGATTGTTCCGAAGTCATGACGCTGTAACCCGATATTTTCACGAATGGTAATCGTTGTCATATACATCATTATACATTTTTTCAGGGGGGATATCCACACTTTTTTGTGCTTCGTAGAGACGTGCGGCGCGCACGTCTCTTTTTCTTGACTTTCATTGTATTGTACTTAGTATTATGCGCTATTAATCTTCTCGCGCTTACCCAAAGATTCTTACCCCCCCCTGTTTTTATGCCACAGTTATTAGCGCGAGAAATCGGATCGCAATTTATTGAATTAGTAACCTCAAATGAAACTATTGAAGGAGGGGCACACATTCAAACACGTCTAGGTAATTTTTGGTTGGGAGGCAATCTTACCATTCTTTTCCAAAATTCCAGAGATCAATGGACGGCTTGTAACCATCATAATCCTGCCGTTGTTGGTCTGTCGTGTGCTACCAGAGAAGCTGCTCGTGACAGTTTTTTAGAAAATCATTATCTGCAACATTGTGTGGCTGAGAACAGAACTATGACCGACAATCAATCGTCAACATTGGTTGCTGTGCAGCAGGTGATGCATACAGCAGAAGAACCATCTAGTCCTGATCTATCTCTAGAAAATGTTCTCTAGAATCTCTGGACGAGGGTTTATTGGAGTGTCTCTACCTCAGCCTGAATTCTGAGGTATGCTCCCTGTAATGACATTGCCGCCTCTTAACTTATTGGTTTTAGATACCGAAACAACGGGCTTTGTGCCGAAGGTGCATCATGTGATGGAGTATGCGTGTTCGGTGATCGAGAAGGGGAAGGTCGTGAAGGAATACGAGCAATTACTGGAGCTGCCTGAAGGATCGGAGATTCCGCAGGCTGTGCAGGTGCTTACACGCATTCGTCCGGAAGATTTGATTGACCAACCGACATTTGAGAAAGCGTTGCCAGCCATGCAAGCATTGTTGGGTGATGATACGATTATCGTTGGGCAGAATGTGAAGTTTGATCTAGGGATGCTCAAAGGCGAGGGGTGGGATCTGACGGATCGTCCGTGGATCGATACATCGATGCTCGCATCACTGGTTTTTCCGGAGATTGAAAGTTATTCACTTGGGTACATAAGTTCTGTATTGAACCTGAATCACTCGCCACCACATCGTGCACTTGGTGATGTACGAGCAACGCTGGAATTACTGGGTAAATGCTGGGAACGGCTTAGTGAACTTACACCAAAACAAGTCACGCGTTTCAATGAATTCTCACTCCGTGGCCCGGAAGGCTATCGGCGAATTTTTGGCGTCCTGAAGGGCTCCGGAAAAAGTACACCGACGTGGATAACAGCCGGAAAAAAGATTGGAAAATTACCAAAAGCGCTTTCCGTGGTGTTGCCCGAGAAAGGCAAAGTTCAGCTGACGGAAGAGCCGCTTGATCCAGCATTCGTTCCTGCAATTCTCGCAGGGCTTAAAGATACTGTCTGGCTTGCGGTCAAAAATATTGAAGCTACAGCAAAAAAACTCCCGCCTTCCGACATGTTCACTGTTCTGTATCCGCCTGAGTTTGTCCTGTCTGAAGCTGCACGTGAGAAATTTTTCATGCAAACCGAATTTGCGGGTGATGAGCTGACACTTGCGATGAAACTAGAGCTCTATCCAGCGGTCGTGCGTTCAGATCTTCCGTTGCATGGCGAAGAGTATGCCATCTTTACTGGCAAGCTGGCATGCACGGCTGCGAGTCCTGAGTACAAGATTCTCAAAGACAAGGCCGCGCATGGTTCGGCCATTCTGAGTCATCAGCATCTGCTCACGAGTGCACTTGCTGCTGAGCCTGCGCTTCCCGAAGGTCTCTCACTCGTCATCGACGATGCTTCAATGTTGGAAGACACCGCAACGACCGCCTTTGCGTGGTTCTGCATGATGGGCAGCTTGCGTGCTGCTTCGCAGGGCAATGCAGTCCTGACCAAGTGTGCAGACTTGATCGAACTCTGGGCTGAGCGTATTCGGGCTGACATGGATCTGCGGTATTTGGCTCCGTCGGATCTTGAATCACGCGATAGCACGGAACTTAAAAAAACGATTGCCGAAGTTCTGGCCACTGATCTGCCTCCACAGGCGAAACTACCACTTGAGCATTTGCTGCTTATTTTAGATCCTACGAATCTTCCCGGTCGTATCACGTGGATTGAAGCGATGCCCGATGGCAGTAAGATCATCAAATCAGTTCCTGAGGACATCGGTTCACTGATGGCGAAGCATGTATACGCTAACTATCCGACGACACTTCTGATTCCTCCGGATAGCCAGGAAGATCTTCAGCCGATTGTGCCGAATGCGGTGCAGACTGTTATAGAGCGTGGCGCTCTACCTGAGTCAGGACTGAATATCAGGCTACCGATTGGCACGAATCTTGAGATGATTTTTAAAAAGCCTGAAGGAAAAACGATTGTCTTAGTCTCGAGCAAACGGACGATCGAAGATATTTACGTCAAGCATGCCGAGCGGCTGGAAGCCGAAGGCGTGGCGCTTATTTGCCAAGGATTCAATGGCGGACAGGGTCGCATGCGCGCGGAGTTTCATCGTGCAAAATCTCCGGCATTTTTGGTGATGACGCCGTGGACATTTGAAGCCGTGGAACTTCCGCCAGACACTGTCGATAGGCTCATTCTGCAGGTTCTTCCATTTGATCACCCCTCACATGCCGTTATCGGTCGTCGTGCAGGGCGTTATCGTGATCCCTTTTCAGATTATTCGTTGCCGCGGCTGAAACACCGGTTGTTTCGGTTACTTCGTACATTTCGGCGGCATGCCAAAACAGGCGCAACAGTTGATATTTTGGATGATCGATTACGAACAAAACCGTATGGTCGTGAGGTCACGGCGTATCTTCTGTCGTTTGGTTCTAAGAAGGCAGAGCAGCCATCGCAGATGTCGTTTTTGTGACCAAGATGCGATTTGCGAATCGCAGCTGCGGGGAAAAATGGGCATATAAGAAAAAATGGCACATCAGAAGGTTCGATGCGTTTTTAATCTGCTCCTCGTCCAAACAACACCACAAACACCGTTCGCCATAAAATCCACAGATCCAACATCAGCGACCAATCCTCGATGTATCGCATATCAAATGCTACTTCTTCTTCAAATGGCAGATTGGATCGGCCGGAAATCTGGGCGAGGCCGGTGACGCCGGGGCGAACCGTGAATACGCGACGATGATGCAACGCGTATTTTTCGACTTCACTCGGCAAGTGTGGGCGTGGCCCGATCAGCGACAGCTGACCTAACACAACGTTCACGAGCTGTGGCAATTCATCGATGCTATAACGGCGCAAGAATCGTCCAATCGGTGTCACGCGCGGGTCATTTTTTATTTTAAATAGCGGTCCGTCGGTGCGGTGGCTTCGGTCTTTTAGTTCCTGCTTTTGCAGGTCGGCGTCGCGGCACATTGAGCGGAATTTAAGCAGCGGGATCAGAGTTTTGCCGTATTGCCCGACGCGCGTACTGACATAGAAAATCGGCCAGCCGCAGGTCAGAAGAATAAGTATTGCTATCAGTAGCAGTAACGGCGAAAGCAGAATCAGGAGGATAAGTCCCAAGAAAAAATCGATCAGACGTTTAAGAACTCTGCCCCAACCGTCGAGCGGTGTCGGTTCAAACTTCAGTATCGGGACCAAACCGATGGAGCTGATGCTGAGGCGCTCGGGAACATCCGCGAAGACCGGTGGCACGTAGGCGTATCCGACTTGGTGACTGCGGCAGTAATCAATGAGTGCGGATGTATCGGCACTGCTTGGGTTTGCATCGGTGTGTAGCACAAGGTCGATCGGATTTTTTTCGTGCAGTGTTGTGACGTCATGAACCTGTGCCGCGTGACCGAGAAATCGGTACCGAACATCATGTCGTACGTCTTTACTGACGGACTCCGGAAGTCCGCTGCTGCCACAGGAAATAACTGTGCGTATACCGATGCCGGATTTCAACAATCGGCGTTGGAACAGAATGACTGCCGTACGGCAGGTGAGTGCGAAGAATGTCAGGAAAATAGTTGATTGGATCAGCAGCACGCGTGAGAAAAATAGCTGCCGCTGGATCATGAAGAACCACGCCATGATGAGCGCAACCCATAAGATGGACCCTACGATTGTTCGCCAAAGCTCTCTCCAGGGACCAAGTGTTGTACGGAGCGAATACAGTCTGAGGATTGCAGCAATGGCAATGTATCCGACGATCGCAGGTAGGACGAAGCTGGTGAGATAGTAGTCGAAAGGAGGCAGGGAGCTCTGTTGTGACAAGAGCTGCATGCCTGGCAGCAGATCAATATTCGCTTCTCGTAGTCGGTACGCAAGCACGAGAGCCGCGAGAGCAGCAAGTGCATCAAGCGGAATGCGTGCAAGGCCGAAGAGGATCTCGGAGCGTTTCACTGCCTCACAGTATACGCAAAACAGGCCGATCGCAGCCTGCTTTATGTCCTGCTCTCCGTACGCCGGATTCTGTTCGTCCCGCTTGCGCGAGAGAGATGATCATCTATCTAGTCCGTAAATTGCTCTACGGATCCAGCGGAGGGGCAACCGGTCTCACGGAACCATGAGAGATTCCAATCGCCCAATTCCTCCTTGCAGCACCTAGAGTTTGCCAAGTCCCTTGCGGGGTCCTCCGTTCAAGCCGGAGGCGTTTCACATGCCCTTGCGGGCTCGTCTCTGTGGCACTGGTCCTCACGTGTCTTTACCTGATATGTGACACGTGGGTGGGCGTTACCCACTAAGCGTTCCATTGCTGTCCGGACGTTCCTCCTCGACTTCGCTTTGCAGCTACGCCGAGGCGATCATCGAAAGAGCAGGACAGCCAGTATCGTCCTTTTGGCTTGGTACTGCAACTAACTCGCGGGCTTTTTTCATAGGCATAACGCCTCTATACTCGCGTTTGGTCCTGAACATCCGGGCCGCCTTAGCTCAGCGGTAGAGCAACGCACTTGTAATGCGTGGGTCGAGAGTTCAATTCTCTCAGGCGGCTCCAAGATTTAACATCAACATCACAAGAGCTATCCTTAAAGAAAAGAACGTTATCCGTCAGAACAATTCGTTCGCCTCATACTCTATGCCGCCAACCAGTATCGCGCATGGCGTCGTTTCCCGGTTTTACGGAGAATCCCAAGGTTCACCAATTTCTGTAAATCTCGTGTGGCAGTCGCACGCTTGGCTTTTGTGATGGCGATGTACTTTCCAGCGCTGAGCCCGCCGACAAAGCCCTCTGGTTCTGCTTCGAAGAGTCTATCAATCACTTTCTTCTGGCGCTCGTTCAATTCCGAAAAATATTTACCGTAGAGCGCAGCTTTCTGCAGAATGCCTTCGATGGAAGAGAGAACGTACTTCTTCGCTGTGATGAGCGTCTTACCAAAGGTGAGGAGCCAATCGGTGATCTCCAAATTCTGGTTATTTCGCTTCAGTGCGTCATAATACGTCGATTTCTTTATGGCGATTTGCCGTGATACTCCGCTAAGAGCGGGGGCTCCAGCAGATTGAGAGAGTGCTTTCTCAACGAGAGCTCTTGCCATGCGTCCGTTCCCATCCTCGTAGGGATGAATGGAGACGGCGTACAGGTGAGCTATGCCCGCTCTTGTCAGCGGTGGAAGCGTCTTGAGGGAACCATTGAACCATCGGATGAATTCCTTCATGTACCTCGGCACCCCCTTTGAGGGAGGGGCTTCAAAATGCACCGTCTCATTTCCGATTCCACCAGATACAATCTGCATAGGATCTTCGTGTATACGATAGGAACCGATGCGTTCCAAATCCGTTCTTCCCTGCATCAGAGCGGCGTTCCACCCATCAAGTTCACGTTTCGTCAGCGGAGACTCATAGTCTTGGTACACCGCCATAATCATTTCTGCCATACCCGCCTCGGCAGGCTGCAGATTTCTTTTAACGGTCGAGAGCCCCAACTTGCGTCGAATAGACGACTGCACGCTGTCCCGATCAAGTAGTTCGCCTTCGATTTCAGCGGTTTTCACCCCTTCCGTACTGAGGATCTGCACGATGATCTGATTTCTATCCTGTTCTTCCAGATGCTTCATCGCACCTGTCACTGTACCCAGAAGATGAGCAAATTCTCGTTCCAACGGCTCCATTTTTCCCGTGTCGTAGGTGAAGTTCGGCCAATGTTTCTGCTGCCAATTCCAGGGCATGGTGAGCTATAGGGAAAGATTCTATAGCTCATATTATCAGAAATTATGAGCTAATGAAAGGCTATCTATAGCTCAGTTGGTTCCTGGTAAGCTCTAGTATCCTGCTCCATATGCGATCGTTCGTCGCGATGGGTGAGTGGTTTGATTGGCTGCATGTTTCTTCGGATCTTCTGAAAACAGTTTTGAAAGATACGTCATGGAAAATTCAAAAGTTTATTCGATCAAGAGATGGTCTCTATCTTGTTATCATCAAGAGGCGAAATGTGATCTCTTCATAGCGCACTTGCCTGCCCGTCCGTAGCCCAGAGGCGTAGGCGGGAATTCTCTCAGGCGGCTCCAACTATCTTTACTCATATCCGTACGTTATATTGCCGCCTATGGAAGAATTCATCCAACAGATAACCAAAAAAGCTGGCGAAGCTGTTTTGGAGAAATTCGGCAAGATCGGTGCGAAATATTCTAAAGAAGATGCAAATGATGTTGTTACCGAAGCCGACTTACTCTCGAACGATATCATCATAGATTCAATTAAGAAGCTATACCCAGATCATGGCATTATCTCTGAAGAAACCGGCGAACATCAACGTGATGCGGAGTATTGTTGGATCATCGACCCTTTGGATGGCACTCTGAATTTCGCTACTAAGATTCCTCTATTCGCAGTCATAGTTGGACTGGCTAAAAAAGGAGAAATGCAAATGGGAGCTGTTTACAATCCCTGCACAAAAGAATTGTTGTTTGCACAAAAAGGCAAAGGTGCATTCTTGAATGGTGAAAAAATATTCTGTTCTCAACGAAAAGATTGGAAAGATAGCTTGGGCATAATCGGTTCGAGGCTTACACCAAGGAATATCAAAGTTATAAGCAATGTGCTCGAACATGCAAGATCCGTATCTTGTCGCATAGATGCTTTTGGCTCTTTCGGTGTGAGTACTTTTTATCTTGCAAGCGGCAGAAGAGACTGGCAGGTACTGAAAAGAGGCTTACTTTGGGATGTTGCCGCTCCTGCGTTGATCCTTCAGGAAGCGGGATGTGAAGTGACAAATTTCAAAGGTCAACCTTGGACAATGCAGGACACAGAAATCGCAGTATCCAATACATTTTTGCATCCCACTCTGCTTCAAATTGTGAAGGATATCTGATCATGATTCAGGATGACAATCCTATTGAGCAGTTCCGCAAAAGCCCCAGTATCCCGCTTCATCTATCACAAACATTTACCCCTGACACATCTCACACACACCATAAAACTCGAGTGCGTGAAGTTCCACGCATGGATTCTTAGGCGGCTCTAGTTAATCTACAAAGGCAAAGATTTACCTGCTTCCTTTGGTTGCTCTCTTCATTTTTTCAGCCTTCTTTACCGTCGCTGCTTGCATCTTATTCGCTCGGTCGATCACCTTCATCATGGTGTCGTAACGTTCTGAAGCCGGTGCTGTGAGAAGTTTGATGAGATTCATACATTACCTTGGGAGTACGTTCCGTAACTGCTTTTCAGCATATGGGATTTTCATGATACATTCCAGAGATGGGGCAACTGCAAAGAACTGTTTTTCTTGCGATACATAGTTCCTCACGATAACCGTGAGTTCGACTTGTTCCTTAAATTCCTGCTTGATTCTACCTACGTTCTCGTAGGCTTCGAAAAATTTGTGAATGAATGCCTCCCTTGGCACAAGTCTTCCTTCTACGACCTCTCGTTTTTTTACGAATGCCCACGCTGCAAGCGGATCTTGGTAGATGTAGTGCAATTGCACAGTTCTACCACGCTTGAGTGAACGCTGAACATTTTGTCTGGCGATTGCATATGGCGTAAATGTGGAATCCAAAACGATCGATACTCCTTGCTTCAATGCATGGTCGTAGAGAAAATCAACACCTCGTGATGCGGCTTGTTGAACGACATCCGAGTTGCTTCCTGTATACATAGGCAGCCATTCACGTATGGCATCGGCTTCAATACGGAGGAGGGCAGGACCAAGATCAACAATCGACTGTGCATATTCAGTCTTTCCCGCACCTGGAGAACCAGCAAGGAAAATTGAGAGTGGCTTCTCTGGATGAGACTCCTTGTACCCTTTCGTAAACATAGTGAACAATTCTTTTCGATGGTCTTTCACATATTGCAGTGCCTGTTGCGCAATAATTTTTCGAGTGATGCGAGTCATTTGCCAATATTGTAGCGTGGAATGCCGTGCTCCTAACAGGAGCATCCTCTTTTACTCCTGACACATCTCACACACACCATAAAATTCCAGCGCATGCCGTTCTACTTTGAATCTCTTCTGAGTTTGCACCCGCGCTTCTACTTCATCCAGGTCATGATTCAAGATCACATCATCAATGCGTTTACAGTTGGTGCAGATTAAATGATGCCGATGTTCTCCGGGTGAAAGTTCGTATCGACGATTTCGTTCATCAAACTGAATGACACGGACGATCTTCTGCGTTGCGAGAAATTTAAGTTCGCGATAGACAGTTGTTTTATTGGTGAGGATTTCTTTCTTCCGTAAAATTTCCAGAATAGCGACTGCACTCAGCGGCGAGGAGCTATGAGTGAATGCACGGATAATTTCGCGGCGGGCGAGAGTCATGCGTTGGCCGCTGGCCTTTAAGCCCTCGATGATGTGTTCATCCGATGACATAGGTGCATTATATTTTGAATCCTAAAGCGATACAATAGATTTAATGCAACTAAGTTGCAATTATAGACAGAAGTGTGTACTCTGTGGTCACGGTGGCGGAATTCCTTCTGTCAAAAGAAGCGTTTGCAACCGCCGCCACATTTTTTTCTTCTTCCCACTTTTTTATGTCAGACGACGTCAAGACAGGTATTATCAAGAAAAAGACCGAAAAGGGTTTCGGTTTCATCGCACAGGATGACGGCGGTGCAGATGTGTTCTTTCACCTTTCCGCTACGAACGGCCAGTTCGATATGCTAGAAGAAGGACAGAAAGTTACCTTCAACATTGAGCAAGGCGAGAAGGGCCCAAAGGCCTCGAACGTCGTGGCTGCTATGGCTGCGTAATTGCGACACATATTTCGTTTCCCCCTTGCCGGTGGCTTCATCGCTTCTCGGCAAGGTGGATAACGGAAGAACTAACTGAGTGAGACTCATCTGACATTCTCGTCACTCCAATGATACCAACATCACTCCTTACGCTCCTGAGCGTTCTCGGTGTCAGCCTTCTTTCGCTGCTTGGGATTTCACTGTTTCTGGTGAGAGAGTCACTTATTCGCAAGGTTCTTCTGTACATTGTCAGCTTCTCAACCGGCAGCCTTTTCGGTGATGTCTTCTTTCATATTCTTCCTGAACTTGCAGAAGACCATGTCGTCTTTGAGCGGGCTATGATCTACGTCTTGCTGGGAGTTCTTCTGTCTTTTGTCATAGAAAAGATCATTCATTGGCATCATTGTCATATTTTACCAACGGCTGATCACCACTGTGATCATCATCACGTCGGCATCATGAGTCTTGTTGGTGACGCTGCTCATAATTTCATTGATGGCTTACTGATTGCTGCTAGCTTTCTTGTCAGTATTGAGATTGGTTTTGCGACGACGATTGCCGTCATGCTCCATGAAATTCCGCAGGAAATAGGAGACTTTGCAATTTTGCTGCATAGCGGTTTCAGTCGCACGAAAGCGGTTCTCTTCAATCTATTATCCGGTCTGATGGCAGTTTTCGGAGCAATGATTGTGCTTATGTCATCAGTCTCTGCACCGGCACTAACGGCAATCTTGCTGCCTATCGCTGCCGGAAATTTTTTGTATCTCGCCGGTTCCGATCTCATTCCAGAGCTCCATAAGCACACGGGGATTCGCCAAGGTTTTCTGCAGCTTTTCTGCATGACGCTTGGCATGGCTGCGATGTACGCGCTGAAATTTTTAGAATAAGTACGGAGCTACGAATATGACCACGTTTTCTCTATTCGCCTTATTTCGAGGCAAACGGAATAACGAGTGTGAATGTCGTATCTTTGCCTTCGGTACTCTCAAACATGAATGTAGCGCCGATCGTTTCGGCGGCGATCCGCGATATGTAGAGCCCGAGACCGTTGCCATCCGTGTCCGATGTTTTTGCATTACTACCGCGGAAAAGCTTGAGACCAATTTGTTGTTTCTGCATATCAGGGATTCCTATGCCCGTGTTTGTGACGGAGAGCCTAAGGGTGCTTTCTGATGTGTCTTCGCTCAACCTCACGAAGATCGTGGATTTTGGGAAACTATACTTGATGGCATTGCTGACGAAGTTCTCCAGAATAAGTTTGAGCAGACCTTGATCTGAGCGGATACTGATAATCCGCTTTGGCATATCAAACACCAGTCGCAGTTCCTTCTGTTGCAATTCAAGGTCAAATGATGATGTGACGGTCTGCATCAGTTTTCCGAAATCGATAGTATCGGGACTGACTTGGAATTTTCCGAGTTCGATTCTCGACACGTTGAGCAGTGCGTTCACGAGGTGCACCATGCGCGTATTAGAATGTGCAACTTGGTCCACGTACTCATGTTGGGCGACGCTGAGCACACCGGCATCCTCAGAAAGGAGCATTTCCAAATACCAGCGCATGGACGAGAGAGGTGTACGCAGCTGGTGGCTCACGAGTGAGATAAATTCTGATTTCATGTGATCGATACGGCGCTCCTCGGTGACGTCACGAATTACCGCGACGCTGCCAAAGCATCTTTTTCCCTTTAGGATCGGCGTGACACGGATTTGGAATGCAGTCTGCGTGCCATCCTGTTTTCTGAGGGTTAGTTGTGGATCCTTCGCGGGTCGGAATGGAGCAGACGTGCTTAGAACCTCGGTGATAGGATGTTTCTTTGGATCCAGAATATTTCCGTCTTTGTCCGCGATAACTAAGACCTGCTCTGCTGTTTTTCCAAGAGCATCTTTTCTACTGGTAAGGTTTTCGGCCATTTCGTTCATGTATGTGATGATGCCATCCGTATTCGTCACGACCAGACCGTCGTCCATACTCTGCAAAATTGCAGCGTCTTCGGCATGTTGTTTCTGAAGTTCCTGTGTTCGCTCGGCGACAAGTGATTCCAGATGTTCATGTGCTTTACGCAGTCGTTTTGTTAGTTCATCAGCGGCACTGTCCACAATTTCAAGTTCATTTCCCGTAAAAATAGACCGCTCAAATCTCCATCGTTTCGTCTCCAGCCCGTCGATCTTTTTTGTCAGTTCTTCCAATGGTCCGACAATACGACGGCCGAGTAAATACATCGAGAATGAAAGAAAGACAATGATCATGAAGCCGCTACCAGCTAGTTGCATGGCGAGTCGGATGGTTGGGGACTGCACTTCATAGAGGTCTACTTTGGCGATGACAGCCCAGCCAAGAGTCGGGATTGAGCGGTACGATGCGAGTACGGGAATGCCCGAGTAATCAACTGTTTCAATGATGCCTTCATTACCAGACAATGCATCATGGATCATAGATCCTGCCCCCTGCTCCGTATCGAGCACCGGCATGATGTGGCCGGACGTATCATCGGCGCGGAGAACAAGTTCCTCATTTTCGAGTGACGTTGCTAACAGTATCTCCATCGTCTTGGATGCGGAATCGGCATTGAGAGTGAGAGCAGCAAGTCCGGTAGCATCAAATATGGCGATGAGTGTGCCGATTCTCACGGTGCCATTCATGCGTGGAGCCGTGATGATATAGAGTGTCCATCCTTCTTTGGTCACGATCGGCCGGAAAAAAGTACCTTCATGCTGATACATAGTTTGCAATATGTCTTTTGTGATCGGCAGTTCATTTTTTTCACCCGCAATCACCGTTATATTCTCATCATCATCAACTTGTAGCAGCTGCCTAAAGCCGAGAAGCGTGGTCACAGATTGTACATTTCTCAATGTCTGAGCTCGTCCGAGAGTCGATAGTTGTTCGCGCTGACGAGATACCGTGGATTCCAGGAGAGCTTCTTTTCCTTCTGTCATTGATTGGAGCTGTGCAATCGTCTGAACCTTCAATTCGTTCCATGAGAGGAAGAATGCGACGGTCGATATCGATAGTACTGTGATGGACAGCAGTACAAATGACTCAAAAAATAGTGTCGTGCGAAGCGATGAACGCCATACGTTTCGCCGGTGCTCAGCTTGATTTTTTGAAATCATAGGAATCTCTTTATTTTAGCATATTTCAGCCATTTTCTCAATATGATGATAGCTTCAAAAAAAGCCCCTCTCAGGTAGAGGGGCTTTTTCTTAGCTTTTGAATGCCTTAGCGTGTGACGGAGATAACCTTACCTTGCTCTGCGTCAGGAGCAGCGACAGTGATGCGGTTACCAGTCTTCTTAATCGTATAGTCCGTGGACGTTGTACTGAGTGACTTTGGATCATTAGGGATAGCGACGACATACGAACCAGTGAGGACGTTCAGGTTAACTAAACTATTTGTTGTGCAATCGACGTTCACACCGCTGCGGCAGATTTCCGTTTCGGTCACGGTAATATCTGGAGGCAGGTTACCGTTATTGTCGATCGAATACTGGTACACGGCGTTCAAGATCGTGGACACGTCAGACTGCCTTTGAGTGTTACGTGCATCACCCAACTGTTTCGTAGGGTTGATGGCAACGATCACAATTGCAGCGAGGATCGCGATGATACCGATGACGAGCAAAAGCTCGATGAGCGTGAAGCCACGCTTCAGTGAGGAAAGGGACATAAAATTTGGAGAGGAAGGGAAGGGCACGGAGGAATCTCCGTGTCGCAGGAAGACAGTGTAGCAAGGCGCATTTATTTTCTAAGAATACCGCTACAAATCAGCTTGATTTTTTGACAATTCACACAATAAACAGTCCCTGTTTTTTGATGTTATTTTTCAGCAAGCAATCACGATATCGGACTGTTCGCAGATGCCATTATTACAGTGGTACCAGATGTATTGGTTATTTGTACACACAGGTGCAGCGCAGTTCCCACATCCTCCTCCCTCACTTTGATCATCAGGATAGAGCGTCACCGTAGCGCTGAAACGGCGAGAGTAGAATATTGGTACGATGGTCGGGATTGTCGTCATGAGATCAAATGAGTAGGCCACATTCGCATCGTTCACGTTGCGAAATAAAAGGTTGGATATTGTTACCTGAGATGTCAGTAGCCCGGCGGTGGAAGTCTTGTGTACGTTGATAAGATTGTTTGATTCGTCCTTTGCGAACATCGTGGGGTATTCGCTATTACTTGCCATTTGCAGACTGAGAATACTGCCAGTTGTGTTTGTCATCGGAGCCAATATTTTTTCTGCACGGCGAATATTTTTTGTCATCATCTCCAGTACTCGCGTACCGGTCTGCTCCACTTCAGCAACAGATCTCTGACGAATACGGGCTTCTTGTGTCGAGATGTACGCGGCGACGAGCGTACCGCTCATGATCGACAAAATTCCGATGAAGAGTGCGGTCTCCAGAAGTGAAAAGCCGTCGCGTGTGAGATTCGTCTTCATTGACACAGTGAGAAGACCGAGACTTCCTGCCACGAATATATTTTTGTTTCCGGCAGAATTTGATTGATCACAATTTCAAGCCGACGGACGGAGTCACCCACCTTTCCTTCGGTGCACAGAACACGGTTGTTATTACCGATGCCGCCAATAGAAAGTATTTCGCATTGTTGCGTACCAATCGTCAGAAACTCGTTGCCAGCGTATGACGGTGATTGGCGTAGCTTCAGGAGACCATAGTCAGCGCATCCCTGAGCGTTCGCCAACGCATGGTTTGATTCGGTGATCGAGAGACTGACCTGGTTTGCCGAAATGCCGAGGATGAGTAACGACGAGACGATAACTGATCCAATAGCTCCGATCACGAGAACTGTGACCAGTAGAATGTAGCCGGGAGAGGAGTGAAACGTGAAAAGTGAAAAGTGAAAAGTGATTGTATGCAGAGCATCTTTATAGAATTTGACAGCCCGATGGATAAAAGAGAAACGGATCATCATCCGGGTGCGAAGACGTAGAGAGAAGAAGAGGATATTGCGAACATACGGTCAGTTTGCCAGTCATAGACCAGTCCGTGGATTGTCGATTCTGTATCGTAGTTTTTCACGACCGGTCCGGCGCCTTGTGCAAATTGTATAAGATCAAGCACACGAATTTGATTGCTGGTCATACTGCCGCCGATGAACGCATATTTATTGCCGTAAATTGTAGCGATTGTTCGTATGTCCCCATCTGTTTCCAGTGTCCAAGGCCCGGGAGGGGGGCTTGGCACAGGGGAGAGGCCAATGTCGTACAATGTGAGTTCAGAAATCGTCGAGCCCTGTAACCGTCCGATGAGTGCGGAGGTCCCACTTATTGCCATGACGTTTCCATCCTGCGTGTCAGGCATATCGATGCCTACACCCGGCGCAAAGACCATGTTTTCAGGATCAAAAATATCAACGACGTGGAATTCGCCGACGTTGTACGAATTCGCTAGGTACGCATAACCGTTCTGGAGAGCGAGACCAAGAACACTACCGCTCACATTGA
Source organism: Candidatus Peribacteria bacterium (assembly GCA_943357915.1). Taxonomy (GTDB): domain Bacteria; phylum Patescibacteriota; class Gracilibacteria; order Peribacterales; family Peribacteraceae; genus JAGORY01. The sequence goes on from CALRGQ010000001.1 coordinate 122,736, forward strand.
GGGAACTCAAAAGCGTCATGGGGTTGGTTTCACTCATTTGTACTGCCGTGAGCTGGTCGTTAATGGCATCGTCTAATGCCCCCACAAAGACGTGACTGCCGTAGATCGCGATACTGCGGGCCTTACCGTCTCCTGCTAGATCGAAACTGTTGATCAGGTTTCCGGTCGTGAGGTTCGTCGGATCGGTGATGTCATAGACTTGCACTTCTTTCGTCGTATCGTTGGTCGCGATATACAGACGGTTATCGACCGCCGTGATGCCATATGCAGAGGCACCGAGATCAAAAGAACTCGCGACACGTACGGGACTCGCAGGATTGCTGACGTTGAAAATATAGAGACCTGTGTCACCGGGGGCTTGCGTACTTGTTACGTATGCAAACATGCCACTGATCGCAATACTGTGAAAATCCGGGGAGCCGCTGATCGTTGATTCTGCGATTTTTGTCATCGATGCCCAGTTACCGACGGTTGCAATTTTCTGCCAGTCTGTCAGTTGTGTTGTCAGCAATACCGACCCTGACCGTGTGTTGCCGAAATTCCATGTCACATTGGATTCAACCTCCAGCCAGTCTGTGCCTTTGGACGTCACAGTGACCCATGATGTATAACCGTTATTGTTGACGAGCGTGCCAGACCAGCTCCAGCCACTGGCGTTCAGTTTCAGTCCATGATCACCAGTTGTGACGGATGCAAAGCTTACGGTTCGCATTTGACGCACGGCTTCCAACTGCTGTTCTGCAAGAAAAGCAGCACGGGTTCGGTCACCACCTGCCGTTGTCGATCGTTCACCAAGAACGAGTGAAAGTCCGATGCCACCGAGAAAGACCGCAAAAATGGCAATGGCAAGAATTGCTTCCAGAAGAAGACTTCCGTGGTGCATTCCTGAAGAGGGCGGTAGAGAAACCACCCTCTTCTTTTTCTTTTCTGTATACAATCTGACGGACATGTCCTCAGTTTAGTCGTCTCTGCTTTCAGAAACCATACGCAGCAGTGATTCACTACAGCCGAACTGACGAGATGTCGTCACGTAAAATGAGAACAGATTTTTCATGGAGCGGTACAGAGACGGATACTCTGAGAAACGGTTATAGCCTTTCTCCTCGATGGCATCCAAAAGCTGTGCACAGCTGCAGCCACGCGTGTCTTCCAGAGTGTAGTCACTGATGGTTCTACGTGGGCCTGTGCGGAACACAGGAATCTTTTTTACATTTCCGCGGGCTCCAGTGAGAGCGTAACGGTCGAATGTCATGTATTCAGTCGGTACTGATTCCGGAACGGCGGTGCTAAACGGGCACAAGTCATCGCTGTTCTTGATGCCGTCTTGGTCCGTATCTTCGTTGTCTGATACCGATGATGAACTACTTGACGATGAAGAGGAGGAAGACGATGACGAACTGGAACTACTCGACGATGCACAACTTCCTAATGATGCCGGGCGATCGACTGAGATAATGGCGACCGCATCATGATACCTGGCTTTGGTTGCATTGCCGATTTCGACCATATATACAACGTCGTGGCTCGTAAGTTTCACTTTGGCGCTGTCATCAAGCAGGTCTCGGAGGTACTTTTTCATCTCACCGCTTGCGAGGAGGCCAGAGAGCCCGCTAAAGGTCTGGTTCGCCTGGACGACTCGCACGCGTGCATCATTGCGTCCCGATACGACGGTACGATTAAAGACCCATGAGTAACGGCCGGTGAATTCCAGCATGATTTTACTGCCGGACGGAACGTCTCTGAGTACCGTGAGTTCATTGCCGCGGAGACTTCGGTAACTATTGAGCTGCTGCCATGACACTCCGTCATTGAGTGAGATTCTGGCGCGTACATCAATACGTGGCCCTCGTTCTCCGTAGGTCACTTCAGATCCTGCGATCTTCACTGTAATGTCAGCCATACCCTGGAGTGTTAGTAAGCCGCTTGCATTCACTGTATAGGGCACTGCACACGCGTCGACGACGGGCACAGAAGAAGAGCTGGAGGATGAGCTGGACGAGCTAGAAGAACTGGATGACGAACTGGCGTCACTGGGATTTCCTTCGGCCCAATAGAGAATCACACCGTCGTCTTCGGTTATGACTCGTGTCTTGAATGTCATAAATTTGACGTTCGGACCTGCAACAAATTCATCGCCATCCGACGTGTCGTTCACGATGCCATCTGTCGGATTTTCCGACGCGTCTTGATCAACCTCGTTTACTGTGGAGGTGATGTACGCATGATTAAATTTTACATCGATATCAGCGATCTCTTTGCCGCTGCTGTTTGCATGTGATCCATGATTACGAATGCGAATCCAGCCATTGCCACGCTCAAAGGCAATGCCTTTCACATCTTCTACGATACCGTTATCAATAATCGTGATCCCATTTTTATCTTTGAGTGGGATCCACTGGTTCTCTGTGAAGGCCACGGAATTCGGCCCGCCGTAGATTGCCTTCCTCAGGTCACCGTTACCGGTATTTTCCATGCGATCGAAATGCAATTTCACACGCGCTTTGGAAGAATCCGTACATGTCTGTGGTTTTTCCGTGAATGTCACGAGGACGACAGCGTCTTGGAAGTCCGAAGATCTCTGGTCAAGTGTGCCAAGTTCTACCAAGAACAGGACGTCTCTGGGGCCGATACTCACTTTGCCCTTGGAATCAATGACGTTTTTGAGAAAGGATTCGAGCGACTGTTGGTTATCAAATGGGGCATATCGCGGTACTGAATCACCATTTCTCAAAGCGTAGGTGTGACCATCGTTCGCATTCGATGTGTATGTTTTATTAAAGAGCCATGAGTAGCGGCCATGAAAGCGCAGAACGATCGGCGTGCCGTCGGGAAGATTCGTCAGCGTCTGCGTTTCATTGCCCAGAACTGCCTTGCCTCCAAAGAGATCCGCCCATTCCGTTCCGTCATTCGTGGACGCAGAAACACGAACGTCAACTTTTGGTCCACCGGCACCGTAGGTAATTGAAGAGCCGAGCACTTTTACTTTGACATCATTCGTACCTGCAGTCTTTAGATTTGCGCCATTCCCCAGTGAAAAACGGACATCACATGGGAGTTCTCCTCCACCTGTACCTCCAGACGTTTCTCCCCCCGTCGTACCGGATGTTTCTCCTTCGGTCGTTCCAGACGTCGTTCCAGATGTTTCTCCTTCGGTCGTTCCAGACGTCGTTCCTGATGCCTCCCCCTCAGTCGTTCCCGAAGTCGTACCGGATGCTTCTCCTTCGGTCGTTCCAGACGTCGTTCCTGATGTCTCCCCCTCAGTCGTTCCCGAAGTCGTACCGGATGTTTCTCCTTCGGTCGTACCCGAAGTCGTTCCTGATGTTGTACCTGCTGTATTACCTCCGGTTGAGCCGACGCCGCTACAGAAACCTTTCAAAACCTTGCTCACTTTGAGAATACCATTATTGTCGATAGTGATCGTCCGATACGCATCGGTGGCCACGGAATACACGCAGGTTGTGCCAGTGGCGTTTGGGAGACCGCTGACGCGGGCAAATGATACTTCTGACAGACCGTCTATTTCGATGTTTCCAGGAAGCGGGAAACTGACGTCCTTTTCGCTGCTTCTGGATGCATAGTCCTCACCTGCGTAGAGTGTGCCGTCTGGAAAATAGACTCCCCATGTGGAATCAAATTTCCCCGTCTGCGACAGTGTTTGCGCTGTTCGTACGGCTTGGACCAAGTGTTCCGTTGCAGTATCCAGATCCGTGTAGATCTGAAACTGTCGATACATCGGGATGGTGATGCCTGCCGTTACCGCCATGAGGCCGATGGTGAGCATGAGTTCAATTGCCGTAAATCCACGTCCGAAGATACGGATGCGCTTCGGCTTTGCGTGGAATTTTGCAGCATGCTTCTTGACGGTAGCCATACGAGATGAGGGAGAAATATAAAGATATTTATTTACCAACATTTCCGACGATTGAGTAGATAGGAATGATAATAGACAGCGCAATAGTACCAACCAGTCCTCCAATAAAAAGAAGAAGCATTGGCTCCATAATAACAGGAAGACGTTGGGCGGCCTCCTCCGCTTTTCTTGCATAAATATCTGAGATCCGCATAAGCATGTCTGATATTCTACCCGATTTTTCGCCCGTGATGATAAGTTGCTGGACAGAAGCGGGTAGAAGTTTTTTTGTGTCTTTTATCGACGTAAATGCTGCGCTAAAAGATTGGCCAACTTCGATCTCGTTTGCGAGCTTGAGATAAAACTCTCGGTAGAAGATGGTATCTGTGACGTGGGCCATCGAGCGGATAGACTCGACGATCGGCACTCCCGCTTTCAGAAGACTGCCTAATATCACGCCAAAACGTGCAATTGTCGCAGCTCGTGCCATCGTCCCGATACCAGGGGTTTTAAAAATACATCGCTGTGCCGGACCACGGAGTCTTGTAAAACGACAGATCAGAAATATAAATACAAATCCGGCGACTGTAAGGGGGACAGCGACAGAACCATTTTTTTTGAAAAAATCGGCGATAAAAATAATGATGCGAGTACTGAGCGGGAGCTCGGCATTGAGTGTCAGAAGCACGTCCACAAGTTTTGGTAGCACGAACCATGAAAGGCCAAGTGTGATGCCGACAGTGAGCGTGAGCACGATTGTTGGATAGATCATGGCCATCTGCACTTTTGACCGAAGTGCACGATCCTTCTCTTGCTGTACCGACAGATACTCCATGTTTTTACTCAGAGCTCCGGATTCCTCACCGATGCGGATGAGAGCAAGCGCGTACGTTGAGAAAAAGTTCTGGTGATCCATAGACATCCACAGCGGGATACCACTCTCTACTTCATCAATAATACGGCTCACTATTTTTTTCATCGGTTTTACGCGGATCTCAAGCTGAATTGTTTTGAGTGCATCCACGACGGAGAGGCCGGAGTTGAGAAGAATAGCGAGATTTTCGATGAAGTGAGCTTTCTCTCGGCCGAGTCCGAAACTAGCAAACATACCGGCGATCTGCTTCATGCCAGACTTTTGCTGTGTCCGAGAACTGTCTGTGGATACGATAGCCTCCTTCGTTTTTTTTATGGACGCCGTGACGGAATTCTTCTCTTGTTGCACAGCCGGAGCCTCCGCTTTTGTGGCTGTGTCGGGAACCAGAACTCCCAGTAATTTTTCGGGTTCTTTACTCGCCTGCGGACTAGAGGGTGTTGGCATCAGCTTTTTTAATGAAATAGATTTCTTCCGGCGGAGCTGCAATGCGCATTAACTCTTCTATGGTCGTCATACCTGCTTTCACTTTGTCGAGTCCGTCTTCAAAGAGGAACATGAACCCGTGTTCGCGTGCCTTCAGGAGCAGCGTCGTGCTGTTCTTCTTCTGAACAATCAGTTCTTCCAGATCTTTATCAATTTGCAGTAATTCGTAAATGCCGATGCGTCCGCGATAACCGGTGTTACCGCAGGCTTCGCAGCCCTTGCCGCGGTAGAGGTGCACCGGCTCGGAACCCGTGAAGTAGTGTCCCGCACCCTTAAAGAGAGCGCACGCTTCTGTCGCTGGAATCGTAAAACTAAACCGACAGTTCGGACAGATTTTACGGGCGAGACGCTGGGCGACAATGACTTCCAGTGTCGATGCGAGCAAGAAAGGTTCTACTCCCATTTCGATCAAACGAGGGATGGCGGTTGCCGAATCATTGGCGTGGAGTGTCGAGAACAAGAGGTGACCGGTTAGCGCCGCGTTCACTGCGATGCTCGCTGTTTCAGCATCACGAATCTCACCAACAAGGATGATATCCGGATCCTGACGGACGAGGGCTCGTAAGCCTTTTGCAAATGTGAGCCCGGTTCCTTGGTTGATTTGGATATGATTAATACCGGGGATTTTATACTCCACGGGATCTTCAACCGTAGAAATATTCACGTCAGGGCGGTTGCGCATCTTGATGAGCCCGTACAGTGTTGTCGATTTACCTGATCCCGTTGGGCCCGTCGTGAGGATCATGCCGAAAGGTTTATTTGCTGCTGCCTCCAGAATGCTTCGGTAGAGCTCGGAAAATCCAAGGTCGGCAAGCGTCAGGTTTCGTACATATTCCGAGAGAAGACGCATCACCACTTTTTCTCCATCAACGATGGGAATAATGGACACACGGACATCCATGGTGCCGGCGCGTGACTTGTAACGGATGGCTCCGTCTTGCGCTGCGTAGTGCTCATCGATTCTGAGATTCGCTTCGATCTTGATGCGGTTAATGATGCCTTCGTAGAACGCTTTTGGGAGTCGTCCGGCTTCATGCATGACGCCGTCGACACGGAAGCGGACGATGACATCTTTTTCTTGCGGTTCGAAGTGGATATCAGATGCCTTCAGGCCCATCGCATCTTCGAAGATTTCCTCCAGCATTTCCGGAGCGACTTTCTTCTGTTTTTCCATGATCGACTGAAAGCGCGTGGCGAGTGGTTTGTTGTAGAGCGCAAATGTTGCACTGATTGCGTTTTTTGGTGCGTAGACGAAATGCACTTCGCCTTCGAATTTTTTTGTGACAACTTTCGTTTCTTTCCCCCAAAAATTCTTCTTACCTGCCGCTTGTGCGGCAGCTTTACCGGTGGGAATGTAGACATGCTGACCGATGTTGGTTTTCACCGCTTCTTCCAGGCCTTCGTATCCCGGGTCTGAGGTTGCGATGGTGATCTCCTTCTCCGGTGTATAGGCAACGGCAACAGCACTCACCGTTCGGGCAAACTCTTCCGGTAGTACTTCGACGATCTCGCGGGTCGGCGATTTTCCAATCAGATCATAGAATGGCAATTTGAAGTATTCGGCAAGCGCGTTCTCGAGTAATTCCGTTGTCAGCAAACGACGTTCAAACAAGATGATCCGCAGATCAATTCGTCGTTCATCAGCTTCGCTCAAGACTGCCTTCAGCTCTTCCTCACCCAGGTAACTCTGGCTGACGAGAATTTTGCCGAGTTCTTGATTGGAAATGACAGCCATACAATATTACACAACGGATTTGACGCGTTCGATAATTTCAGCGATCGGCGTATTTGATTTGACGAAGTAATCAACAGCTCCAAGCGCCTTCGTTTTAGCACGGTCTTCACTCTGTCCGAGGTTACTGATGACAATGACTGGCACACAGAGCTTCTTATTGATCATTTCTTGTAGCACCCCAAAGCCATCCATCACCGGCATAATGAGATCCAGCAGCACGAGGTCAAACGTGTTTTTTGATAACTCCTCAATCGCATCATGGCCATTCGTGACGACCGTTGTTCCAAAGCCTTGGTTCTTGAGTTTCATTTCAAGTGCATGCGAGAGCGGCTTTTCGTCTTCGACGATCAAGATTTTTTTCCCGTTTGAGGCAGTCGGAGGCTTTGGCTCAGTAGCCGCAGGTTGCGGGGGTGCTGCCTTTTCCTCTGGTGGTGGCATCGATTTTGGTGACATAAATCTTAATATTGTAGCATAGATGAGCCACATTCACAATGTCCTGAATTACGGGTAAGCTGAATATGTGTCTACTCCCGCCACAAGACGTGCGTTACTCTCTGTTGCCGATAAAGACGGCCTCATGGAATTTGCCAGTGTTTTGCATCACGCTGGCTATGAAATTCTCTCGACTGGCGGAACGGAAAAAGCGCTGAAGGATGCCGGAATCCCCGTGATATCCGCTGAAACAGTCACTAAGTTTCCTGAAGCCTTTGGTGGACGGGTAAAAACGATGCATCCGCTCATTATGGGCGGTATTCTTTTCAGGCGCGATGATGCAAGCCAGGTGGCTGAGGCTGAGGCGCTCGGTATTCGTCCTATTGATATCGTCGTTGTGAATTTGTATCCGTTTGAGAGCACGATTCGAAAAATCGGTTTTGTATCAGAACCCGGCAAAGCTCTTCCCGATGCTGCGATTGAACAGATCGATATCGGTGGTCCGACGCTTCTCCGTAGCGCTGCGAAAAACCACTCGTCAGTGACCGTCGTGTGTAGTCCTGCCGATTATGGACGAGTGGCTGATCAGATCAAAAAATCCGGTGAGACAACTGTAGAACTTCGGCGTGAACTTGCTGCCAAGACTTTTTTGCACACGTGTGTCTATGACGCGCATATTGCCGAACAAATGGCAGGCGGTACCGCGGATGATGTGCTTTTGACGGGAGGGCGGACACTGCGATATGGCGAAAATCCGCATCAGTGGGGTAAGTTTTTTGAGATTCATGGAACGCCTCAGCAGCTCTGGAAACAGCTTCAGGGTAAGGAATTGAGCTATTTAAATATTCTCGATGGTGATGCTGCGTGGCGCATGGTCTGTGAATTCGAGCAGCCGACAGTCGTCATGGTCAAGCATGCAAACCCCAGTGGCATCGCGTCGGATACCACGATCGAGAATGCGTTTCAAAAAGCGTATGATACGGACAGACTTTCGGCATTCGGTGTCATCATTGCGCTTAATCGTCCGTGCACAAAAACAGTTGCCGACAAAATTATCGATCAGAAAATTTTCGTTGAGGTTATTCTTGCTCCGATGTTTGATCAAGATGCTTTGGAACTCTTGAAAAGCAAACCGAATATTCGTTTACTCTCGATGGGCGACACGCGATTTTCTGAAAATACCGTCTACCGGTCTGCGTTTGGTGGCATGCTGGTCCAGAATGATGACGTCCGCGTGCTTGCAGCGAAAGATCTGATCTGTGTCACAAAAAAACAGCCAACGGATAGTGAAATGCGAGACCTTCTTTTTGCATGGAAAGTCGTGAAACATGCAAAATCCAACGCCATTGTTCTCGCAAAAAACGCAACGACTGTCGGCATCGGATGTGGGCAAACGAGCCGAGTGGACGCGACGTGGATTGCACTCAAGCGAGCCCAAGAACAAGCCAAAAACTCGGTACTCGCTTCCGATGCATTCTTCCCGTTTCCGGACGCCATCGAAGAAGCGGCGAAGCAGGGGATTTCAGCCGTCATTCAGCCAGGAGGATCCGTCCGCGATGCTGACGTCTTCAAACGTGCGGATGAACTAGGACTTGCGATGGTGCTGACGGGGGTGAGGGCTTTCCGACATTAGTTCTCGATATGTCCCGCAAAAACGCGGGACTACTCGAACTGACAGAGCCTGCTTGTAAACAAAAAAAACCTCCCCGCGATTCGAGGAGGTTGCTTCATCATGTGTGCATTACGTTACGCTGCTTTTCTATCAAGAGAGATTTTGGTGCCTACGTCCTCAGAATCTTCAATATCATCAATTATCGCCACTGCCGAACTTTGCACGTCTGACCGAGCTGCATCGACAGTTGGAAACGGTAGGATATCGCTAGCATCTGGTGTCTTTTTCATAGCATCGCCAACCTCTACTGCCTGTAGGTTTTCAGTTTCATGTGTCATGGGGATTCGGGGGAAAAGTAAGATCTACGCTAATTATCGTCCGATCAACAAAGCTGTCAACAAAATCGTGCTTAAAAGAACTGCAGGTAGGAAAAAAGTTGCAAAATTTTTAGGAAAGGGGAGCATGTGTAGTTAACTACCCAATCTTCTTATTCCAGAACCGGAACCAGAATTCCTAGATCCTACTCCTCCTGCAAGCAGCCAAAGATTGGTTCAAGGACGTCTTAAGGAGCAACAGGCTCGCACGACGATGTCTGTCAGAGAATCTTTAGAACAAGGATCATCCTTTGGCATAGAAAACCTTTCTTCAGATACTACTAGTAACGATTCCAGCATTCTTTCCGAAAGACAAATAGCACTCTTAGAAGCCGGATACATTCCTCGTCACTATGACACTCCTGATCCAAGTTTTATGTAATTTGCGCTGTTACGTACTACCGAAGCAACGGACAATCTCCCGCGACACTCTTCACCTGCTCTGGCGTACCGATGACGCCAAGGCCGATGATCGTGACTTCGGACGCGGATTTCCCCGTTACGCGTTCAACGTATGCTTCGTAACTCGTGGTTGTCTGACCTTCTTTCGTGAACAGCATGTACTTCACACCTGCGTTCTTGGCACGTTCAAAAAGTTCCAGCAATGTTCGGCTTCCGCGTTTGAGAATTGGAATGCCGATTTTGGTGATGGGTATAAAAGTGCAGTCGCTACCGTCGATGCTTGGCCCGAGCACATCATCTTCTTGGTTGAAAAGTCCGGTGACAATGCAGACGGCAGCATTTGCGAGCAGGCCGACGGGGAGTGTTTCATCCAGGATGATGGCGGCTTTTTTCATGCCTTTATCGTACTGGAATTAAGTTATAATTACTTCTCTATGACCTTCTGTATTTATTGTGGCGGTACAACCGACTTAACAAAAGACCATGTGCCACCTCAGAGTTTTTATCCAAAAGTTAATTTAAATAAATCAAAATTTTGGGTACCAGCATGCAAAAAATGCAACAATGGTTTTTCTCATGACGATGAATTTTTATTCGTGCATTTGTTACGTGGAGCTTCCAATCCTCATCCCGAATTGAAGGAGAGACTAAAGAGGGCAATGGATCATCAAAAAAAACTAAGTGCAACTATTGCTGCAAAGACAGTTTTCCATGTTACTAGCTCAAGCAATACACCTTTAGGAGTATCTGCAACTGACATGTCTTCTAGGGATATTGAAAGAATCCATCAATCAATAGCAAGAATTGTGGTCGGATTAAATTTTATTTTGTTGGGAGCACCTATGAATAGAAGGACTCAGTTTACAATCGGTTTTATTGACGAGACTAAAGCGAGAAAACTAGAGGATATTCCGTTTCCTTTGCCAGCTCCGATCCATGAGATAGTCGATGGAACAATTTTGCGAGTAAAAGGATTTCATGTACCACATAAAGCAAGTACGGCCATGTGGTTTTTAGAATTTTATAACTCTAAAAACTTCTTCGTTGAAGCACTTGATCCGGATATTGCTTTGAAGGAAGGTAGCTTAGATGAGAATTTTACAACCAAGAAACGTCCTGGCCCCGACTGGTTAAACTATCGCTAATATATGTCCAAGCCCATTTTCTCTGGCCTCTCCCGCTCCGTCTTCGATGACGCAAATCCGTCGCCGTACGCCGATGGCATCAAGAAAGGCCTGGATGAAGCGCTCGTGCGGCAGATCAGTACTGATAAAAACGAGCCTGAGTGGATGCTTGAGATCAGGCTGAAGAGCCTCAAGATTTTTCGAGAAAAAGAGATGCCCACGTGGGGCGCGGATTTATCAAAACTTGATCTCGATAATATTATTTATTACGCAAAGTCAGGTGCCGGATCTGATACGGATGATTGGGGTGAGGTGCCTGAGGAAATCCGGAAGGTCTATGACAGACTCGGCATTCCGGAAGCTGAACGCAAGATGCTCGCTGGAGTTGGTGCGCAGTATGAGAGCGAGATGGTGTATCACAAATTGAAAGATCAATGGGAAAAGCTTGGCGTGATTTTTCTTGATATGGATGTAGCGGTGCAAAAACATCCAGAGCTCGTGAAAGAATATTTCATGAAGTGCGTGCCGCCGTCGGACCACAAATTCGCCGCACTACACGGAGCCGTGTGGAGTGGGGGAACGTTTTTGTACGTGCCGAAGAATGTCAAAATTTCAGAACCTCTGCAGGCCTATTTCCGCATGAATGCCAAGAACATGGGCCAGTTCGAACACACGCTCATCATCGTGGAAGATGGCGGAAATGCACATTATATTGAGGGTTGCAGCGCGCCGAAATATGGCTCGCAAGGTCTGCATGCGGGGCTCGTCGAGATCTTCGTGAAAGAAGGCGCCACGTGCAGATACAGCTCGGTCGAAAACTGGAGCCGTGATACGTACAACCTGAATACCAAGCGCGCGATCGTGCAGAAGGACGGAACGATGGAGTGGATCGGTGGCAATATGGGCTCAGGCGTGACGATGCTCTATCCGTGCTCTGTCCTCGTCGGCGAAGGCGCCCGGTGTGACCACATGGCCCTTGCTTTCGCGAATAAAGGCCAATGGCAAGACACCGGTGCGAAGGTCCTGCACATGGCGCCGCATACTTCTAGCAAAGTCATCAGCAAGTCGGTCAGTAAAGACGGCGGTTGTGCCGTGTATCGTGGGCTCCTCAAGATCGCACCACACGCACATGACTGTATCGCGAATATCGAATGTGATGCACTGCTTTTAGACGAAGCCAGCCGCACGGATACGATCCCCGATATTCAGGTACGCAATAATGACGTAACGATCGCGCATGAAGCGACGGTAGGGAAGCTGAGTGAAGAAGATATGTTCTACTTGATGAGTCGTGGGATTGCAGAAGAAGAGGCGAGGGCAATGATCGTGAACGGATTCATCGAGCCTATTGTACGGCTTTTACCGCTGGAATATGCGGTGGAAATGAATCGCCTCATCGAGATGGAAATGGAGGGATCTGTTGGTTAAATGGCCTGTCGGCCGAAGTCCCGCGGATGCGGGACGAAGGATGAAGATGGAGGGAAGTGTGGGGTAGTGAAAAACTAAAAATTCACCATCGCGTAACTCATAGCGAAACTGAGTAAATCAATCTATTGAGTTCGATATCTGTAAATTGCCTAGCTCGCCTATGACTTTGCTAGTCTCCGTTTATAATATTCTTCATCAGCCCGAACTTCCGTTATTTTATACCCGTCGTATTCCTTAACAGACCTAATTTGATCTGGATTGTGTCGGACGAAGCGCACATTTTTACCGTGTTGGAATCTTTTGCCAATAGATTCTTCCCATAACTCTCCTAATGCAGTACGTCTCTGATAAAAAGGGGTATCATGCTTTTTGGGCTCAGCTAGCAATGATTGTATCTCTAAAATAATTTTATCTTCCGCTTCAGGCCTGACACACATAAGCCAAGCGAAAGAAACCCCTCCAAGAAATAAGTCAGTATAGATCGCTTGTCGCTCTGCATTTGTGAGTGATTGTAAAAAGCTTGCCATTTTGAGGGACTCGATTCCTTCCTCTGCATTTATGACTTGCCATAACGCATCTCGTACGCGGAAAGCCTTATCATCTACTTCCCAGTGGCTTGTTTTCATTGGTTCTACCTCTGGTATTTTAAAGTCTTCTAACGTCGGCCTTATAGCCTGAGGGGGTGAACCAAGAGTTATCTTTCCATTGAATGGGTCTATAGATCCATCTACACGAAAGTCGGCAGTGAAACCCCTGCTGACCTTTGAAGTGCACCACCTGAGGTGAGGAACTACCCTCATCTCCTATGACCTATCATCACTTCACTCCAACAGAGCAGTTGGAATTGGAAATTCTTCTGAAACGCGGATATTCCAATCGAGCAATTGCTCGAACATTCG
>CALRGQ010000002.1 GCA_943357915.1 Candidatus Peribacteria bacterium
TACTTGGTGATCCACACGATGTGATATCGGCAGTCATATCTGCAATGCGAAGCGCTCCAATACATGGTGGGATAGATCGTATTGGCTTGCAGGCTGCTTTACAATCGGACTGAAGTCACGGGGTTTAGAACCCAAGGCATGGAAATTAAAAAACCACCCTCACCCTGAGAGTGGCTTTTCGTCATACCTAATTCTTACATCGCCCCCAGACACTAAACGGCAGGCGGAATCGGCATGCCGCCATTTTGCTGCTCTTTCAGCATGTCCGAAGCCAAAGGGACAACGATATACGATCGGTAGAAGTATGGATCTCCGCCTTTCACCTCTTTTACCGGGAATGTCAGAGACGGGATCAGCATTTCCTGTCTGAAGACCCGATCATACTTATAGTAGACCGAGTATCCCATCATCGGTTCGCCCAGCGTCACGGTTGCAGTTTCCGCCGCAGCAAGGTCAGACTCGGGCATCCAGGCATAGTTATCCAATTTCGCGAGATAGTCCTTAATATCTTTACTATCCGAGACGCCAGCGTAGTCTGACTTTGCGTAATTACGAGACATGATGCCATACACATGCATAACCTTGCGGGATTTGATGTGAACATCGATCGAGATGCCAGAGCTCATGCCGGACTGATCAGAAACTGAATGACCATCGATCACGAGCGGATACAAAACACGGAGCTGATCTGGGATCCACACATCGTTTTTGTTTGGCGCGCGGTCATAGTCACGCTTCCACGTCATGTCGACAGTCGGCGTACCGTAGTGCGAGATATCGATTGCGTGATCTTTGATGAACGCATTAGCTGCAGCGATGAGATCGTCCTCGGACGGAACGTCCGCAAGCTTCACACGTTCAGCCTGGTAGCACCCATCAGTCTGACACTTGGACATCGGCCACTGATCCCACTGTGCATCAAGTGACACTGCTGTGTCTCGCAGGTTCACGGTCATTTGGTAACCGTATGGCTGATTTTGGCTGAAGCTCACGGAATCCATCTTCATGCCGTTAAAAGACGTAAGATCGATATTCCCAAGATTCAGACTCGAACCGATGGCCGAGAACGGAATAGATTTGCTGGAAGGATTCCGTTTGTAGACGGCAACTGTAGACGAAAGTTCTGGAAATTCACCGGCATACACGTATGTGTATTTCGTCATCGGATACGGTGCGATCATCTTGGCATCGGAACCCATCGCCATATCTGGCGCAGGCATGGACTCAAGAACCATTTCCGGAGCGGCGACGTTTTCGCGGGTGCTGTCTCCCCCACCGCCAGTAGGAGGGGGTGAGGAACCTTCCATAAGATCAGAAAGTGAACCGAAGGCGTCTTTGCCTTCCTCAGTCACGGTGTAACCGAAGAGCGCGGAACTATCGGACGGCGTAGCGGGTGGCATGAGCGACGTGTCTGGCTTGTTCACGGTGATGAAGACAAGAGGAATAATGACAGCCGCCGTGACAGCGCCACCAAGTGCGTAGAACCAACGTGAAAATCCTGCCGTTGCCGGCGACTGCAATTCTGCCGCACGATCCTGAAGCTGCATCCGCAGTCGCTTCACAAATTCCGTATCAGGCTCCACTGCCGGATCGCTTGCGAGAAGCTTTTCAACGAGTGGAATGATCTCAGCTTCGTGAGCCTGGAGCGTAGGGTCGATCAGATAGAGATCATCGAGGAATGTCTTGAGTGATGTTTTCATAGAGAGTGCGGGAAAAGAAGAAGTAAAAGCAGTGATGGAAGCTTGGTCCGTAAGTCGCTGATCGCGCGGGAAAAAATAACTTTGGCGTTGCCTTCGGTCTTGCCGGTGATCTCCGCGATCTCGGCGTAGGAAAGCCCTTCCCAGACTCGGAGCATCATGATTTCACGTTGATCCGACGTCAGGATTTTCATGGCTTCATGAAGCTTCTCGGCATCAATCGAACGCTCTGCCACGAGTGACGTGACATCGTCCGATGCAAGATCCCAGATGTTCTCAATCGAAACTGTTTTCTGGGCGTGAGAACGATAGAAATCGATGAGGGAATTGCGGGCAATGCGATAGAGCCACGCCCGAAAAACGCCTTTCGTGGAATCAAAAGAACGAATAGATTCAAGCGCCTTCAGGAACACGGTGCTCGTGAGGTCTTCCGCCACTTCTTTCTGCAATGTTCGGCGATGCAAGTACCGGTAGACCGCATCAACATGTTGCAGATAGAGCGGATCAAAATCCTCAAGATGCCCGCGTTGGCAGGAGGCGATGAAGCCACGTTCGGCAGAGTCCATGAATGGGGAAAAGTAGAGAAATAGGATTCGACCACAGGGTATAACGGATTGGGGATCGAAAGGTAACGAAAGCACTAAAAGATTTGAGTTTTTACATGTTGCCGCCCTCTACACCCTCAGCTTCGCTCACTGCAGCCCTCACTCTGTCCCGCACGCGCGGGACATCTCTCTCCATCGTTATGGAGAGAGAAATGTCCGTAATCAGAGAAAGCTTAGGCCCCCTCTTCTCCATAGCGATGGAGAAGAGGCTGGGTGATGAGGGCTGTTTGCGGTAGTAACTGGTTACGATACCGATCATGGCAAAATTCGGTTTTTTGTGCTACAATGTTGAGAAAACATGGAATCTATATCTCATAGTAGGGCGCGGCTAAAGATCCTCTTCCCGATCGCGATGATCGCAGGTGCCATCATATTGGTGGTGACCATAGCAGGCACCGTATTGTACGTTCACGGTCGAACGATTATGGAAGGTCAGCTGAAGGACAAGCTCCGCAGTACGGCAGCAGCTGCGGCGATGCAATTTGAAGGTGAGATACTTGATCAGATCCGTGAAGGCGATACGTTAGATTCTTCACCGGAACTGACGAAAACAGTGCAGCAATTGCAGCGGATGCGAGACAATATTACGCATCTCCAGTTTGCGTACATCATGCGAAAAACAGACGATCCAAATTTTCTCGAATTCGTTGCTGATGCTGATATGGGACTGACCGATGAACAACTGGATCGCAACAATAACGGACGGGTCGATGATGATGAATCTACATCTGCCCCCGGTGAGAGGTACGACTGGCGAGAATTTCCAGCGCTCGGAACAGAGGCGTTCCTGCATGCTGCAGTGGATGACCACATCGGTGAGGATCAGTGGGGTGCCCTCATTTCAGGCTACGCACCTATCCGCAGTAGCAACGGCCAAGTGGCAGGCGTCCTGGGTATTGATATGAACGCGAATGAATTCGTCGACCTGAGTCATAGTATCTTCTCTCCGGTGGCGCTGCTTCTGGTGTTGCTTGCATCCACCTGTCTCGCAGCCGGAATGTCACTCTTCGTGTGGCGACATCGTCTGGAGATGCTGCAAAAAATGGATATCGAACGCACGGGTTTGCTTCGTCTTGCATTTCATCAGCTTGGCGGCCCCCTCACTATTATCAGCTGGTCCTTAGAAGAGCTGGAATCGGAAGGTCCTGCGTCCATTCAGCACAGTATCGTGAATATTCAGGAAGGTGTAAAACGCCTGACAGGGATCCTTAAAACACTAAAAAGCGCTGACCTTGTAAACTCAGGCAGGATTGAATATAAACCGGAATTCTCTTCTCTCAGTTCGGTACTGGAAGAGGTCGTCAAAGAAACCGGTCCAAAAATTGCTCTACGCGGACAGCGCGTCATTCTTGAGTTGGAACAAAACATCACGATGAAACTGGATCCACAACTCATCTCCGGAGTCGCGCTGGAACTTCTGACGAATGCCATGGATTTCTCCCCGGACGGCTCAACTATCACTGTCACATCACATCGTCATGGGACCTACGCCGAGTTTTCTGTCATCGATAACGGCTGCGGCATCCCAAAAAAGGACTTGAACCGGATGTTTGAAGAATTTGTCCGTGGCGGTAATGCCACGAAATTTAAAGCTGACGGGAACGGACTCGGGCTCTACATTGTGAAAGGCATCATCGAACAAGCGAACGGCCGCGTCTTCGTTGTCAGCGAAGAGGGCAAGGGAACAACCGTGACGGTGAGGCTGCCGATTGCATGACAGTGATAAGTCACAAGTCATAAGTATTCTTTTTTTACTTTTTGACTTACGACTTATGACTTGTGACTTTTTTCCCTTTGTTCTTTATTGTGCGATCACATAAGATCCACATACTGGCGGCGGACAACTTCACGTTCCGCGCTTTCCCGTCTCTCGCATGACCACTGCGGCGCTCATCTCCCTTCGTGAAACATTTGAAGCATCACTGATCGTCTGTGTGATGTTGGCATTTCTGGAGCGCTCGAAGCGACAGAACTTTGCGCCTGCGCTGTGGATGGGCGTCGGTACCGGCATTGTGTTCAGTATCCTGCTTGCATGGCTCATGCAGATGTACGCAACGACACTGGGAGCTGAAGTAAAAGAACTCTACGAAGGCATCATGATGCTCATCGCAGCCGGACTCCTGCTGTGGATGATCGGATGGATGGCAATGTCCGGACGCAGTATGAAAATGCACATTGAAAAAAATATGGCAGCTCATATCGCCGGTGGTAGTGCACTCGGTATCTTTCTCCTCAGTTTTACGAGCACGGCACGGGAAGGAACCGAAATGGTACTTCTCATCAACGCTACACTCTTCACCTCGACCAATATTCATACACTTGCCGGAGTGGGCATCGGTGTGACGGCTGCATTGGCTGTTGCAGCACTTCTATTCCGCGGCTCACGACGCATTCCGGTTCGTCTTTTCTTTGCAGTAACCGGCGTCGTACTTCTGGTGCTAGGAGTTTGGCTCACGATACAAGGAATAGGCGAGCTTCAGGAAGCAGGTGTTTTCACAGGTTACGAAGTGACGCCATCCGTGTTACAAGTTCTTGGAGGCACTGCCTATGCTAGTGTGGCAGCCTGTATTTGGCAGCTCACCCGTAGACCACGTACGTCCAGTGCAGCTTAATGGTCTGCGGCTACGATCGTCGGAGTAACGGTTCCACGTGTCATCACCGTTGTTAATTCCCATCTGGATGAAAGTGATTTTGGAATGGCCTTATACCGAGATACAAACACCTCACGTTTGGGTTCAGAGTTCTCAGCTGTGACCGTACGAACCCAGCCGATCTCATTGTTCTTCAGTATCTTGCCATTCGTAAGCAGATCTTTTGGTGCGGTCTTACCAAAATATGGACCGCTCACCTGTACCGTACGATGATCATCTGCACCAAAGATCTGAACATACGCTTCGTCACCTTCGTTGTAGGCCTGAATCAGAAGCGGCGCGCCCGTATCGTTGAGAAATGTAAAATCCTGTTTGCCGGGGAAGATCGTCACATCCTGACCGACACCAAATTTTTCATAATACGTGACATACAGGCTGTGGTTCTTATACTTGATAATCGGTAATCCTGCTGCGAGTGCTGCACGATACGTCGTCGTTGATGCCTGACAGATGCCACCACCAGGAGCCGGACGAAGATTGGCGCCTTCGAAAATCGTCAGTGCCATGTACCAGCCCTTCGAGACACTCACGGTACCGAGCGTGTCATTGAAGGAAAAAATCTCTCCCGCAGGAACAAGGACGTTATTGACGTGTTCATTGAGCGCCTTTCTCACATTGGCTTTGCGGGACAACCCAGAACCTTCAAAAGCAGAATGACCGGTAGAGAGTAGTTTCATCGGCATATCGCTACCACTTGTCGGATCCGTCACAACGGCTGGAACAAACGAAAGCACATACTCCACTTTTTCCTCACCTTTTTCCAAAGCTTCTTTGATCAGCATCGTGAGGACATTCTGATCGTAGATGTAGCCGCTTTTTGCTATGCAGTCAGTCTGTGCACGAAGAACACCTTCATCATCAGTCCACGATGAAAGAAGGATGCACGACTGCGGTGAAGGAATTCCCTGTGGGGGAAAACTGATGAGATGTTGTTTCACACGCTCAGCACTGATGATGACTGCTCCTCTCTGGTCACGGACATCAAAGGTGATCCACAGGGGATGATCTTTCAGAGCGAGATCAAACATTGAAATCGGCATTCCGCCAGCCTCTGCAACAAAAGAAACATGTAATTTGCGCTCCAGCATTGCCTGACGCTTCTCGATGATGAGACCGATATCAACCGGTGGCATCACATCTACTTTTTTCGGAGACCTGGCCTCTGCGAAACCTCTTCCTGCTACATGCACTTGTGCCAGCATCACAATCGCGAGAGCGACGAGAGCAAGTGCAACGCCAAAAGATGTATGCCGTACTATAATGTGTGTGTTGACGTTCATAGATGTTTTATCTGTCAAAATTATTATACCATAGTTTAATGATTAGTCAAAGATGATGCATGACCTTTTGGAATTTTGATGGTGAAGTTGCTGCCTTGCCCCTTCACCGATGTGAATGAGATCGACCCTCTGATAGTTTTCAGAATATCGCGAACGAGAGTGAGCCCGAGGCCATTGCCGTTCGGTTCTATTTTTCGTGCCTCGGCCGTTCGGAAGAATCGCTCGAAGATGTGTGGTTGATCTTCCGGTGCGATACCGACACCACTGTCTGATACTTCGACAGTCATCATTCCTTTTTTTTCGCCGCCTGCCACCCAGATGTGACCTTTCCATGGAGTGTACTGAACGGCATTCGAGATAATGACATCAAGGACTGTATGAACAAGAATTGGATCGCAATAAATGAGCGTATGTGCAAATGACTTCCGGACTTCAACAAGAATATCTTTCTTCTTAATTTGGCTCTGCATACTCTGCACAACGTTCATAACAACTTGCCACACATCTACTTTTTGAAACTTCGAAGAAAATTCACCTCGCTCAAAGCGTGATCCCTCAAGAAACGAATCGAGCACACTGATAGCATCAACGATGCTGATGTGCATAGTGTCCACTATTTCTTTTTGCGGTGGAGCAAGTGGGCCAAAATCTTTATCCTGTAACATGCTGGCAGACCACCGAATGGCACCGAGTGGCGTGCGTAACCGATGCGACAGAAGGGCAACCATCGTACTGCGTTTCTCGATATTCTCTTTCAAGCGTTTGGCTATCCTATACTGAACCATCAGCAGGAGAGCCAAAAATATCAATATCAGTCCGAGTGCCTGCGTTTCACGCGGCAAGCTCATGAGCTTCAGAAAGAGTTCGTGCATCATTGATTGAATATGTATGTTGTAATGGCTATCATAACATAAAATATGATTTTATGCTAGTGCGTGAGCAAAACGAACTCCTACCACCCACCTCATCCCCTAGCCCCTTCTTCGAAATACAGCCCTCACTCTGTCCGCCCGAGGCGGACATCTCTCTCCATCGATATGGAGAGAGAAATGTCCGTAATCAAAGAAAAGCTCAGGCCCCCTCCTCTCCAGATCGCTGGAGAGGAGGACGGGTGGTGAGGGCTGTTTGCGGGAGTGAGCGGTTACCACACGCAAAACGCCTCCGGGATGTCCGAAGGCGATTGCTCAGATGTAGGTGATGTTACAGACCGAAGCTGATGAATCTGGTAGCCGCTGCAGAACCGACTGCGACGAAGGCAAGAAGCGTTGCGTAGAAGACGGCAGTGTATCCGTTATCTTCCTGCGCGGCTTTCGGTGCTACCGGCGTGATGCTGGAGACATCGTTCTTGGCGTAGAAGCCAGCTACACGGTCACCAGTCTGAGGATAGATCACTGGTGGTGGAGGGTTTGGAGGATAATAGGGCGGGTTTGGAGGATAGTATGGTGGAGGAGGATTGTAATATGGTGGTGGAGGATTGTAGTACGGTGGAGGTGGAGGATTGACGTACGTATCTCTGTAAATCGTCGTCTGATCCGTCGCAGTCTTACCGCTCACATCGACAGTGTTCGTGACAACCGTTCCGTTACTGACATCGTTTCTGACTTCGGTATCAATGTAGAGCGTGCGGCTGGAGTTGGCGGGAACACTGATATTCGTCCAACGGACTTGCTGCGCATTCACGCTACCTCCATCGGACACGGTGAGGATCGTGAGGCCGTACGGAACGTTATCCGTGACGAGCAGATTATTCGCAGCCGTGCTGTTGTTATTGGTAATAATGATGCTGTAGCGCAGGCGCTCTAAGACATTCGCCGTCGTGCGGTTATCCGTCTTGTAGACCGAGATGTCGTTCGTCGTATTCGTACACGTGAGCTGAGTAGAGACAGTACCGCTCGTGTTGTTACTGGTATTTGATTCAGTGGTACTTGATGCAATCGTCGCAATATTCGTCACAGTCATTGTGGAACACGTACCACTCACTGTTCTGACATTAAACGTAACAGTGATTGGCGTGCTCTGACCGGATGTCATCGTACCCAGATTGCAGGTAAGAACCGTACCATTCGTCGTACACGTAGCGCCGCTGGCCGTGGAATACGTAAACTCAGGCGAGAAATTATCCGTGATCACGACGTTGGTAGCAGTGGCCGGACCGTTATTCGTAGCGGTAATGACGTACGAGATCGTACTACCGCGTGCAACACTGGACGGACCGGTTTTGGTGATTGCAAGATCAGTCGTTGCGATGGGACACGTGAGCTGTGTGACAGCCGAACTCGTATTGTTGGCTGTATTGGAATCGGTGCTCGTGGTTTGAACAACTGCTGTATTAGTTACAGATGATGCGGTGCATGTCGTCGGTGCGGCCGGTGCCGTCAGTGTCACGGTAATGATTGGCGTTGATTGATTCTTCAGGAGTGAACCAACCTGACACTGGATCTCACTCGTCGTATTCGTGCACACCACACCCGAAGCCGAGACGAAGCTCATACCGGCTGGGATAGCGTCTTTGATGACAACGTTCTGAGCATCAGCAGGACCATCATTCGTTGCAACAATAGAGTACGTAATCTGACTGCCAAACGGCACAGTCGTAAGACCAGTCTTGGTGATACGAACATCCACACTGAGGTTACGCTTATTCGTGAATGTCACGGTGGCGCACTGATTACCGGAAGCCACTGTGACGTTGCCGTTTGCTGGGACAACAGATGTCTGTGTCCAACCGGTTGGGAGATCTTCCGTGACGGTCTGAGTGCCAGTTGCAACATTCGTAAACTTCGCTGTGCCAGATGCGTTACTTGTCACCTGCTGACCGCCAGCCAAACGGAAGGTGAACGTAGGTACCGGAGTGATCGGCTGGTTCTGTTCGTCATGCGCGATTTTGATAATATCGATACAACCCGTCATGACGGGGACGAAAACTGTCGTATCATCAAAGGCTTGGACAGTATCGTTCACCGTTGCAATGTTATGCAGCACCGTGTTATTTGGTGCGGATGCATTCACCGTCGCATTGACCGTAAATGACTTCTGCTCCAATGGGGAGAACGTCAAACCAGACCACGTGACGACTTGTCCGGCATTCACGCCACCAGCGCTGCTGCTGACGTAGGTCAGGAAACTCGGCAGTGTGTCTCTTACAATCACATTCGTTGCCTGCACGCTGGATGTATTCGTGACTGTGACGATGTATGTGAGCTGCTCGCCAGGTTGTACCTGCGTGCGGTTATCGGTCTTCGTAATGGTGAATGATGGTGTGGGCGGACAGATAAGACCGGTCTGCACCGAGCTCGTGTTGTTGGCGAGATTCGGATCCTGCACAGCATTCGTGACCGTTGCCGTATTCGTGACTGCATTGTTTTGGCACTGAGTAACAGGTGCATCAGGAGCCTTGAGCGTCAGCTGAATAGCGACTGTGTTCTGTGAAGCAATAGAAGGAATCGTACATGTCATGACTCCGTTCGTGGTGTTACACGTTGCTCCGCTCTGTGCGACGTACTTGAAACCGGAAGGGAATGTGTCAGTCACCACAACGTTCGTCGCCGTCGCTGGTCCATTATTGGTGACGGTCAAAACGTAATCAATGGTCGAACCATATGGAACTGTTGGGTACGCGGCTGTCTTGACGATCGCGACATCTGCAGTCGGCGTGGCGCAGGTAAAGCTCGTCGATGCATCATCACCGTTATTCGTCGTGGTCGTTTCTGGAGTCGTCGTCGTGGCGTACGCATTATTCGTCACCGAATTGTTACAGAGCGAGAGTGCCGGAGCAGAAACACCAATAAGATACGAATGGCTGACATTTGCAGCTAATGTCGGAAGCAAGCATGTGATCGTCTTGCCATTCGCAGAACAGCCCGTCGGTACAGACGTGATGGTGAGTGCTTGAGGAATAGTATCCGTGATGATGACGTTCTCTGCCGCTGTCGCACTGACGTTCGTGACTATCAACGTATAGCTAAAGGGAGAAACAGCGTCATTGGACAGAGTACCGATAGCCGACTTTTCGAGACGAATATCGGTTGGGAGAGGACAAGCGGCGATGGTCGTGCTGAACACGCTTTCATTGTTCGCTTGATTCGTATCCTGAGTTGACGTTTGTACCGTGGCGCGGTTCTGGATCGTCGTGCCACACGTGTTCTGTGCGACATCAAATCTGATCAAAATGCTGCGGCTTTGACCACTACTGAGGTAGTCGATCTGTGGACACTCGACGGTGTTGCCTACTTGGTGACAACCAACCTCAGACTCAGCGTCGTTGTATGTGAGACCTGCGGGGATGGTGTCACGAACGATAATGTTTTCTGCGCGCGTAGGGCTGATATTTTTCACTGCCAATTTATACGTAATCGTATCGCCGACTTTTGCCGTCGCATCGCCAGTCTTGATGATCTCGAGATCTGTCGGAACGATACAGGCTGGATCGGGTTCAAAATTGAGTAAGAAGTTATCACTACCGGTGCTGACCGTCGTATAGAACGGAATGACCTGTGCACCAGGCTGGAAGAATACTTCATCATCACCCGCATCTTCATCAAAGGTTTGATTCCCCTGCTCTTCTAAAGGATCGGTTTCATTCGGACGGTTGGTAAAGGCTGTGAAACGGCCACCCTCAAGGATGATGCGACCATGCATTATTTCACGAGTGATGAAATCAGAAGCCATGCCGTGGTTACGGAATGTGATGGTGTTCTGACCGCGCTGAACGTTCAGTCCACGGCGAGCAGGGACGACAGGATCGGTGACAGTAACACCGTTTTTGACCAGATCGATCTGTTGACCAGGGGACACGGTTTGACCGATGCCAAGCTCTACCTTGGCAATTGCATCACCGGCATTGATGTTAGCGACTTTGAAGAATTCGACGCGCATACGAATGTCGCCATTTGCAGGGCAGGAAATCGGAGGCACGGGCTGAGAACACGTGAACGTCGTTCTAGCGTCATCCTCGTTATTCATATTCGTTTCTGGAGTCGAGGTGATGACGCGTGCTGTATTGGTGACAGAGCCACCACAGTTGGCACGAGCTGAGATCGTGACCGGGATAACCAGTGTGACCGACGCATTGCCGGCAAGCGTGCCCAGCTGACATTCGACCATGCCACCGTTATTGTTGCATCCCGAAGGAAGTGGTGCTGAAAGATTAAGAGGCGCTGGGATCTGATCCGACATCACGACATTCTCTGCAGGTACTGCCGTCGTGTTCGTCACTTTGATCGTATAGGCAAAGCCACCATCTACATCATTATGGAACGTCGCAGGTCCATCTTTCTCGATCTTGAGTTCAGTTTTCTGTGTAGGACAGGTGACCATAGTCTCAGCAGTATCTTTATTGTTAGCTTGGCTCATCTCTGAGGTAGACGTTGCAACTTCTCCGGTGTTGTTCACGGTGCCACAGGTGCTCTGTGCCGTATCAAATCTGATCACGATACTGCGGCTCTGACCTGCGCTCAGGTAATCGATCTGTGGACACTCGACGGTGTTACCAACTTGGTGACAGCCAGTTTCAGACTGAGCGTCATTGTACGTGAGGCCTGCAGGGATGGTGTCACGAACGACGATGTTGTTAGCACGTGCTGGTCCGTGGTTCGTGATTGCAAGTGTATAGGTGAGAATTTCGCCATTTTTTACAGTTGCAGGAGCAGTTTTAATGATTTCAAGATCTGTCTCTTGTGCTGTACACGTGAAATCAGTGAAGACAGTCGTTTGATTATTTCCGACGTTTATTTCAGGTGTCGTCGTTGTGACACGAGCTGTATTTTCTACTCTGGTAGAACATACTGAGCGTGCAGGAGCTGTAACGCTGATGACAAATTCACGCAGAGCATTTCCTGTAAGAGTGCCTGCAGTGCAGGTAACCATGTTGCCATTTTTTGTACAACCAGATGGCACTGAGTTGATGGTAAATACGGAAGGTATTGCATCTGTAATAACAACATTTTCGGCTGTGACGCCTTGTGTTGCATTAACAGCACTCAACCGATAATCGAAGGTGGAAGCTGAATCATTATTGAGAGTAGGCGGTGCATATTTCGTCACGACGATGTCGGTCTGTAGAGAAGTGCATGTGAAATTCGTCTGAGCAGAAGCTTGGTTATTATTCGGATTCGTTTCCTGCGTTGATGTCGCTACTGACGCAGTATTTGGGATTGTCTGACCACAGACAGAACGAGCAGCGGCTGTGACGCTGATGTTGTACTCTTGCGAACCGTTTGCAGAAATTGTGCCACGCGTACATGTCAGGGTATTGCCGTTCTTCGTACATCCAGAGGGAACTGACGTGACAATAAGAGGCTGAGGAATCGTGTCCGTGATGACAACGTTTTCTGCAGGAATAGTTGACGTATTCGAAGCTGTGAGAGTGTAATTAACGTTGCTCGTCGTATCGTTACTCAATGTTACGGTAGCAGTCTTTGTGATGGTGACGTCGGTCTCCTGGACAGGACAGATAACCTGCGTCTGTGCATCATCCGTATTGTTCTGCGTATTCGTTTCAGGCGTAGACGTAGCGACTGTTCCAATGTTATTCACGGTGCCACAGGTGCTCTGTGCCGTATCAAATTTGATGATGATCGTGCGGCTTTGGCCACCACTGAGGTAGTCGATCTGCGGACACTCGACGGTGTTACCAACTTGGTGACAAGGAGCTTCTGACTGGGCGTCGTTGTACGTGAGGCCTGAAGGAATCATGTCACGGACAACAATGTGCTCTGCGCGTACTGTTCCGAGATTCGTCACGTCTTATTCGTAGGTGATCATGTCGCCACGTGTGACAGTTGCAGGAGCAGACTTCAGAATTTGGAGGTCGGTCTCCTTCATAGGAACCTGGCAGCTGTTATTGCAACTATCGTCATTATTCTGGTTGCCGTCATCACACTGTTCTGGCTGTCCGTTACCATTCATATTCTGGACCGTGCCATCACCACACCTGGTGAGCTGACACTGGTTCGTACAAGTGTCATTATTGTTCTGATTTCTATCATCACACTGTTCCTGATCACCGTCGCCATTCGGATTCTGGACAATGCCATCACCACAACTCGTGAGCTGACACTGGTTAGTACAAGCGTCATTATCGTTCGGATTGCCGTCATCACATTGTTCGGGCGCTTCTACTTTTGCATTACCGCACCGAGGAGGCTCAGAACAACGCACCCAGAGGTTGCGAGCACTGGTCACATCACGTTGATTCGCGGGTAGCGTCGTATCTCCAACCGGGAGAAAATAATCTCTATTACCACTTGTCCATTTCGCAGCAACCTGAAGAGTCGTGGAATATTTTCCTGCATCAGGAGTAATATTCACCGTCGTGGATTTTTCCTGTGCAACAACACAGATGTTTTTTGTTTTCACGAGAGCTCCTGCGCAACTGTTACTGGAGTGCATAAAATCATAGACGACTTTCCAGTTTGCATTGACACCATCCAGTGTTGTTTGGAGTCCCCCATTTTTATCAGCACGAGCGATGACATGCGCCTGAGCTAACTTATTTTCACACACACCAAATTCAACACGGTACTCAAGTGGAACTGCATTACACTCATATGTCCCCACGGGAGCATCATGAATAGGTCGGTTCACGAAAATAGACACAACTTGACGATCTGGAAATAGTCCCCACACAGACGCCATGCTCCGAGCGCTATTCACCACGATACCGTTTTGCGTTGGTGCAAAAGCAGCAAAGTAATTGTTTTGGAAATCTGGTTCATCACTGCCGACAACTTCGTCCGCGAGAGGAGCTGATGAAAATTCCTGTGCATCAACAACGTTAAAATTGGCAAGAATAATCGATAGTATGACAACAGCAGCAAGAGGCCGATGCAGAACGTTTGCAAGTTCAAGAAAAGACATCCGACTTGTGCGACGGACGAGGAGTATGCATCCAGCAAGCGCGAGCAAGATTGCCGTAGCAAACAGAGCCCACACAGGCTTCATATACCATGAAATAGTTTGCGATGTGATCGTTTTGCTCCTCAGTTCTGCAAGAGTCTTGAGAGAGATATGTGCATCAAATGTCCGTGACGAGAGTACGTGTGATTTCTGATCACGAATTGTCACTCTCATCGAAGGACTACCAACCATATCTCGGGAAAGTACGACGCGTGCCATGCCGGATCCAATAGCATCTGTCATGTGGATATCACCGACCATGACCTGGCCAAGAGAACCGACAGAGTCCTGAAGATCAACCTGAACCGATCCCGTGAAATATGTTTCTGCATCCGCAGAACCTGCATATTCAACAGTGATATATGTCGATTCTCCTTTGAGGAGCCCTGGAGTAGCGATGCGAGCTGAGAGCACATCAGCACTGATACCTCTTGTAACCGTGCGGTACTCAGCGATATTGGAATTCACACCGTTTTCTCCCTTCAGAGACAGTACGGTGACATAAACACCAGGAGTCGATATGGCAGGTACTGTCAAAGAAAGCTCTTTGGATTCATGTGCCTCCAAGACAACAGGATCAAGAGTGATAGTCTTCAGCACTCCGCGCGCAGCATTAAAAGGATAGATACGTACTTCTGGATGTGCGACAACCCTCGTGGCACTATTATTCGTCGCTTGTGCAGATAAGCCAATCGGTGCTCCGGGGTCTATATTTGGTCCTGTGTCAGCTACTACTTTCTCATTGTTAAACTCTGCAAGTACAAGAGATGGGTCTGACAAAAGAATGACATTCTTAGGCGAGCCACTCACGGTAAAATAATTTGTCGCCCAACCGAGTGCTCGGCCACCTCCGTGCAATGCCTGGACAACCACCTTATACGTTCCGTTCGGCAATGCTGAGATGTCCTGCGAAAAATCTATTGTCTCAGTAGCACCAGGAGCAAGCGATGGAAGATTGACAGGAGTCGACTCGATGAATCGATTGTCATTACCATCTGATACTTTAATGCTGTACTGCAAATCTCCCACAATATCCTGAGACTCTTGGCTGAGGACGGTAAAAGTCCCCTGTACTTTCTTTCCATCAACCAATGCCGTCTTCAGTGTCGATACGTAGATCTGTGAAGGCTCATACGCATTGGCTAGATCAATGTTCTCCATATCACGGTTCCCGTACGGAGAGGCTGGACTACTCGTGGAAGGAGCTCGCATAAGCACAAAAGCTCCGAGCGCAAGAGCTGCGAGCACAATGCCTGAGATATATTTCTTACGATCCATGGGGGCAGGGAGAAAGAAAAGACGAGGGAAATGACAAATGAAGAAAAAGGAGCGAATTATAACCAAAGAGTCCAAACTTGTCAAATAGAAAAATTGTGGGGAAATTTACTGTCTGACGTATAACAAGAGAAGTTGGTTTTTCTCTACGGTGAGAGAGAAACTGCAGTTACAAAACTAAACAAACATGTGGTGCTTTTTATGATTGTGCGTAAGATATGAACAAATGCAAGATCCCATAGAACTGATTGAATCGGCATACAATGACTATTCTGACGCGATTTTCCGGCATTGTTATCTGCGTGTCTCCAACCGCGATGTTGGTAAGGACATCATGCAAGATGCGTTTATCAAGGCGTATCAATATGCAAAGAAAGGCGAGAAGATCGATAATGTGCGTGCTTTTCTCTATAAAATAGCCAATAACCTGATCATCGACTATTTCCGCAAAGCCAAAGAAGCCTCACTGGATGCCATGAAAGAAGTCGGGTTTGACCCTAAGGGAAGCGATGGAGCGGACTTCGGCACCGCGCTGGATGAAGAAGTTGTCGTACGTACGCTCAACAAATTACGTCCGGAAGACAGGGAGCTGATCGTCATGCGCTATATCGATAATCTCAAACCGCGTGAAATAGCCGTGATTCTTGGCTTGGCTGCAAATACCGTCTCGGTCAGGATTCATCGCGCCATTAAAGAGCTGGAACCGTATCTCAAAAACCCTCATGAAACACGAGTTTGAATCCTTCATCGCACAAGCTCGTGTTATTCGTCTGCAGCCAGCGGAAAAAGAAGATATGCGAAAAAGCCTACTTTCTGATGTAAGGAAAGGAGGTGATGAACGTCTAGGGGTTATGCATCACGACAAATTTTTGAATGTTGCTAAAAACATTTCTTTGCATTCCGATGAAAAAGCTCAGGTACGAGCATTGATTTTTGCAGCAATCGAACAGGACGCTCAAGGGTCTCGCTTGCAATTTCATGGCTTCAGACGGCTCTTTTCAAGCGTTATGGCCTCGGTCATGCTCTTCGTGGTCTTTGGTGCGGGAATATCGTATGCCGCAGAATCGGCTCTACCAGGCGATGTGCTCTATCCGATCAAAGTAAATGTGACGGAAACTCTTCTCCTCAGATTGAATAACTCGCTCGAGGCCAAAGCCCGCGTGCGAGCCAGACTTGCGACACGCAGGTTGGAAGAAGCTGAAAGACTTGCGGCAGCGTCACTCTTGAATACGGAACGAATTGCGATCATTGAAGAACGTCTTGCAGTACACGTCGCTGCGCTGGAAACTGACCTCAGAGAGCTGTCCGTCCTCAACAAAAAAGCATCTGCGGATATCGCTATCGATACGGCAGCAGAGATTGAGGCCCATGAAAATTTGCTGCTGAGAATCGTCCAAGAAAAAGACAGGCAAGCCATGAAGACACTTCTCAAGACAACGGAAAAAGCACGTAACATTACTGCAATTACGGCTATTGCAGATGTCGATGCGTCGGAGATCATCGCTATCACCAAGGCAAGAGCAGAACAAGAAATCTTGAAGGTAAAGTCTGCGGTTAAAACGAAAGAAAATGCCGAAGTGACCGAAGCCATTGTGAAAGCTGAAACAGAGCTCACCGTATCGGTAACAGCTGATATTCCCGCCAGTGTCCAAATCGAAAAATCTGTCTCAGCGCTTAGAAAAGCCAAAGAAGTCAAAGTATTTCTGCAACAACCACCAGAGGTAAAACTGAAGCTTGTGTCCCCTTTGCCTCCACCCGAATCTCTGCGTCTTGAGAAACGGATGCAGCAAAAAAAACAGTTGCAATTGGAAGCAGAGTGAACTTCTTGCGAGAGCCAGCCTTCTTCCGTAGGCTTCATCGTGCCGTTTTCTTTCGCATATGACTCCTCGCACCACTGCAGACATCCGTAAAGCATACCTCGACTTCTACGCATCAAAAGGCCATGCGATCATTCCTGGTGCCAGTCTCGTACCCGAAAATGACCCGACGGTGCTCTTTACGACTGCTGGTATGCATCCGCTCGTCCCCTATCTCATGGGCCAAGCACACCCAATGGGGAAGACTGTCTGCAATGTGCAATTATGCGTACGAACACAGGACATCGACGAAGTTGGTGACGCGTCACACCTCACGATGTTTGAAATGCTCGGCCGCTGGAGTATGGGTGATTATTTCAAAGAAGGCGCCATCACGATGAGTTATGAATTTATGACCAGTGTTCTTGGGATCCCGAAGGAGAAATTTGCAGTGACCTGTTTCGAAGGCGATAGCGATGCGCCGCGTGACGATGAATCAGCTGCAATCTGGAAAAAAGTTGGCGTACCTGAAGAGCGCGTCGGTTTTCTGCCCAAAGCCAAAAACTGGTGGGGGCCAGCTGGCCAGACTGGGCCATGTGGTCCGGATACCGAGATGTTCTACTGGGTCGGCCCCACTACGCCTGATGGGCTTCGCGGGGTAGACAGCAAACCACAGGGTAACCCAGCGACGCATGACGCCGAGTGGCTGGAGATCGGTAACGACGTGTTAATCCAGTACGACAAGCAGGCGGACGGATCTTTCGCGCCTCTCAAACAGAAAAACCTCGATGAAGGCCTAGGGCTCGAGCGCTTAGCATGTGTGCTGCAAGGAGTAGGAAGCGTCTATGACACGGACGCTTTCAGGCCGATGCTGGAAGCAGTATTTGCGAAAACCAAAAAATCCGAGGCCGACGCAACGCGTGACGCACGCATCATTGTCGATCACTTCAAGGCTGCAAGCTTTATCATTGCTGATGGCGTCCGACCTGGAAACGTTGACCAAGGGTATGTCCTCCGTCGTCTCATCCGCCGTGCTATCCGTTCGGCTCGCAAACTGGAGATCCAAGAACTCGGCGGATTCTCCGCATATATGGCATCGGTCGTCCGCGCACAGTACGGAGATTTTTACACGCAGCTGGAAACCAAAAAAAGTGTGATCGAAGAGACGTTGAACCGCGAGGAAGAAGCGTTTATGAAGACACTCGCAGAAGGAACCAAGCATTTCCAAAAGATTGCTGAGAAGAGCAGCACACAGATCGCCGGCATCGATGCGTTTCACCTGTATGACACGTACGGCTTCCCGATTGAGATGACCAAAGAAATGGCTGCAGAAAGCGGCAAAACGATAGACGAAGCGGGATTCACGAAGGCATTTGAGGAGCACCAAGCTCTGTCCCGCGCCGGAGCCGAAAAGAAGTTTGCAGGAGGACTTGCTGACCATGGCGGCGAGACGACCAAGCTGCACACTGCCACTCATCTCTTGAACGCTGCACTCAAAAAAGTTTTAGGCGATCATGTGAATCAAAAAGGCAGCAACATCACAGCCGAGCGTTTGCGATTCGACTTTAACCATCCAGACAAGATGACACCGGAACAGATCAAGAAAGTTGAAGACCTGGTGAATGACGCCATCAAAGCCGATGCACCGATCAGCTACTCAGTCATGACCGTCGATGAAGCAAAAGCTGCCGGAGCAATCGGAGTTTTTGGTGATAAGTATGGCGACAAAGTGAAAGTCTATACGATGGGTTCGTTCAGCAAAGAGATCTGCGGCGGACCGCATGTAGCTAAGACCGGCATGCTTGGAAGTTTTAAGATTCAGAAAGAGGAATCTAGTTCATCTGGGGTTCGGAGAATTAAGGCTGTGGTGAGCGGAGGACCGAAGGAGGTGGAGGTGGCTGTGGAAGCAGCGTAAAGGACAA
The DNA here is from genome assembly GCA_943357915.1 of Candidatus Peribacteria bacterium. Lineage (GTDB taxonomy): Bacteria > Patescibacteriota > Gracilibacteria > Peribacterales > Peribacteraceae > JAGORY01. The sequence continues at coordinate 19,123 of CALRGQ010000002.1, forward strand.
TTGACATTTTGAGGGAAAGCATCACAATACTTGACCGGTTTTCCCTTTGGGAAAGCTGGAAAAGGTCTTTGGAAACATTGCGATTGATTGAAGTGACATTGGCACATTGCTCACCCGAGAGTGGCCAACGTGCCAATGTCACGAAAAGGAATATGCAGTTTTGATGGGAATGTTTCCTGTCATGCAAATTTCAAAATCACTTCCACACTTTAGAAAGGATCAGTGGAAAATGAAGAATCGAAGGATTTCACTCGAGAAAGTCCTCCGATTTTCTTGCATTGGCAAAAAACATTTCTGATCAATTTACAAATTCTACGATGAAGGAATCCTAAATTATGTCTTCTCAACTCGAGAATGGTCCGGGGCTATTTATAGCCCAACCATTCAGCCCATCCCGCCCGGGATGGGATTCACTCGAAGCCTGTTGTAGCACTGCTGGTGCCGCAGGCTATCGAGGAGGAATCCAGCTTCCGCTCTGGGACAAACGCCTAATCGACCTCGATTTGGCAGCCATGTCTGATGTTTACTGTCAAGAACTAAAAGGAAGAGCGGCCGAGGCAGGCTGTCCGATAACGTCAGTGGCGAACCACCTGAATACCAATTTGGTGGTAGTGTCACCGGCGTACGCGGCACAGCTTTCTCAGTTCGCGCCTGAAGAACTGCATTTTGCCTCCATCGACAGGCTCCACGCCTGGGCCGATGAGCAGGTGCGCAAAACGGTGCTCGCAACGAGGAATCTGGGGTTCGACTGTGTGGCTGCTTTTAGCGGAGGGACAATGTTCCCGTACGCCTACAAGTGGCCAGCTCAACCCAATGGTCTGCTGAAGAACGCGTTCCGTCATCTTGGGAAACGCTGGACTCCTCACTTCGACTTCGCATCGGAAAACGGTGTAAAGTTCGCATTCGAAGAACATCCAGGGATGGATCTACTCTGTGCAGGCGCTACACGCTTGTTCCGGAGTGAGTACGTCAACGACCATCCCGCTTGTTGCAAGAATCTGGACTTTTCGCACCGCGAATTGATGGGGATTCCAGCGGAACTAATGGAAAAGGAACTCGAGCAGGATGCCGATATCATTATTATGTGGCATATCAAGGATGCGCGCTACGAACCGACGTCCGACTGGGGCGTTTACTGTTACCTGCCCTGGATTCAATGTCCGGGACAGTTCCGGTCACTTAGTGACGGCAAGATTCCCTATCGCAAACTGATCGTTAAAGCCAGAAAGCTGGGGATCAATGTTCTTCTCGTGGTTGAATGGGAATGTTCTGTCAAAGGAATCGACCAAGGTATAGGTGAGGAAGGGGCTCCATACGTGGAAGCCTGTCTCGCAGATACCGAATTGCCAGCACTTACCGTTGCCCGTCCGCATTCCGATGTATTTGATGCATTTGCGGCTGGTAACGCAGGCCGTCGCGTAATCGCCGAAATGCTGGGGATGCGTACAGTAGATGTAGTTTTGTAGTCATACCCAGACTGCGAAAGCTGAAGACCAATCGCAATGTCAAAAAGACTCTCCCAGTATCTGCAAGGATGCTGGGAGTTTTATTGAGCCCTTCTGTAAGCCATAAAATCGATATTTTTCGTTATGTATATTTTCGTACACAAAATGTATTCAAAACATCATGATCATAATACAGCGAGCCCTAACACTTGCGGATTTTTTAGGTTCGACTACGATGCGATGAACCCTGAAGAAAAGAACGGGTTCAAAACAAACAATCCAAACAAAAGAGTCCTCAAACAAAACAAAAACAAATAGATGCCCCGGACGCGGGGCGCCACACAGATCCTTCACACCACCGCTCATCAGTAGAGAGAAAGATGCCTACACAGCAGTTCTGACTCGTTCCTCCTGGCCATTCATCTGCAATCCTTGCACAATTCTGGGTATAGCAACGCTTGGTTCTCTTGTGGTCATCTTTCTCTCTGCTCTGCAATGTCGTCCTGCCTATGCGGGATGCAACCCAACTACTCCCCAGTGTCACCCTTGGTTCCTAGAATCTTGTGGCTGACCGGTCCGGGGACTTCGTGAGGTCACGAGGAGAAATAAGAGACCAAAGCACAGCAGATAGCGTCCGAAAGGACACAAACAGTTCCTGCGCATCGGCAACGCCTCACGGCAATGACGAAACCCGCAGAAAACAAAAACAAAGGCCCCTCGCGGGTCTTTTTTTTAACGCTCGAGGTCTCTATACACATCCTTCCGGTGCGCAATGCGTAGAATCCTGACGATGCTTTTCTCCAGATGAACCTGATAAATGATCCTATAATCACCACTGCGTAATGAGCGGTAGCCTTTGAGTTTCCCCGTTAAGCGTTTGCCATCCATAAAACGCGTACCGAGCCCATAAATGTCTTCTGCAATCTGTGTTCGTAATTCACGATCAAGAGCGCGAAGTACCCTGTCCGCTTTGGTTTCGATAATAATCTCAAACATAGTCCTTCATGTTGAATGACGTGAATGACCCGTGCTTGTCTGCATCAAGAACATCATCAATAAACTGTGGCGTAAACGCTCCTTCGTCATCGCCGGTGCCTTGTGATGTCCGACCCAGACCTTTCCGTGTGCGGATGCCTTCAAAGAAACGACGAATCCATGTACTGACATCCTCACCAGATTCACGGGCGATTGCGATGACGTCATACTTCAGACGCTCATCGATCCTGATCGTCAGTGTTGACGCTTTCGATGTCTTTTTTGGGATGCGAGCAGATGGCATGTCTGTATTGTACGTGCATTGTTAGTGCAAGGCAAGAACATGTCATGACTTTTTTAAAATGCAATACGTAAGAAATTATGATATAATACAAAGATTTTTTCATGATCAATACTCAAACATTTTCTGAGGCAGGATCTGATGCAAGCAATGCCCGCCTCACTGGCGAGCAGGAGTCAACTATTCATGATTTCTATCGAAGCCTTTTTACGAGAATATACGATGAACCCACTGCAGTTCCCTATCGGTGTATCGAGTTAGGATTTGAATCGATCAATCCTCCCTCGCAGAAGGAAAAAAAGGATAGTTTTACATTGATCAATCCCTCCGCGCAGATGGATGAAGCGACATGTAGAGAAATCGCGGTGATCTTTTGTCATGAACTGGTTGGAATTACGAAAGCAATGCATGAAAGTACAGGATCTTTGACGTCAAGAAAGACTCTGCAATTTTTATACATGATCCGCAATACTTGCTTCAATCCTCAGTTCACCGATGTCACAGATTTTCTGAGCGACATCGAACTTCTCAAGTTCACTCGTGCATTCACGCAAATTCCCTGTGCACATCTCGGTATTGGAAAACATGTGACGACAAAAGTTATTGAACGTCTTGGCTCCATCAATCCCGCTGAAATTCCTGCACTTATTCAGGCATTACATGCACTGCCACTCAGCGAACGCCTGGATCTTGCACAACTTTTTCCCAACTTGTTCCGAGACCTCGAACTACAGTCAACCGACGACCATGAAGCAATGCAAATGCCAAAGAGTGCAAAAGCAGGAGATGAAACAAGGCAGCAGGCCATCAACGTGATGGCACGAGTTATGACCAAACTTCACCAAGGAGCGACGAGTGCACTGGAGGAACTCGCCCTTACGAATGCTCAAAATAACTCTCTACTGGAATTACAGGCAAAGGTACGACCGGAGGGACTCCAGAACCGCATCCATGAACAAGCCATGCATGATGCCCAGACGACACATGAGCACCTTGCAAAGCATATGCACCTGAGCACAGTCGTTCAGAAAAATGAACGCATTGTGACCATCGGGAATAATGCCGTCGGCATTATGGGCCCAACTGGAGTCATCCGCGACATCGAACTCTGTGAGCATATGAAACTAACAGAGGAGGCACCGTTCTCCGCAACGGTTTTGGAAGACGTACGTAATAGATTGCAACTGGGCATGACGAATGACTTATTCTTTGAGATGGTTGATGAAGAAATACTCAGTAGAATCAGTGCAGACACCACCCGACAAGAATTTTGGGGGCACGTCTTTCCTGATCTGCAAGCAAACGAACTTTCAGAATGTCTTGAAGCAATAATGAATGAACGAATAGGGAGAACAAACGGTGCCAGCATTCTTCTTGCCGAAGCCGAAACAAGTATTGCTACGCGTATCCAGAGCATGAATCGTTCTACGGATGCAATCTCAGTAATGATGGATGAAATACGCCACGATCCTTTCCTTGGACAGTTTGACGTGTATCTGGAACGGTTTTATTTTTACCAAACAGTAGAAATACCAGAGTCTGTCCATGAGCATCAATCCGAAAAAAAGAGAGGAATCCCGCATCAGGCAATGCAAGCAATTGACTGTCTGATTCTTTCTGCAGAACAGCAGATGAGGACAAGAACAAGAATATCAGAGACAATACCAAGTGAAGTCTCGGTACCAGAAAGATCTCCCATTCTTGAAAGGCTGAAAGAGATACGAGACCAAGCATACGCGGAAGACCGTACACACGCTACGGCATTCCAGGCGCGTCGATCTGAGGAAAGTGCACAGTATCAGAAAACAATGCCACGTAATACTGCTGCAATACAAAGATTGAATCAGGAGTTGCAAAAGCAGAACGGAAGAGAACCTCTCAAGGCAGCTCTCGACGACCTACATAATACATACCTCACTACGCTGCCATCCGTCGATCTCCAGCCAACGGAGGAATTTCTGCGTGAGACGCGATTCTATCCCTTCGAAGCGTCTGATCAGGAAGAAGAAATAAAAACCTTTGCGCTGCTACATAGCCCGGAGATGCGTCGAACACTCGAAGAACAACTCGGAATCTCCTATGACGATATGTCACTGCAATCACTATTTCAACTAGGAAGATTTCTCCGAAACAAAAAACCGGCAGATTTCCTCGATATGCGTATCGTCGTCAATGCACAGGGGCTACCGCCACATGGACCAGATGCAAAGAAGAATATGCTGACGTCATTCTTAGCATGTTCGGAAGATCTTGAACTCGGTGATACGGTTCTAAAGCTTGGAAAATTTGATTGGTCTGATGATCTTTTCGCTCTCTATGCGAATGCCGCAAAGAATGCGGAAACGAGTGCACGAGAAATCCAAGCACTGTATGCGGAGGCGAACATCAAGACGGAGCTGACAGTTGGTGATATCTATCGGGAACTGATCCTAGGGTCGAATGAACTCTTGAAGAGAGCAGCCTCTGGAAAAGACATCGGAAGCATCCAAGTACAACTCTTCAGTGAGAGCGCGCAGATCAGGAATACGAATTACCTGCTACGACTTCTCTCCCCTGAGGACAGATCACAATTGAATCTGAATATGCTCGGAAGCACGCACATGCATGGATCAATACCAGTCTCAGAGCTAAAATCGAACCCCAGTTATACTGGCATTCTGAGGCAGGTGGTAGAGACCATTCGGAAAAATTTCCCAAAGGGAGACGATATCGATTTTACAGAACGTTACCTTTCGGATCCGAGCGCAGAATTCTTTTTCTCGACGTGCGGAGATCAGCTCCTAGCGTTCTTCGGAACAACTCTAATGCCGAACGGAGAGCGCTATCTGGACTGGTTTAATGCAAATGGAGACAGTGCGGTACGTGGCCTTGCCGAGGCGACGGTAACCACCGGTATCCAGAGTCTTCGGGATCACAAGGACGTCTATCTTGTAGCAAAGCCGCACGTCCGTTCTCACGAGATTTTTAGCCGAATGGGCTTCGTTACCTACGGCATCACCGAACCGGACGAATACAAACACCGCTATATGCGTTGCAGACTCCTACAGGAGGAGGAGAGAGAACGGTACGTCGGAAAAAATCTGACGGCTGACGACAAGAAACAAATACCTGCAATCTGTATGGACGAGAATACGATGTACCCGCTCACCATACACGGAGAAGAAGTACAGGTATGTAAGGTTCACTTCAGCGCAGTGGATCACCATGACAATGTTCTGCCAGAAGATGAAAAAAATGGCTTCATATTGAGGGAAATAGCTGGTTGCTGTACCGACAACCAAACCGTTCTCACGGCATACCTGCGTGATCCCAACTTCACGAACGGCGATCAAGTGTATTACTGCTTGTTTGAGAGAAGCATTTTGGGAAGACAACAGTATGACTCACTCGCAAAGAGCGTGCACGATTTCCACCAATTGCACTCCGCAGCGTAAAAATCATTACTTTTTCCTCAATTCATCCTGCCTCTTCGCTTCCGCCCAAGAGACATCGAAGATAGCTCTTTGCATGGTTGCAAGGCTTTGATTCTGCACAATGGTAGCGAAGAGAGCATTTCTCTCGAATGCCATCGAATAGATTTTGTCTTTGTAGATGAAAATCTCCGCCGCATCCAAAGGAAAAGTGTCCTCCTGGACCAGAAGTGTTGTGCGTAGACTTGAACGATCTTTTTTTTGAAGTACTCTTGCCTCCTTAGAATCAGGGGTGATCAGCCGTGAACGAACTTTCTTTGCGACTCTCTTCTCGATAAAACTGTCCAGAACCGAATTCATCTCAAAGTTTGCGGGAGAGTGCTCCAGAATTTGAACGTACGTCAGGACTTCATCGCCTTCATGTAGGTCGGCCAGAACCCGTTCATACGCTTCCGCAATACCGTCAACCCCCTCGTAAAACTGGATCTTCGGCAGAGTCATCTCCGGATTCATCATGGCTTTTAGTGAACCGACGATACGATTCACTCTCTCCTTCTTCCGCAGCAATTCTTCCTCGCGTTTCTCTAGCAGAGAAAGGAGTCTCTCGGGAGGGAAGGGTGTGAAGTAGTACGTATTATTTTTCTCTTGTTTCATAAGGAGGCCTTTCTTCTGGAGCTGCTGGCACGTGTATTGCGCTGTGCTCTTCGTAAGCCCCGACCGCTGTCCGATGACAGACGCGGGGGAAGAACCAATCTGGAGAAGTGTCAGGTAGATAGTTTGCTCGGTGGAACTGAGTCCGAGGTCTGTGAGCACGTCATGGATGTCTTCTGAAGGCATAACAGTCAATATTGTAGCAAATATGCCCTCAAGTGACAACTCTTTGTCACCACTTAAATATGTTGTTTATAAGCCAGAAAATTGAGTTTCTAATTTCTAGAATACAATTGTGTATTGTCACTTATAAAATAAATTGAGATAATAGCAAGCCTCGACGTATCTACCACTTCCCCCATCCCAGATTATGGACACTCCAAAATACCATCCATTGGACGCTCCACCAGAAACAGGAGAGTTCCCGAAAGAACTTCTGTCCATCGATGCGATCATCGATGCCGCAATTGAGGGGAAGAAACTTCCGTACTGGGTTGAAAATAATGGACAATTTCTCGATCAAGGACTCTTCAAGCCAAATGCCTTTGAAGTAAGTAGGATGCAACGAAAAGGAAATCACTTCGAGTTATCCAGCAACCCCGAAAGAAAATTTGCCGATCCTTTTGATCCCAAGAACATGATTTTCTTGGAAAATCCTGAAGAGAAAATAGACGATTTGTTGAACAGACTTGAGAAAGCTGCACAGGAAGCACAAAGCAGTAACCGGCTTGTTCTTCTGATTCTAGGCCATGGCGGAACCATCGCGATGAGACCTGGCACTGACGGAACGCTCGTCAACGAACTCAATGCGGCAGACATCGTGGAAGAGGCAGGTGCCGCACTGAAAAGAAAATATGTCGTCGTAGACTTCGATCTCTGCAATATCGATAGTTCACAATTCCAGTGGGCGTTTACCGGTGATTCGACGATCCTAAAGTCCATCATCGTCACGAAGGCAAGCAGAAAACTCTTGAGCTTGCTTTGTATTATGACTGCAAACGGTACTGATACTTGCGTAGAAAATTCATCCAATCAGAAGACACAGCTCGGACCCGAATTCCCGATCGGTGATGGATGGGCAAGCGCCAATCAAACCTCGGTGGCTGACCCCTCAGACGTCGGGATCAATATCCTGGGAACAGCAGACCTTCTTGCTTGGCAACATCGTTCCAGATTGCGCGGCGTATTTTTAAATCAAGGAGGTAGCAATGGTGGTGCCTTGAATCCGCTGACATCACGTAAAGAAAAGGATGGACACGTGAATATTTACGGACACCCCTATGGAGACAAGTACGCCGATCTTGGAACTTTTCTCAAGGATGGATGGAGAGATCCCATGCTCACGGAATATCAGCAGGCTCTGGCAACGAGCAATAAGGCCATCAATACGGATTTCTGTCCCTTTATTATTGATGGACCAAGTGCCGGTAGCAATTCGTTAGACCTTGGGAATCCAGCTCTCAGCATCAATGCTCAAGTCGGACAGAGCCCGCTTGAAACACTGATTAATATTCGAGTCGCACGACGACTCAAGAAAATGGCTGTGCTTGTAGAGACATTTGGCTCCTTCACGTTCAACGAACAACGTCTCAATGTGATCCAGCAAGAATGCCGTAAAGACATGTTAATCATTGCCAGTAGTCCATTCGCGCGAGGAGAGACTCATGAATATCCAACTGCAAAGCGCATCCGCGACCAGATGGGCGGCATAGTCACGACGATGTCGCCACATGCCACGATGATTGAATTGATGTTTGCTCAGCAGGTATGGGGAGATGATAGGGAGAAAATCGCCGCATGTTTGAATGACCGAGACCTCGTGGGTGAGAAAACACGGTACAACCGAGCTTCTTATTCAGAGATAGGCTTCCCTCAAGAGTTGATGCTACGAAGTCGTAAGCCATATTTAGGAACCGCACGCGTATAAATAGAGGCCGCTTCTATCGCATTTGATCTGTCGCTCTCGATTCATCCCCTTCCCCCTACTCACTATGTCACCCGCGGAAAATGAACCATCGGCAGAGGCTGGCGCAGATGCCAACCCAGCACTGGATGCTGAAAAAAGCAAGGCTGCTGTATGCGCAGCACGACAGACAGTTGAGCGGTTTCGAATCTTAAGTGTGTATACTAAAACAGGCGCAGGGTATGCAGAAGATAATGGCGTAGTTCTTTTCTTTCCTTCACCCGATGGAAAAATTCTTCAATCCTCGAAGGAAGAAGTTGATAAAGCAAAATCCTTTACAGACTACCGCGTCTGTCCCATTAGCTTTACCTGTGAAGAAGACGTGAGACAATTTTTATATTTATGCACACAGAATCTACAACCAGACCCAAATTGGACATGGAAAGCGAAAAAAAGTCTCATTCGATTTTCTCCGCTCGACGAACTACAGGGATCGATTGTCGAAGCAAAGCAGCATATTGAAGCTCAAGAGTTTCGTAGTGCACTGCGCATCCTTGAGGCAATGCAGTATGCCGATGAAGCCGATGAAAGTATTTGGCAACAGTGTCATGAGCTGGCTACAACAATCCTTGGCTCTCCAGCGACGGATGAAGCCAGTAAACAAAAGGCAACTACGGTGATTGCTCTCGTAAGAGACAACCGAAGATTGGCAACCCTGATCAAGTCACTCGAACAATTATCACAACAAAGTATTGATGGAATGGATGACGACGCACTCATTGGTGCACACTGGGAAGCTGTAGAAGCATCCGTGCTTTGGGATTGCCTTGATAAATTTGTCAAAGAACTAATAGTGGAAAAGGAATGTTTGTTAGATAAAGCAGCGAAGTCTCGAGGGCTCATCCCATCTTAGCTGAATCCAACATTCTTTATTCTCCTGCCCTAAAACTCCGCACTCCCCGGTGCCCTAGGATATGGAATGACATCGCGAATATTCTGCATGCCAGTGACGAACTGTACGATGCGCTCTAGTCCAAGACCAAAGCCGCTATGAGGCACAGTGCCAAAACGACGGAGATCCAGATACCACCAGTACTCCTGCTCTGAAAGCTTCATCTCCTGCATACGCTTTTGCAGAAACTCCAACCGTTCTTCACGCTGACTTCCGCCAATAATTTCTCCAATGCGTGGAACGAGAATATCCATGGCGCGGACTGTTTTGCCGTCGTCATTCTGGCGCATATAAAATGCTTTGATGTCGCGAGGGTAGTCAGTGACGATGACCGGGCTCTTGAAGTGTTCTTCGGCGAGGTAGCGCTCGTGCTCGGTCTGGAGATCGATCCCCCACGACACGGGGTACTCAAATTTCGCGGAAGCAGACTCAAGAATTTTGACAGCCTCGGTATACGTCACGCGTGCAAAAGGTTTCTCGACAATGCCTGCAAGCACTTCAGGTACTGATTTCTCGACGCGCTCGGCGAAAAATGCGATGTCATCCGCGCAATCCCGAAGAACATCCGAGACAATGCGCTTCAGGAGCTTTTCTGCAAGATCCATATTGCCGTTCAAATCACAGAATGCCATCTCAGGTTCGATCATCCAAAATTCGCTCAAGTGCCTGGTTGTATGGCTATTCTCGGCACGAAACGTAGGACCGAAGGTGTAGATCTTGCCAAGCGCACAGGCGAGTGTTTCACCTTCCAGTTGTCCGCTCACCGTGAGGAATGTCGGCTTGCCGAAAAAGTCGACCTCGCCGGGTTTCGCTGGCTTCGCAGGATCAAGCGTTGTAACGCGGAACATGGAACCCGCACCCTCACAGTCGCTTGCGGTGATGATGGGAGTTTGGACATAGATAAATCCGTCCTCTTGGAAGAAGTCATGAATCGAGCGTGTGATACGGTTTCGGACGCGCAAAACCGCTCCGATCGTATTCGTGCGCGGACGGAGATGCGCCCACTCACGAAGTTTCTCCAGAGTATGGTGTTTCTTTTGGAGTGGATACAACTCGGGATCCGCCCATCCATGCACTGTCACGGCAGACGCCTGCATTTCTGTCGCTTGGCCTCCACCCATGGATTTTACGATAGTTCCCTCGACGGACACGCTGCATCCTGCGCCGATCTTGAGAATTTCAGCTTCATAATTAGGGAGATCTTCCTTAGCGATGACCTGAAGATTCTTGAGACATGAACCGTCGTTGATCTCAAGGAAGCTAAATCCGCCATTCGATGTCCTACGCGTACGAACCCAGCCACGAACAAGTGCAGATTGGCCGATGCTTGTCGCATTTCGTGCGGCAGCGACGGAGAGAGTGTTATTGGCCATAAAGTGCCGAGATTCTAGGCGACAGGAATAGTGTTGTCACGAAAATACCGACAGCGTTATGTTACCGCGGATCGGGGTCTTGCTAGGCGCGGGTCAGTAGACCCGCTCTGTTTGAACTCGGTAGACCCGCTCTCATTTTTCTTTATTTTTCATTTTTCGTTTTTCATTCTTCACTTTTTCCCCTCACCCTCATCGCCTCGGTCATGCGAGAAGGGCGTCCAAAAGTTGAGAAACCTATTGTTACGTTAATCAGAGCGGGTCTACCGACCCGCGGATAGATAAGTGACCCGCGGATAGATAAGTGACCCGCGGATAGATAAGAGACCCCCGGAAAGGTTTAAAGACCGCGCATAGATAAGAAGCCCGCGTATAGACCGACCACCGCATAGACAAGATTTCACATGCCGGTTCTTTACATCGAAAGAACGTATTTTTACGTAGCACAGAGCGGGTCTACTGACCCGCGCTAATCGAAATGATCACATCATATCGACCCACCGAAATCAACAAGAGATCCTACCATCATGTCCCAACGTCATCCAATACAACACGAATGTGTCATGCTCGTCACCACGGTAACGAAGGATCGATATCCGTATTTTTCAGACGATACTCTGGCAAGAGAAGCTGTTGAAGCCATCTACCGAACGCAGACGGTTCATTCATTTTTTCTCTTCGGGTTCGTTGTCATGCCAGATCATTGTCATTTGCTTGTGAACGTCCCAGCCCCAGAAAAAATTTCAACGGTTATGAAAAGCTATAAATCAAGTGTGTCCTTCGGGATCGCAAAAGGAGTAATTTGGCAGCCTCGTTTTCATATTCGCATCGTTCAAAATTCATGGGCAGCACTACGATATATCCATAACAATCCTGTAAAGAAAGAGCTTGTTTCTGATCCAAAGTCATACAAATGGTCATCGGCTAGTGGTCTGTGGGATACGACGGATTTGCCATCTATTCTTTAGGAACCAACTAGTGCACATCTTACTATCCGCGGGTAAGACTTTTTAACCGCGGGTCGCCCTGGTTCATTACCGCGGGTCAGTAGACCCGCTCTGATTGAACTGGGTAGACCCGCTCTCATTTTTCGTTATTTTTCATTCTTCACTTTTCATTTTTCACTTTTTTCCCTCACACTCATCACCTCAATAATTCCAGAATCCTGTCCCGCGCGCTACACTCCCCCCGTGCGCCAAATGATCTTGCTACTCACGGCTGTTCTATCTCTGATGGCTCCGGCCAGTGTTATTGCGATGCAAAGCCATAGGTTTGAATTTGGCGAAGAACTCATCAATGCAAACTGGACAGGGAAAGGCCAACTCTCCATGCAAAAAGGAAAAGATGGGATTCTGCTACAAACCGGTAACGGAACCGGCATGCTCACGACAACTGTCGGCGCAGACATACGGCCACAATCCGGTGTCATCATTGCAGCATCGGGCGTGCCGTCACGGTTTTACTTTTCGTGGACCACACTGAACGAGCCGCAGAACAGGAGCTTTACATTGCCCTTTGGACTCACGACTGGTGCTGCAGAAAATCAGGATTTTTCGCTTGAGGGAAATTGGCAGACCGGCAGCCATGAGATTGCGATCATCTTACCGCCGCATACAGCCATTGTGCTTATGAATATTGAACTACGGGATCAGAACATCTTCGAGCAAGTACTGGAGCCGCTGCGGTCATTCTGGGTATTTGATACATACCGACCGTACAGCATCAATTTCGTCTGGGGTCCTCAGATCGGCTGGAATACGGCGGAACGGCAACATCTGTTTGACGTTGTGCCGCCGGTATCTTTGTCTGGAACTCTGGCAATGAATGTGATGCTTCTTGTGCTCATGGCAGCAATGTACTGCATCGGTGTGTGGCGAAAGACACAAAAAAAACAGACGCTGAAACGCATAGGAATACTGCTGCTTTTTGTATGGATTCTGTTTGATGCACGAATGGGAAGTGAGTTTCTGTCTTGGGTTTGGACGGATCACACAACGTATATCTCGGCCGAACATGGGCAACGGCAATTTCGGGATCGCGATGCGTTCTATGATTTTGCAGATTTTGCGGCTCCGTTTGTGATTGACCGGGAAAGCTATGTCTTTTTCGCCGAATATCCATGGCCGTATCTCGGCAACATGCGCTATCTCACGTATCCGTCGATTCCAGGGATTGATTATCTGAACGACGATACATGGGTCATCTACCGACGATCGGATATGGGAGTGGATGAACTCGGCCAGATGACCGTCGACGGTGAAGCTGTTTCGCCACAGGGAAAAATTCTTGGACGATTCGATGACACCTCGTTTATTTTCCGCGTCTCCAAATGAGCATTCTCGCATTCATGATCGGCGTCGGCATCACAACACTCGTGGGATGGCTCGCAGTCGGTGCTGCACAGGGCAGAACGCCAGTACTGAGCCGATACGAACGTCTAGCCTGGGGTCTCACGCTCGGACCGACACTCGGTATGTTTTCGGTGTTTCTGTGTCATGTTCTCGGACTCACGAAGCTTAATCTCACTGGTTTTCTGGCGCCGCAATTGTTCCTGATCGCTATCCTCGGAATATTCGGATGGAAGCTGGGAACACTGAATTTTCGCGGCCCAAAGCCTTATGTATCACGGCAATCTCACCCCCGTTGGATGACGATCGGTATCGGTCTTCTCTGCATCTGGACGGCTATAAAAATCATCGCTGGAGCGTATGACCTGATCTCCGTGCCGACGTATTGGGATGACTCGTTCAATAACTGGAACATGCGCGGGAAGATTTTTTATATGACGGAAGAGCTGCAACTGGAAATACCCGGTGGAAATGGTGTCATAGTCACCGCTGGTAGCGTTGGCTCCTACCCGCCCACACTCCCGTTGATGAAAACATTTGTGTCAGTTCTGCGAGGCGCGTGGCATGAGCCACTTGTAAACAGCGTACATCTGGTGTGGTTCATAGGTCTGCTGTCCGTTCTCTACTTCACACTACGTCGCTCGTTTGATCCTCTCGTCTCAGCTTTGGGTATCTGGGCGATCGTCTCACTACCGCTCATACTGATTCATGGCAACAATCCGTATGCTGATATTTTTGTTGCGGCACATGTGCTGCTTGCTGCTTCAGCATTGCTGGCGCTGAGAAAATCGCACGTCTCCAGTGACATCCAAGCATGGACCAAACTTTTTTTCCTGACACTCGGACTCTTGGTTTTTACCAAGAACGAAGCGCTGCTTTTGCATGTGCCGCTCTTATGTTTAGCAGCAGTAATTTTTGAAATCTGGCATAGAAAAAACTTGGCACTTAAAGACCATCGAAAGACGCTGGTAACAGGTCTCTGCATTGCCGTAGCCTTCGCATTGCCATGGCTCAGCTTCAAATGGATGAATGGACTAACGTTTGGGAATGCAAAGTCCGTCAGCGGAGTTTCATTGACGTTTAATCCCGTCGTTCTCAAGGCAATCTGGTTTCATCTGACGCATGAAGCAAACTGGCTCCTGTTGCCACTCGTCCTGCCACTTGCGCTCATCGCAGCCGGCCGAAGGTTCTGGCGCTCGCCGGAAGCTGTGCTAGGCGCCTTCGTGCTCGCCGACATCGCTTTGCAGTTCATGCTTTTCATTATGATTCAAGCACTAGCAACAGAAGCCATCAACCAAACCGGCCTCAGCCGCGGGCTTTTGCAGGTAGCGCCGGTGGCGGTGCTGGTAATTTTCTCGCTCTGGGCTATGATGACACAAGAGACGAACTAAGTTATAATAGATAAATGCAAGGATCTGATGAACTCCCTAACCAGGGCCCAACACTTGATTATCTTATCGATACGTTTATCCTCAAAAGTCCTGAGCAAGGCTGGGAGAAAATACAACCATATGAGATGAGTCTGCCAAATATGGCGTATCGACTGATTTCAGATATGGCTATTCCTAGAGCTGTTCAGCAGATGGTTGTTGCTAAAAACCCACACACCGTAGAGCTTCTCAGTATTCCATGTTCGTCATACCGAAATTGTCGAAAGCTTACGGAAAATAATCTACAGAGACATTCAAACACTGATCTCAAGAGTTATCTGGAATTGCAACGAAATACGGAAAATATGAATCCTCGGAGCGATGTAGAACGCCGTCTTAATCTTGGTTCCCACGATACCTCTCGTCAGTTTACACATCTTTTTGGACGCGAGTTTTTTGAAGATCAGGCTATGGGAAATATGCCAGAAGAATAATCCACGGACTGAAGTGATGCTATGCCGGTGTCAGTCGTAAGAGGGTAACTCTTTATCCCAAGTGTTGCATTTCAAAGGTCAGCGGAGGGATCTCTCACCCCCCCTCGAAAGGAAATCTATAAATGTGGAACAAAGTGTGACGGAGATGCTACGAAAGAGTTCAAACCGCCTGGTTGAAACTTACGATAGCCAAGATTTCACTTCATGGCTTCCACTTGAATGCGCTCCCAGGCCGTACTGCTGATCCACAAATTCTTCCGCGGTCATGGACCCATTCTCCGATTGCGGCAGTTCAGCATGCCGCGCAATAAGAGCGATCAATTCTTCGCGGGTTCCGACGAACACATCAGGCAAATACGAGGGAAGGGGCGGCCTGAGGTCAGGAAGATGCGGAGGGAAATAGGGGCGTAAAAATTGCTGCCATGTGCGATCCACAATCAGGCCATCAGGAGAGCGAAGGTAGTAGTGATAGGGAAAATTCTCACGCTTTTCCACCCTGCGCAGTTGCAAGACCAAACCATAAAGATTATCTAACAGGTCCCCGTTGCTGCCCCGACATGTCGGCTCGGTGGGTGACAGCCTAGCGTACCCCACTTGCTCCAGCACTTTCTCTTGGTCCAGCACTTTCCCTACGGCAGATCCAATTTGTTTCCGCTGGTTTTCAATACGCGCTCTTTTTGTTTCCGGATCCTCCTTCCTGAGCAATCGCGGCAGACATGCAGTAATAGTTTCCAGTAGCTTCATCGTGATTTATTATAACAAAAAAACAATAATTTGTCTATTTATTGTCAAATATCTAAGCAACCTGACGTAGCAATCCCTCCACACGAATCCGTTTTTGAGCGTCACCATCTAGACCACTGACTGCAATCCTGGCTTTGTCGATCAAGAGATTCAAACGCTCGGGGTCATCCGTCACACAGCAAATGATGCATTGTTGCCTCTAGTCCCACGAGAACTTCCACCAAACGCCTTATGATTTTTGGACGTTCACCCAGATAGGCCGAACATTTAGTCCATGGAAGCCTTCATCCAATTCTGCCTGGATTCTCCCCCTGTCAGCATTCTCCGGAATGATGACATGTGCCTCAAAATTTGTTTTGGTGGTACCAGCAAATTCCAAACCTTGCTGAAGTACCGGACCTGCGCTGTGATCTCTCTGTGCAATTTTTGCGATGAGCTTGTACGACCCTGTGCGGGCTTCCGGGGTCATACCCCAACTGCTCACGTCAAATGCGCTCACAAAGCCGTTTTGGTTCTGTTGATTGCCAATAATGCGACTGGGATTCAACGATTGCGGGTCATACCGAAGAGTCGCAGCCAACTCGGGGTGGATGGGATCCCGACGGTCCAGTTTTGCCGTCTGGAGAATGCCGAGATACGGTACTCCCATTTCCTTCGCTAATTTTTGAGCAGAGTCTGCTGCCAAGACATCATTGTTTCCACATGCTCCGCAGCTGCAGTGTCCTGCAATACCACAACATTGACCCTCGGGCATTTGAGCGGCGGTCGCTCGATTGGGAGAATACTCCGAACCCGGACCGGGAATAGAATAGTCATCGAGCCACCGTGGTATTTCTCCGGTTTCTAATGCGCGTTTCAAATCTTCGAGACGTTCCGGGGGAAGATTTCCCTGCTCAAGAAGAAGAGGAATTGCTTCGTGAATTCGGAACCCTCCGTCGATGCAATGGGTCACGCGCCTCACACCAGCGGGCGCCACCAGTTGCGTACGATTTTGAGCGTACCACCTCTCAGGATCTTTAAATACGTTCCCAGCATTATGTTTCTGAAGTCGGTTCACAATTTCAGTACGTGTAGTCTCTGCCTCAGAATGCTCTTTCGCAAAAAGATTGCGGGCAGTGAGGCCAAGTGCCGCAGCTTGAAGAAAGATACGGCGATTCACCACCGGCGAACGGTAGGGCTGCTGAATATCGGCTTGTCTCGGTGAGAACGGGAGTTTCATACCGGAGATATATGATAGAATAAAATAAATAACATGTCAATTCTAGCCTTTGATACCTTATACAGAACCTTTGAAAGAATTTCAAGGGACTAAGAGGCCTCTTTTTCTGGGAATCCATGAGGCCATGTTTTTTGTAATCCCAGACAAATCATCAGCACTCCAACGGATGTGCCGCATCAGACTCTAGCCAAGCGCTGCCGCACCTGCTGATAACTCTGCAAGCTCACCCGTGATGTTTGCCTGACGGGTCTGGTTGTACGTCAGCGTGAGGCCATCGAGGATTTCTGATGCATTGTCCGAAGCATTGCGCATGGCCACCATACGGGCTGAGTGCTCGGAAGCGGCAGCTTCTAAGATCGCTTGGTAAATCTGGATTTCGGTGAGCTGCGGGAGGATGACGTCTAGGACTTCCCCAGCGGAGGGCTCGAAGAGAAATTCCGTCTTCTCGTCAAAATCGATGGTAGACACTTCCGCCTGCAGTTTGCCGCCTTCCATCATGGTAAAGGCCAGTTTCTGGAGTGCATCACTCGTGAGAGGAAGAAGAACTTTGATCTCGGTTTCCTGCACGAGTGCGGAAATAAAATGCGGATAGATAAGCACAACGTGGTCGTACTCACCTTTCTTGAATGCATCAACGACGAAGCGCATGAGCGGAATGACATCACGGAACTTCGGGTGGTTGGAGTACGCCGGAAAAGCAGCGACAACTTTTTGGCCTACACGTGCCAAGTATTGCTGACCTTTGCGTCCGACGGCGACGAAGTCCGTCTTGCCGCTGACAAGTCCTTTGGCCCTTGCGAGATACTTGTCCGTGGCACGAAGCACGTGCGTGTTTAAGCTTCCACAGAGTCCGCGGTCAGACGTAAGCACGACGACAAGAACATCTTTGATGGTGCGTTCACGTAGAAAAGGATGATCGACATTGGTGCTACCAATATGCCTCAGGATCTTCCACGCACCGATGGCGTACTGGCGGAGAAGATGCGCATTCTGGACGGCGCGGCGCATCTTGCTTGCGGCGACCAGCTCCATAGCTTTGGTCACCTGACGGGTGGACTTCACCGCCTTGATCTTGCGCCGAATATCGCGGAGGCTACGCGCCATAGGCGAGTGAAAAGCGGAAAGTGAAAAGTGAAAAACGCATGAACATTGATTACTTCGACAAAGAAGCAAACGTACTCGTGAACGCTTCCAACGCCTTCTTCAATTCTTCCTCCGCCTCTTTCGTGAGTTCTTTCTCGAGCGTTTTCATCGTCTCAGCGTGGCGGCTGTGCATCATCGAAAGGAACTTCGTTTGGAATTCTTTGATGGAGTCGACGGGAACCGAATCGAAGAATCCGTTCACACCGGCGTACAGGAGTACCACTTGCTCAGAAACAGAGAGCGGCTCAAATTGTTTCTGTTTGAGGAGCTCCGTAAGACGCGCACCACGGTCAAGCTGCTTCTTGGTGGCGGCATCTAGGTCCGAACCGAACTGAGCAAACACTGCGAGCTCACGGTACTGTGCAAGATCGAGACGCAGCTTGCCCGCGACTTTCTTCATGGATTTGGTCTGAGCAGCCGAACCGACGCGCGAGACCGAGATACCAACGTTCAGCGCAGGACGGATGCCTTTGTAGAACAAGTCGGACTCCAAGAAGATCTGGCCGTCGGTGATAGAAATCACGTTGGTCGGGATGTAGGCAGATACGTCGCCAGCCTGGGTTTCAATGATCGGAAGAGCCGTGAGCGTACCGCCGCCGAACTTGTCATCCATACACACTGCTCGCTCAAGGAGGCGAGAGTGGAGATAAAACACGTCACCCGGATAGGCTTCACGTCCTGGAGGACGACGGAGAATCAGTGAGATCTGACGGTAAGCCCAGGCGTGACGAGATAGGTCATCATAGACAACAAGGACGTCTTTACCTTGATCTACAAAGTACTCACCCATCGCGCATCCGGCGAACGGTGCGATGTACGAAAGAGCTGCAGACTCAGATGCTCCGGCCGAGACGACAATGGTGTACTCCATAGCTCCGTGCTTCTTGAGGTCAGCGACGATCTTAGCAACTTTTGATTCTTTCTGTCCGATGGCGACGTAAATGCAAATGACCGGTCTATCAGTCTTCTGCGTGCGCTTCTGGTTCAAGATGGCGTCCAAGGCAACAGCGGTTTTCCCTGTCTGACGGTCACCGATGATGAGTTCACGCTGGCCACGTCCAATCGGGATCATTGAGTCGATCGCAGCGATACCCGTCTGGAGTGGCATGGTGACGGACTTGCGTTCGATAACGCGCGCGGCGATCTTCTCTACTGGATACTCTTTACTGGCCTTGATGGGTCCAGCGCCGTCTTTTGGCTCGCCGAGCGGTGAAACCACACGTCCAATGAGCGCTTCACCAACCGGCACTGAGAGGATCTTACCTGTGGACTTCACGGTGTCGCCTTCCTTGATGGTCGAAAAATCGCCAAGAACGACGGCACCTACTGTGTCTTGTTCCAAGTTCAGAGCACTTCCGAAGAGTCCGTTACCAAAGTCGATCATTTCCGAGGAGCCGACCTGCCCGAGTCCCTCCAGGACCGCTACACCGTCACCAATGCTGACGACCTTTCCTGTATGCGAGGACCTCGCTTCAGGCTTGTAGGTCTGAATGCGCTTTTCGAGCGCGGAGATAAGATTGGAACCGGTAGTCATAGGGAGGATGGGGACGAAGTGATACGACTGATTTCATCTCGAAGCGAGAGTTCAAATGTTTCATCACCGATGCGTAGCGCCGCACCACCGAGGAGTGAAGGATCGGCATGCACCGTGAGCACAACGGTCTTACCGAATTTCTTCTCGAGAACCGCGGTCAGCGAGGCTTTTCTCTCAGCAGATACAGTACCTGTCGGTGTGCTGAGTTCTGCGAACATTACTTTGCCGCTCTTCTCCAGCGCCTTCATGACCTGACGGACAAACATGCCGCTATCTGCAGAGCCCGAGGCATGCAGCAAGTCGAGCGCCCTATCAATGAGCACTGGAAGATCTTTCTCCGGCACAAGGTCGGCCATGGCCGCAAGAGCCTGCGCGATGGCGTGATTATTTCTTCGCATGGTGCGTGGTGTGGAGGGAAGACTCGAGCGAACCTATTAAGCGGTCTTGGTCGGCGGCGGTAAATTCTTTCTCAAGCAGTTTTCCGGTGAGCTTGATGACCAGTGACGCGGCAGCCTTCTCGAGGTCAGCAGTCACGCGCGCCGTTTCTGCCTGAAGCTGCTGCTTGCCTCGCGCGAGAACGTCATCAGATTCTTTGCGTGCCTGAGCGATCATCTCATCTTTCGCAGCAGCGACGTCGGCTTTGGCCTGATCAAGGAGCTTTGCAGCCTCTTTCTCGATCTTCGTCATTTCTGCACGGCGCGCCTGATCCATCTCTTCACGCTGACGGGAGATTTTGTCCGCGTCCTCCATGGACTTGCGAATGGACTCTCTGCGGTCATCGATAAGTTTGAGGAGAGGTTTGTAGACGAGGAACGCGAGCACCGCGACCAAGATGCCGAAGTTCAGCATTTGTGCGAGGAGCAACGTCACATCGATACCAAGTGTCTGAATGATTTCCATAAAAAGGGTGGGGAGACTCTAAAGGATCAGACGAATTTGATGATAAGCGCGACAACCAGCGCGTAAATGGCCACGGCTTCTGCGAAGGCGACTGTAAGGATCATGGCGGTCTGGATCTTGCCCGCAGCTTCTGGGTTACGACCGATAGCTTCGGTAGCTTTGCCTCCAATGAGACCGATACCAATGGCCGGTCCGATGGCTCCGAAGCCCATGACGATGGCGACGGCGATGTCTTTCATGTCGAAGGCTGCGGCAGCTTGGACCAGGTCACTCGAGCCTACAACAGGCTCAGCGGCCATTGCGACTGCGGGTAGAAAAGCTGCAGCGAAGGCACCGAGGGGAAGGAGGTACTTTTTCATAGAACGGGGGTAAAAAAGAAATAAGAGGAGGAATACAGAAGAATCACGCATGAGACGGATCACTGTGCGCCGTCACTGCCATTTTGAGGAACACGAGTGTCAGCATGGTGAAGACGAGTGCCTGGATGACCCCGACGAACAGCTCCATACCGAGGAATGGGATGGGCACGATGTAGGGGGCGAGGTAGAAGATGACGACCAGGAGCACTTCTCCGGCGAAGATATTGCCGAAGAGACGGAAAGCAAAGGAGATGAGTCGGGCGAATTCTCCGATGAGCTCAAGTAATCCGACGAACATGCCGATACCGTACGGCTTCTCCCACGGCATGACGATGTATTTGCGTACATACGGCAGGATGCCGATGGTCGCGATACCGAGGGCTTGCGTCATGATGACCGAGATGAGCGAGAATGCGAGTGTCGTGTTTACGTCGGCGGCAAGCGACCGGAAAAGCGGAACGGCTTTACCTGCGTGTTCAACGGTAATACTGCCAACGCCCGGCAGGATGCCCATCCAGTTGCTGACGAGGATATAGAGGAAGAACGTAGCGACGACGGGGAAGACGCGGCGCGTGAGCTTCTTGTCCTGGAGTACACTGTCCGCAAGACCAAAGACTCCCTCAATGATGAGTTCAGCCGCAGCTTGGAACCTGCCTGGAACGCGCTTGTACTTCGTGCGGGCAACGAGCACGGCAAGCAGGGTGAGGAGCGCCATACCCATCCATGCCATGAGCATGGTGTTCCGTATTTCGAGCGGTCCAATCTGCATCAGGAGGTCCGAAGCCAATGTTGGTGCGTGCATTGTTGTTGCCATGTGTACTGGATTCTTCGGAAAAGAAGTAAAAAGTCAACGCTCTACAGCGTAGTTTGGGTGACGGATTTCACTTTGCCGATGACAGCGAATGCCGAGATCGCAAATGCAAGTAGCAGGCCAACGGCGAGAAACAGAGGCGACATTTTCATGTACTCATCCAGATACGCTCCTCCAAATCCAAAGAGTGCTGCCGGAAGTGCGATGATGTAGCCAAGCTCGAATACGAGCGAGACCGCTCCCCACGGAGTAGCCAGTTTCTGAGCCGATTTTGAAGAGAGAGTGGTCATCGGAGAGTGCGGGAACCACGACGGCGGCGGACGGTGTGAAGGCGTGCGAGTTCTTTCTCCAGAATTGCAGTGGCTTCTGCAAAACCTTCAGCATCACTGCGGCGGTCAGCAACTAGTTGCTCTGCGCGAGCCTTGGCGGCTTCGATGGCGGCTTCCTCCAGTGCTTCCACGCGGTCGGCAATGTCGCTCAGAACACGAACTGATGACGGCGTGACTTCGATGACACCGCGAGCGACCGCAAACATCTGTTCCCCTTCTGTACTGCGAACGATCATCGTGCCTGGTGAGACCGTACTCACGAGTGACACGTGTCCAGCAAGAACCGTGATCTCACCATCGCCGGTGGGTAACGTCACGGATACAGCATCGCCCTTGAAGGCGATCTCTTCCGGTGTAATGAGTTCAACAGTCATCATGCTAATAATAAAGAAGAAAAATTACTCTTTGACTTCATCAATACCGCCTTTCATGTAGAAAGCCTGTTCGGGGACATGATCTAACTTTCCTTCGAGGATTGCCTTGAAGGCACGGACAGTCTCGCCCCGTGTGACAAATTTCCCCGGAGCTCCGGTAAAGACTTCGGCGACGAAGAACGGCTGTGAGAGAAAGCGCTGAATCTTGCGTGCGCGTTGGACGGATCGCTTATCTTCTTCGGCAAGCTCTTCCATACCGAGAATGGCGATGATGTCCTGGAGTTCTTTATAGCGCTGCAAAACCTTCTGCACACCGCGGGCGACGTTGTAGTGCTCGTCTCCGACGACATCAGGCGTCAAAATATTTGATGCAGAATCAAGAGGATCAACAGCCGGATAGATACCAAGTTCGGCGAGTGAACGAGTGAGCACAATAGTAGAGTCCAAGTGACCGAACGTTGTGGCTGGAGCGGGGTCAGTGAAGTCATCGGCTGGGACGTACACCGCTTGCACGGACGTGATAGAACCTTTGCTGGTGGACGTGATGCGTTCTTGAAGCTGACCCATTTCGTTCGCGAGGGTCGGCTGGTAACCCACGGCGGACGGAATGCGTCCGAGAAGAGCCGAGAGCTCGGCACCGGCTTGGGTGAAACGGAAGATGTTATCGATAAACAGAAGCACGTCACGTTGCTCTTCATCACGGAAGTACTCGGCCATGGAAAGACCGGTGAGAGCCACGCGGAGACGCGGTCCAGGTGGTTCATTCATCTGACCGAAGACGAGTGCCGTCTTATCGAGAACACCCGAATCCTTCATTTCATAGTACAAGTCGTTTCCTTCACGACTGCGCTCCCCCACTCCAGCAAAAACAGAGTACCCGCCGTGTTCGGCCGCGATGTTGCGGATGAGCTCCTTTACGATAACGGTCTTACCGACACCGGCTCCTCCAAACAAACCAACTTTTCCTCCTTTTAGGATCGGACAGAAGAGATCGATGACTTTGATACCTGTTTCCAGCACTTCTGTTTCCGTCGACTGCTCCACAAAAGAGGGAGCCGGACGGTGGATAGGGTAACGCTTCTTGGTGACAGCCGCAGGTAGTCCGTCGATCGGCTCACCGAGAACGTTGAACATACGTCCGAGCGTCTCGGATCCTACGGGAGCGGAAATCGGCGCACCGGTATTCAGCACTTCTACGCCACGCCGGAGCCCATCCGTCGAGCCCATCGCCACCGAGCGAACCATACCACCGTCCATGTGTTGCTGAACCTCAAGGGTTAAAACGTCTGCTCCAATCTTCGTGGTCAACGCAGAATAGATAGGAGGAAGGGTGCCGCTCGGGAACTGGCAGTCGACGACCGCACCGATCACCTGTGATACGTGACCCTGAGCTTGTCGATGGGTGACCTGGGAGACTGTTCCGGACGTCATATAGAGGAAGGGAGAATGTCAAAGATAATTTTCAGTTCGGCCGATTGTAGCCAGCACCAGCGAGTTTCACAAGGCTCTTAGAAGTCTCTTTTGTTATTCCCCTCTACTCCTTTGATCCTCTATACTCGCGGCCATGCACTCCTACGCCGCCCAACTCGGAAACAATCCATCACTCTCCGTCGCTGAACTCGCAGCAGTCCTACCGGACTTTCAGAAAGAACATCTATTTCCGGGATCAGTCGTCACATTTAAGACTGCAACAGAGCTGGACCAAGCATTCTTAAACCGGCTCGGTGGAACGATCGTGATCGCTAAAAATATTATCGGTGATTTCTCTGTAGATTTAGAAGACTTACCGGCACTACTCGCTGCTGAACTGAAGACCGTGAAAGGCAAGGCAACGTTCAGCCTGCGCTGTTTCGGCATTTCCCCAAACAAAGTCCGCGATCTGTATAAAACCAGTAAACAAGGCCTGAAGAAGAAAGGCGTGGCTAGCCGCTATGTAGGTTCTGAGCGCGAAATGGCGAAACCAATTCAGCTACATGATGAAGGCATTCTTGACCCGAAGAAAGGCTGCGAGCTTGTCATCTTGCATGATAAAAATCATTTATGGATCGGGCGCACGGTAGCCGCGCAAAACGTAAAAGCGTACACGCTGCGTGATATGGAAAAGCCGGTGCGTGATACGAAAGTCGGTCTCTTGCCTCCGAAACTCGCACAGATTCTTTTGAATTTTGGAGCATTTCTCTCCCCACGCGGGTCAAAGACCCGCTCTGAATCTCAAAATTTTACCGTGCTTGATCCTTTCTGCGGAACGGGCGTGATCCCGATGGAGGCGATGATCGCAGGTTGGAATGTGCTGGCATCAGACAATGCGCAAAAAGCTGTGAATGGGACTGAAAAAAACATCGAATGGGTGAGAAAAATTTTCAAAGTTCTTAAAAAAGATGTTTCGGCCGATGTCTGGAAACAAGATGCGACGAAGCCTTTTGAACTGAAAGAAAAGCCTGATGTGATTGTCACAGAAGGGACACTCGGCCCACCACTGACAAACCGAGCGACCGTCAAAGATGCAGAGACCTACTGCAGACAAGCTGAAGAACTGACTGCGGCATTCCTGAAAAACTGTGCAGCAACTCTGCCTGGTGTGCCAGTCGTTATGACGCTCCCCGTCTGGTA
The DNA here is from genome assembly GCA_943357915.1 of Candidatus Peribacteria bacterium. Taxonomy (GTDB): domain Bacteria; phylum Patescibacteriota; class Gracilibacteria; order Peribacterales; family Peribacteraceae; genus JAGORY01. The sequence continues at coordinate 44,365 of CALRGQ010000002.1, forward strand.
CGCCCAGAAGAAAATGATCCATCTCACAAAAGTCTGGAAAGTCGCAGAAGAGCTGGGTTTCCGCCCGGCTCTGCCCCCGCACGCAGACCCATCGATCCCCGAACGCTTTTCGATCATGTACCGCAGGAATGATCAGTTTGTCGGACGGGAGATTATTTTGCTGAAGCCGAAGAAGTAATGTTGATATTGCGGCATCCATAATCACCCCGCAGGCGGGACATCGCGTTCATCATAACCCGCAGGCGGGACGTCGCGTCCCGCTGGAGGAGTATGATTCCAATATGTCTCAGATTCATCGTGAGCAGTTTGGCATTTTCCATATAACGACCAACACCGTTATTTCGAACTCTTGGTGCACATGGAACGGTGTTCCTCAGTGTCTGATTGATCATCTATGTAGAGCAAGAGATCTGTACCATGCAGAACTGTATGCATTTTGCATTCTTCCAAATCATGTACATATCATTCTTTCTCCTGGCCCGAAAGGCTTAAGTAGATTTATGCAAGCTTTCAAGTCAAATAGTGTGAAATATCTACGGAAACAACATGTGGCACAGGCGAAAGAGATTGGATGGCAGGAAAACTTTTACGATGAACGTATTCGTGATGAACAGCAGCGTTCAAATGCTCTAGCCTACGTTCAGGGGAATGCGATGAAACATGGTTTGGTACAGGAAATTTTAGATTGGCCATGGACATCGTTACATTTTCCTTCAAAACTCGATCTGTTGGATATTTGGTGAAACGGGAAAGTGTGGAACCCTTTTTGTGGGACGCGACGTCCCGTCTACGGAACCAGACACGATTGACCGCAGACACGGGACGCGACGTCCCGTCTACGGAAGAGGTGGTTCATCGCTCATCTCTACATTTCTTGGCCAGTTCATGAAACAATACAGAAAACATGACCGTCACTCCCCGCCCTTGGCACGTTCTCATCATCGCATTTTGTCTGTGGCACATGTTCGCGGTTGCGGCATATTTGCTGCCTGCAAACAAAGAAGGGCTCATGAAAACGCTGAATAAATTTTCCGCACCCTATGTCCTCAGCCTTAGCCAATGGCAAAAGTGGGACATCTTTTCACCGAATCCACTGAGGCGTAACAGCCTCTACCGCGTGGAACGGAACGCCGGGGACCGATGGGAAACTGCAATGATCATGGACTTTAGTCATCTCCCATGGCGAGAACGGGCGAAAGAGCTGAAAGTGCTTGGAAGGCTGCAGGAAAACTGGAAAGGACTGTTGCCGAGTTATCTTCTGTCTCTCTGCCCAAAAATTCCACAAGCAAACGGCCGTCAGGTGCGCCTGCTTGTACAGACAACCATCCTGCCAAGTAAACTTCCCGAACTACAACAAACTACAAAAACCATCCATGCACCAACAGAAAAACTTCTCGTCTCTGTCCGCTGCCCGCAATTCTAATGACAAAAAAGACGTCACTGACCGGCCGCATGTACGAATTCTGGTTTGCACCGGTATCGGCCGCTGGTTTCGGGATGATGCGCGTCGGCTTCGGTACCATCGCTTTTGTAACGCTATTTCTTGAGATGCCGAATGTACAACGGTTCTACGGACCGGAAGGCATTTTGCCTCAGGGCATGGTCAGTAACATGGTCCGCGCTTCCTGGAGATTTTCACTGCTTGATCATGTCGGCACAAATCATGTGTGGCTTCTGTATACTGCTCTTTTAGCTTCGCTTTTCTGCGTCATCATCGGCCTTGGCCGTAAATGGATGCTTCTGATTGCAGTCGTTTTGCTCTACTCATTCCATGAGTACGGCATGATCACGCTCGATGGCGGTGACACGCTTCTGCGACTCATTGGTTTTATTTTGCTGCTGTCACCGTGCTACACAACATTTACGGTTCGAAATCTGTGGCTACGCATGAAGCTTGTACGCGATACAGGAAAAGATCAGCCAGCATCCGAACGTACCATGCCGATCTGGCCGTACCGGCTGCTTCTGTGGCAGATGATTCTGATCTACACAGCGTCCGCTCTTGGAAAATGGGGTGGCAACATGTGGCTTGAGGGTTCTGCGGTAGCGGTCACGCTACACCTGACTGATTTCACACGGCTCACACCGCTCGTAGCTGACCAACTGTCAGCATTCAGTCCTATCATCGGCTATTTTACAGTTGCCTCGCAGATAGCATGGATCCTGATCCTACCACTTGGATTCCTCAGTTTTTTTGGTCTTGGCTCGTCTAGGTCTACCAATGTTTTCAAACGCACGCTCTTACTGTGTGGACTTTTGTTACATGGCACTATTTTTGTGCTGATGGATGTGGGTACGTTTTCTCTGACAGTATTCACGGCATATCTCGGCTTACTTCTGGCTGACGATTTTCGTGCGATCCGTCAGAGGTTCGGACTGAAAAAACCGATCATCGTACTTTTTGACGGACGCTGTGGATTCTGCAAAAAAAGCATGTTGCTACTCTCGATGTTAGACTGGCTGCATCGGCTTGAATTTGCGAACTTTCATGATCCGAAACTCAAAAAACGTTACGCTCCAAACATTGATCTCAAACACTTGAACGTGGCGATGCATGTGCGATTTGTAGACGGTTCCTATCGCAAAGGCTTCTTCGCGTTTAGAGCATTAACATGGCATTTGCCGGCTGTTTGGTTACTTGCGCCCCTGCTGTACATCCCTGGGGTTTCTCTGGTCGGAAAGGCTGTGTATGGCTGGGTGGCGAAGCATCGATAGTAATCTGGCAGATAGGGAAATACGGGAACTTTATTACTCCCCGCAGTCGGGACGCCGCGTCCCGTCTACGGAGAATGTGATGACGGGGACACCGCGTATCGGAGATGATATGCTCGTGAACCAATGTCGCAAATTCACTATCAACAGTATGGCATATTCCATGTCACAACGAAGGCAAAAGATAACATCCCATGGTGTACAAAAGAGGGCGTGCCGGATCTACTGATTGATCATCTATGCAAGACACGTGATATCAACGGTGCGCTACTGCATGCCTTCTGCATTCTTCCAAATCATGTACATCTGATTCTGTGCCCAGGACCAAAAGGTTTAAGTAAGTTTTTACAGTCCTTCAAGTCAAACAGCGTCAAAGAGCTTCGTGCGCGAGATGTTCCATATGCCGTCGGTTGGCAAGCCGGTTTTCATGACGAACGTATTAGGGATGCAGTTCAGCGATCCGCTGCAATTGGATATGTGCAAGGGAATGGGATGAAACATGGATTAGCCAAAGAGGTTATGGACTACCCATGGACCTCGTTACATTTCTCATCAAGAGTAGACCCACTCGATGTGTGGTGACCGGGACGCGGCGTCCCGGCTACGGAATGTGGGGTATTTCATGCAAATACGACTGCCCCTGAATCACGAAGGTCGATGAATCATGACACCAGCTTGGTCGGTCGGCATGACGGTCATCTGTTCGATATTGACGTGTTTCGGTCTGCTGACGGCGTACCAGATCGCATCTGCGATGTCCTCTGACGTGAGGTGCCTCCAGCCTTCGTAAATTGCCTTTGCTTTCTTCGTATCTCCTTTGTAACGAACATCGCTGAATTCGGTTTCAACGTTTCCGGGAGCAATGATCGTCACACGGACACCGGTACCCAAAAGGTCATGACGCAGTGCGCGACTGAATGCATGAACGAAATGTTTTGTCCCGCAATACACCGCTCCGCCTTTGTAAGCTTCTATACCGGCAATGCTACCCAGATTCACCAGATGTCCCTGCGATTTTTTGAGAAACGGTAGCGAAAGATGCGCAACTTTGAGAAACCCTGTGATGTTCACATCGATCATCGGCTGAACGTCCTTAAAGTCATAGTCATCAAACGTGTCTTTTCCAATGGCAAGACCCGCATTATTCACAACGACGTCGATCTGCACATCTGTGAGACCGGCAAAGAACGCTTCAAGCGCTGCGTGATCCGTCACATCGATCTCCACAATACGCACCTCAATATTATTAGCTTTCTCGAGCGTCGACTTGAGGTTTTCTAGGCGTTCTTTCCGCCGCGCAATGAGGATCAGATTTTTGCCCTGTGCAGCAAAAAGCCGTGCGGTAGCCTCGCCTATGCCTGCACTGGCGCCAGTGATGAGAGTAAAGGGAGCAGCCATAAGACTTACCTGATGGGGAACAATCACTCTCGCCCTGAGCGAAGCCGAAGGGTGATGAGGGTGAAAGGCTTCATTGTGTGACGATTATACTGATGGATTGGGCGCAGTGTTAGAACCTTATGTCCCCGTCCACTGAGAATCATGTGGCAACTACTGTATCTACCGCTTGTTCCTACTATTTTGGAAAGAAAGTCTCCGCGTGGGTGGCGGGGCATAGAGTGTAATCATCCTTGTTGAATTTTTTGCCACTGTTTATCAAATGGATAAAAAAGGTGAGGAGAATCTACAAATTTGAACGCCAATCTCTCATCCGACACAGGTTCGCTACGTGCATCATGATCGACAGACCGACGAGACTTCTTCTTTTTAGCTGGCTGAAACTGAGGAAAACACAGAATGCCCATGCTTTGCAGAGTCTGCTGAACCGATTTCAACCCAAGCTTCGTCCTCATATCTTTCGACGATGAAGCGATACCCTGAATGCTTAAAACACCTTGAGTCAAACGCTGAAGATACTCGAGTCTCTCTGCTCTATCCACTATTGGAATAATCGGCAATTTCCTCCCTCCGATTTTGAATTCGCTATGGGGAAGTGCATATGGCAATTTGCGTTCTTTTATTTTCGTTCGAGATTCTTTTCCATACAGAGGTGTCATGACTAGACCTGTAGAATCCACACTCTGTAGGTCAGCAATCGTAGGATCAAATGCTTTGCGAGCTGTGATGACGTGCATCTGATGTGGAGGTTCTCCTTCATTATCCCGAGACACAGTCTTCCCAGAGTACGTAGAAATGATTTCCAGACCAAAAGCCTCAAGTTGTTCACGAAAGTGCGCAAGTTCAGGCTCAGTACACGAATCGTAATCAATAGGAATAAGAAGAATTCCGCCATCGCTCGGCTCTGATACTCCAGAAAGGCCAGCATCTGGAGTTTTAAGAGCACGCACGGCACCTCTCAGTGCACGAACACGACCAGTCATCTGCAGTTGACCATCTTGTTGTGCTGCATGACTTGTTTGATTCAAGCCCTGCAAGACGACAAGATCTTGCGAGCCAGCTTGCACCATCCCTGACTCTATCAGTGGATTTAATTCGTCCAACGTTGCTGCAATATTATGTCCTTGATCGATAAATTCTGGCAAAAGAATTCCTCCATAATCCAACATCTCTTGGGTTGCATCCATACTACAAATATGTCGACTTTTCTGGGGTGAAACCTGAGACAAGATGTACGCAAGTCGTTGGCCACTGGAACATGTATGGAGATACGAGCCGCGCTCTGGTAATAGACCATCCTTTTCAAGTTGAAGAACAATACTTGCAATTGCACGTTCTCCATCTCCTATTGATGAACTTTCTTTCTGATCCAACATTTGGATGAAATCATCTCTATGAAGATTCCAAAACTCTTTCGTTTTTGTTGAACCAACACCATGAAGAGCACGTGAGAAGCGTTGAAACTTTTGTTCAGGAGATTCTATGGTACTGGCAACACTCTCATCCTTCACGCGTGCTTCATTAGGATCCGATAACTGCGCCATTCGATCATCGCTAATAACTCCGTAAAAGCACCGAAGAACGTCGAGATACTTGAGCTCCGCTGCTGTTAGCGTTCCTTCCTCAACTGTTCGTTCTGCATAGGAAATAATCATATGACAATCCGTATTTCCCTTTCGCAAAACACGCTTGAGTAGTTGATAGAGATCCGGTGTGTTATACGGCCACTGTGAAATAATACCATCGATAAATCTGAGATCTATACCCAAGTTCAAGCATGCGCTCTGTGCAAAGAGAACACACTGGCGACCTTCGCGTTTCGCCTGTTGCATGTCTTCGAAAATAACGATGCGGTCATCATCATCCGTACCTCCATGAATGATATGAAAAGTGATGTTTCGATCGTCACACCATGATTTCAGTGCATCGAAAAAGTAATGCTGTGGATCACCCGCCTCATCATCAGGCCTCCATAGAACGCTTTGAGAGAGTATATTTTCAGCAACAAGAATTGTTTTTCTTCCTTCGATGTTCAAAAGAGTCTCGATATGTTTTGTTGTTTCTTCAAATGAAGACCACGGCATCGTAGGGTCCGAGCTCATGAGTTTTGGACAACGAATAATGAGTTGGCTTAAGTGCAATTTTTGCTGTGCGGGCATGGAGTTATCATCGACGATGAGTTGCAGTAGTGCACGTTCTCGGTCAGAGATCTGATACGGCTGGCGATCGATATTTTCCATCCATTCTTCTCGCCTATCCATCATCCACAGTTTCCCCATCATTCTTCGAAGTTGCGCCCACTGATTCGGAGGTGACGTACGGCGCTCACTAGCTTCGTACTCGCTACTTGCACTCTCTAAGAGTTCGAGGGTGATACGCAGTCCATTTAAGTGCCCAGGAGCAGGAGTAGCTGAACTGAACATGACATGACCTTTTGCATGTAAATTTGGAATTCCATGAATCGTTCTGCGAGCAAGGTGCGTATAGGTATTGTCACCTTGCAAAAGAGCAGCTTCATCAAAAGAGACATTGGTAAATGGCTCGGCTTGATTGATGAGTAAGTCTGCAATAACTAACTCCGCTGGATCCCTGTCTCCAGTCTTGGTTTCTTTTGGATCCTTGCCTCTAGTTTTCGTGTCCTTTCTCGTAATATCCCACATACTGTACGCACAGAAGACAATATCTTTGGATGCTGCCTCACGAATCTGCGCAACTGTCATTCCTTTCCGAATAACGCCCACCGTCGGCGCATCATCAGGGTTTGGGTAATAAAGAGAATCTGTTTCTTTATCAACTGTGCCTGCGCGTACGCGGTTCGGAATTTCATTAATAACTGGCTTCGGTCCAAAAAATAGCAACCGTGTGCGACCTTTCGACTGGTTCACTGTGCGTTCAGCCTTTGAAAGTTCGTATGCCCAGAAATGCGTAAATGTCTTACCTTCGCCCGCTCCGAAACCGATGTACGAATGTCTCTTCTTCGGATGCATCATCTCAGCTATCGCAAGTCGTTGTCTCCAGGATCCTAAAGGCCACTCCACACCTTTGTGATCAATAGACGTTTTTGCCATCGTTTCAGGAATTTGAAGTGAAGCGGCATCTTTAAAGTGCAATACAACGTCTTCGCAGAGCTCAGCATGAGCTTCTGAAATCTTCCCTGCCTTCTGCCCAAACGCTTTATTATACAGCCCCCCAAGCTGCTTACGAATCCACGGATCAATTTTCTTCAGGAATGTTGGCTGATTTGCCATGGAGTCAGCATCTTCATCAAGAAGTTTATGGTAGCAATACTCAACAAGAGACCGATGGATTTTTTCTCTCAGCGTCATGTTTTGCAAAATAATCTCTGGACACTGCAGCACACCAATAAGACCATTACCATTCTCCGTTGGAGCAGTTTCTCCAAGGTATGGCGAGATACATGAAAAAGCCGTAGCACGCTCTCCGGGCTCTAAAATCCCAAGATCACAGAGGATGTCCAACGCCACCGTATCACCGATGTATACAGCCAGCTGAGCATATTGCATCACAATCGTTGAGATCTCTGCTGGTGTTTTCTTTATTTTTTTTGAACCATTCCCTCTCCCTTCAAGGGGATGGCTACGACGTAAAACATCATCCTCAGATTGCGATGCAAAAGTGTCGCTCTTTTTTTTCACCAATGCACGCAAAATACTATCCCTTGTTGTCGTAATGGCAGCCCTCAGTCCGGTTGAGAGTTGCTTGCTTTCAATCCATCTATCCACAAGATTACAGAACGTACCTTCTCCTAACTCAGTTATCACATGATGCTGATATCGTGAACTGAAATCATGTACGAGTGCTGCGATGACAGCAGCTTCATCGGGAAACTCTGCAGCAAGTGGTGCATGAGCTTCCGTAATGAGCGGGACGATATCGTTGGCAATAGAAATAGACATGCGTTATTCAGAAGGTGAACGAAGTAAGAGAGACCGAAGAATATATTCCTGAAACGCAAGATAATCATCAATAATTTCTTTGGCATCTGGATCCCCATCCCCAGCTTTCTGCAGAAGAGCGTGAACCTTGCTACTGATACGACCTTCTACAGAACCAATCCGCTGCTCTAGTGCTGGGTGTGCATCCCTCGCTTCCTGTGCCCTCTGGCGAGCTTCTGATCGCGCTCTATGGGCAATATGCCCTTGCGCAGTTTTCTGTAGTGCTGGGAATGACAGTATTTGTGACTTCTGCGCTTTGCTTTCATCTAAACCATCTGCAACTTCGGCTTCGGATACATTTCCGTCCTGTACTAGGACAATTGTAGATTGTCCAATCATAAGTTCTGCCGCATCAATATCGTCACTGCCAAAACTTCTGCACACTTCTTCTACTATCGCAGTACATTGCTCTGCGCTGACAAACTGAAACTCTGTAGATTGCTGCTGGCTCATCGCAGTTGCCACACCTTCTGCTACTGCTCGTAATTGAGAAATAGATGGCTCAGTCCCTTGCTGTATGCATGAGAGAACTGCACTATCGACCCTGCTCATGCACGTAGAAGCGAAACTCATCATTTCAGCAGTTATTTCTTCTACATGGGATATAGAACGCGAATGAACCATATTCCCTAATTGCCTTGCTACAGCTTGGTCTATTGCATCTTCAAACAATGCAGCTACGTAACGACCCACATTCTTCCCTGATGTACCTGATGCCTCCATCGCTTCCGCTAGAGGATCCTGTAAACGAGTTCCTGTATCTTTTTTCTTATCTCCCTCTTGCCCCTTCCCTCCTCGAGAAACTAACCCCGATCCAACACCTTCTCCCCCCACTTCCACTCTCTCCTCTCTTACCTTTTGTGCTCGCTGCATGATGTCTGCAAAAGCATTCACGAACCCTACTCTCACTTGTACAGCATCACCGTTTGACGAAACACTGTCTGTACAACACGAAAGTAGATATGCAGACAATTCTGCAAAACGAGACTGAAGGTAGTCTCTGAACTCTGCGGGTACTGCAATAATATCTTTTCCTACAGTAATTTCTTGTGGGACTGCATCGATGATGCCTTGGAAAGCTGCAAGGTATCGTTCCGCATCCTCTTTCGTCCGCATCACTCGGCCACTGACCGTTCGTATGCATTCGAAAATTTGCCGCTCTTCTGCGGGAGAGATCAATTCATTCTGAATCCTCTTATCTACTTCTGAATTCTTCCCGTCTTTCTTCATCTTCAACTGACCAAAAGCTTCATCTCTCATACTTGCAAAAGCTCGTAGTAGTGAATCTACCGAGGGAGTCTCGACTGCCACTTCTGTAATCTTTGGAACAACTGCCTTGGGTGTGCTAAGTGGAGGCTTTGGGTAGAAGTCATTGATTATATCCAGATACGCTGATCTACGTGATGCCTCACTATAACTTCGCAACAGAAGTGGGCGAGTAAGCGCTGTTAATCGTATCGGCTTGGTAACAAATAGGCTAAGAGCATTCCTAAAAATTGAAGCAAAAACTGGTGAAATGTCTTCAAAAGGACATTCAAAAATTATCTGAAGCATACGTTCAAGATGACGCTGTAAATACAATGCGTACTCTTCTGGAGTTGAAACAGAAAAATCTTCATCTGTGTACACAGCACTTTCACGAATAAGTTGACAAAGCAATCTTACTGAAGCTCTCAAAGCTTGTTTATTCCCATACTTGTACTGTGTTTCGCCGGTAACTTTTTGCGCTAAACTCAAAAGATCTGTATCAAGACTATCAGGATGTATAAATAATACTTCACCTTTTTTTGGGCAAATGAGAATCGATTCTACCTCTTGAAAATAAGCTGCTCCATATTCGGAAGTCATCGAAGACTCTACCGTGGGCGGTAATATCACGGAATAGTGATCAAATAATCTAAAGAGTTCCTCTAATGGTGGTCGTATATAATCAGTATTAAAATCTGGGGTGTTAGCATACCAAGACTTTATGCTTTTATGCATTTCATCCATCAGTATTTTTATATCTTCTACTGAAATGTTTGGATCTACTAAATAACCCATAAATGTATCCATGGCACGGTTAATATCGCCTTCAAATAGAGCAGCGACTTCTTGTAAATATTGATCTTTAGAAATTCTTTTTCCAGATGCATTCACAATCTTTGTTTTTTTGGTAATAGTTTTACGTGCAAACTCTAGCCACCTGCTATGCCCTTCCCTTATAGCAGAAATAAACTGACTTCTCGCTGCAGCATTCCTATCCTCGTCAATAATCACATGTCGCATCTCGGGAATCTTATTCCGACTGAATAAAACATTATCATCCCATGACCAAACGAATTCAAAAACTTCTCCCTCTTCTTCCACAGTATCTACCTTGGTCGCAGAGCTCTTGAAGAACGACGCTACTGGAACTCTTGCTGCCTTTTTTTCTGTCATAACAAGCTGTGCTTTCTGAATGGATAAGAAGCTTTCTACTGTCAGTCTTTTTTCTAATACCTTTGCAAGTAGTGCATCTTCATCGGCTAAATCATCAATGGTGAATTCTGCTAAGCACAATCGAAGCGCCCCGCTAGCTTGGCGGATTGCCGCTATCACTTGTTGGCTATGGCCTTTACCGTCTACATGCTCGAAGTTTCCTAGGTCGAAAGATGCGCTTTTGACTGCATTTGTTATTCCAGATACAGAGTCACTCACTGACAAAATAGCTCTACATGCTGCGTCAATTCCATTCCTCACTCCACCAATAAATCTCGAAAATATTTTTACATCACCAGCACTGCCTTCTTGCACGTTAGGAATTGAAGCAGAAAGAGAGGCAAGAACTGTTGCTTCTACAAGCATGTTCACCCGACCGCCTACTTCAGCAGGATTTTGAAGATCCACTGGCAATGTATCATCAATCACTGCAGCTGCCTCAGACGGCACAACTACCTCTTCTGCCGCTGGCTTGGATAGCTTTTTCGCCATTATTCAACGGTGGGAGGAAGAGTGACAGGAGGATGCAATGTTGCTTCCATGTGCTGCAAAGCTGTTTCATGCTCTGCTGCAATCTTTGCACCGAGAGCCTGATCATCGTTGGTCAGTGCCGCCGCAGCTGGAGCAAAGGCATCACGAATTGCCTGCAAACACTCAGTAATTTCTCTTTGAGTCATGGAATCATCCAAGCCATCTAACAATGCAGTTGCCGCAGTACCGAATACATTGAAAGCCTCACAAGACGCTTGTCCCTCCTTCGTTTCCCATATGAGCTGAAGCGCATCGGCATTTTCAGTGGAAATATCTTGAAGAACTCCGTTGTATGCAGTCACAAGGTCATTTCTCATCATCCGCGGAGCTTCACAGTTCACAAACCACTCACGAAGCTCTTGGACAAAATACTGTCGTAAGGGTTCTATGGAAACTCTATCGACGGCATAACCAAGTCCTGCAACAAGACGTCCGTACTGCTCAGGCGTATTGATCGTTTGACGTTGTATCGGTTGGTTTTTACGGGGCGGTGAGAGATTGGTTAGATCGGCAACCACTGCGCGTGCAGCTTCACGGAATGCTTCAATGAGCGGCGTGCATGTAGCGCTGTACACCCCCCCCAGAAACGTCCAGATCGCTCCTGAGCTGAGCATTATCTCTGGCACCATTCGCAAGTGCTTCCATGCTGGACATCAGATAATCATGGGTCAGCCTTCCAGATTCCCACGTAGGCTCCGCACCTTCTGGTAACGGGTGAGCGAGTGTTTTGTTTGCATGCCAAGCGGGGGTGTCAATTGAGTCTGTTTGTACTACAGAGGTACTTGCAGAAGTGTGTAGGCTTGTTTCCCATAATTCATAAACTTTCGTGAGCTTATCTAAGATTCCTTCCCAAAAATTAATAGTTGGACTGGAACCCTGGTTATTATACTCAGGCCGTTCTAAGCACTGCATAATTTCCCCCACACTAGAAGTTATCAAAGATCCTACCATCTTACTGTCATTGATAGATCGTATCCCTTCTGGTAACCATGTGAGGAAAAATTGTGTTATTAGGTTTCTCAATTCCTGAATATAATCATTCAATTCAGAGATAAATTTTTGTTGAACAGCAATATCCTCTGGAGAGATAGATTGAGCAAGTGCACGTACTCCTGAGCTGATGCTATCTTGCTTCAAAACATTGAGAACTTGACCCTTCGCCTTTCCAGCAGGAATAGAAGTGCCTGTTGTCTCTGCAATACTGTTGATAGAAACAGCGTTCAGTCCAAAATTACTCATACCGAATTTATCACCAATCTGTTTGAAAATGGGCGCAAAATGAACGGCTATTTCGTCATCCGGTGCCAATTCGAGCGAATATCCTTCTCCTGCTTCATTCCTGGCGTCTTTTCTCAGAAGAGCCATTTGCGTTGCAAACCACAGCAAAAACTTATGAAGATCTTGTATACAAGAAATGATGTCAGGGCACTGTCCTTGTATCGCATCTCTCGATCGCTCTACTTCTAGATCAACTTCTGCTGTGCCAAAAAAACTAGCACGAGAAATCACATCACAAAATGCATTACAGAATACTTCCCTCGAAAGTGGTCCCACACCTTCGAGGCCAGTGTCAGCGGAAGAGGGAAATTCCGCATCGAGTAATTCGTCAAATTTCATACGTAAATCCGCTGCTAGCGTGACTGCACTTACAGCATGGCGTGGTAGCACTTTTCTTATTATTTCGTTCTCAGTTAAAGCGCGATTCAGGACATCTTCACATACTCTTCGTGCCAGCAATACATCCAGACCCTGAGGTAGTGACTTCCAGTACGACACATAATATTTTATGAGAGCCTGTAAAACAGGGATGTGTTGTAAACCTTTTTTTGTGGGACGCTCCTGGATGACATCCATGGATCCCATGACCCCTTCCTTCAACGTCGCAAGTCTTGAATTAAATAAGGCAGAATTCACTGTGTGTATGTTCAGACGTTCTTGTATCATTGAAAATACTGCTTGGTACGCTAGCTCTCGTTGTCGGCATTCATCTAAATTATGAGGATGCACTCTTGCTTCAGAAATTACCACACCACCATTCATGGATTTTTTAATATCAGGATCAAAATCGGCGCTCTGGAGACGGATCGATGTATTGAGACAAAGATGGGATAGTCGAAACAATTGTTCATATGATGTTTCATCTATAATTTCCGGGCATTGCTCGAGGAGGGGGCGCAAAGTACGCTGATCTAATGTTAAGAGGCTGCTATTGAGAGATGTAGCCGACATTTTTTGAATACATAAATCAATAATCTCCTGCTTCGTCATAGATTTTCGCTCTAGTTGCTCAGAATGTTCACTCGGTGAATTCTCTACATCATAAATCTCTTTATGAGGAAATTGTTTTATAAGAATACTATCAATCTCCGCTGCAAAAGCTTCGACCTGCTTTGTCATCATAGAACTCGTCAAAGAATCTATTTTTCCAGCACTATGTATCATCGCACGTAGGCAGGTATGTAAAATCCCATAAAAATATGCCGCCTGAGAGACATCAAGTCTCTGCGGAAAATATTCATGCATGCTTATGCGAAATTGTGAGATAGACGCCATATCTTGGAAGTCATCGCTCTCTAGTACTGAGTTGCCAACTCTTCTCTCTCTTATAGGAATATCTAGTGATTTTAAGTGCTGATCCAACGTTGCTGCAAAGACAGTGCACTCAACGGTATGAAGCCCCATACGTTCTTGAATGACTACACAAATCCGCTGGAAAAAAATCTCTCTCTTTCGAGATTCATCCAGAATTGGTGTTCCAAACGTTGAACCGCTCTTCTTTACCCATTGCTCAGAACAAAGAAGTCTTTTCGTCTCCCTGTCCTGTATATCTAAGTTTCGTGCACGTAGTTGAAAGTTACAACACTGATACGATAAAGCTTCCAATAAACTTCGCAAGGGTTGTCCTTCACATTGTGTGCGAAGCTCAGCTATTTGTCCTTGGATCGCTGTCAGCTGAGGGACGAATGGAAATGATTTCGGAAGCTCATCTGCAATCAAAGCAAAAACGTCTTCTTGGGTCATAAGTATTCGCTCTGGTTGCTGAGGATTTTCAACATTGGCTCCGAGAAGGTTTTGATCGGAAACTTGCGCGTTTGCTGAACTGCTATCAAATTCAGACCCAGTTTCTGCACTATCTGCCATATCTGAAACTAGGCGAACATCTTCTTCTGTAGAACTAATGCTATCTGCACTCGGCATTCCAGAGACATTGGTTTTTAACGAGAATTCTTTGCCTTTTGATGGGGCATCTGGAAATTGCTCAAAAAGCAGCATATTGACACCAGCTGAAAACTTTAGAAGATCTACTAAAAGACGTTCTCGAAAAGAAGCCCTATCTACTTGGTCATCGCCATATGTTGTTAATATGGCTTGATTCGTACGAATAGCATTTGTGCAAATCACTCTTGCCTGTAAAAAGTCGATGCGATCCGGCACCAGCCTATTAAATTCGTTGTACAATCTAACAATTGAGCGCTCAAGTTCGACACTTTTTACAGAACGTGCTTGAATTGCGGTTTCTGTCCGTAAAGCGTTGTCTCTACTGTCGTTAGCCAACGTCTTTAATCCTTTCAGAAACCCTTGAGAGCTTACTGTTGTTATGCCCAAACGTTCCTGGAGTTGAGCAAAATTAGCATGCATAGAGCTCTCAAATAGATTCAAAGTGCTGGCTATGGACGAGAAATCTTCCGTGTCAGGATGCAAAGATTTTCCTCCATTCAGAATCATCGTGAGACGTGAACCAAAATTTTCCCCCTTAATTCGGGGTTCGCGAATGCAAAAACAGGAAGAAGATATCTCATTGAGAGATGCATGGTAATTCGTGGAATTAATAGTTTCCGGTAGTTTTTTTTGTGCCTCATTCCAAAAAATACGCATGCTATCTCTGGTATTAGCGAAAGACAGGTCAAAAAGGGCAATGAATTCGTCTTTTAAGATTGTCGGTCGTTCCACAAGCCGTGTTTCCGGTTGATTTTGTGTACTTTCAGGAATGGTTTCGCCTTCAGCTTGCACATCGGCCACCGCGTCATTCCCTCCTGTTCGTCTTCTCATATCATCTGCAATTTGTAATAGCACTGATTGTAATTCAGGAGACGCCGTCGCAGGATCAATGCGCTGCACAATAACATCCGGTCCTGATGGGAGAGCATCGTCGGCTTTTCTATCGCCCTCTGATGGTCCTGAAGTGCTTGAGCTCATACTTTACAAAAAGGATTATTATTTTAATATATAACATATCTTGGCACAAGAGCTGATTATGGCTCATATAGGCTTTCTATGGACGCCTATGCTACAATCCTACCAAATGCGTGTCCTCCTCTACTACAAATACATCACGGTTCCGGATCCAGCAGCTGAAACCGAGCAGCATCGTGCGCTGTGTGAAAAGCTCGATCTGAAAGGCCGCATTCTGATTAGTAGCGAAGGAATTAACGGAACATGCTCAGGCACAGAAGACAATATTGAAGCCTATAAAAAGGCACTCAACGCGCATCCGATTTTCTGTGATATAGCCTTCAAAGAATCTGATCATCCGACGCATGCATTTAAGAAACTGTTCGTCCGTTTGCGCCCGGAAGTCGTGACGCTCCGAGCCGGAATAGAAGCCAAAAACGCGGCACCGTACATCTCGCCCGAGCAGCTCCAAGCGGAGCTAGAACGGAATGAAAATCTGGTGCTGATCGATATGCGGAATGACTACGAAGCTGAAATCGGACGGTTCAGGAACGCCGTAACGCTCCCGATGAAAAACTTTCGCGACCTACCTGAGCACATGCCGGAACTCAAACAGTATGAAGGTCGGAACGTCGTGACGTATTGCACCGGCGGTATCCGATGTGAAAAAGCCTCAGCTTTGCTGAAAGCACACGGTTTTGCCGATGTCAGACAACTAGAAGGTGGCATCGTGAGATACTGCGAAGAATTCCCCAATGGCTACTATGACGGTAGCTTATTCGTCTTCGATGAGCGCAGAACCATGCGGTTTCCGGGTGCGCGGAAGGTCACGTACACGTCACAGTGCTCATACTGCGGTGTTGCATCAGATCGGCATATCGACTGTACGGATGACATCTGCCACACGCTCTTCGTGTGTTGTGAGAGCTGTGAAAAAACATGTAGCGGCTACTGCAAGGCTCATCAGAATGTCACAGTGTAAATTCTTGGCTTCTTCTAGGGCTACTTCTGGCTTTTCAAGTATTCCTCATACAGCCTTCGCGCTTCTTCCCTAACGCTCTTCACTGCCACAGCAATAGCTGCACCGGATTCTTCATGAGCCAGTGCACGCAAGAGATCATCTAATATAGTCGCGCGCGCATGGTCAGACTTTTCTACTTGTCGCAGAGACGCTATCTCCCCTGCACAGACCAGCAGTCGCTCATACACACTCTGCGCATGAGTAACAATATTTGCTGATTCCCTAGCCTTTACAATGGCTTCATGAAGAGTTTTTGCAACGCTGTATTTGTCCTCTTCAAGCTCACCAAGTTGCTGCTTAAGCGTAGGAGGTTCATCGAACAGTTTGTGATGTTGCCTGAGTTGAAATTCGGTACACATGGTGCAAAAGGGGGAAATAAAAAAACACCCACTCCCGAGAGGAGAAGGCGTACTGGAATCAGATCACGCGCTTATCTCCGCTCGGAAGCAGTAATAATAATTGCGTGCTGAATCGTGAAGAGACGTGTCATGTCAGAACTATGATAAACAAACGACGGCGTTCGTCAAGAATTTGGAGGGTAACCGTTTTCACTACCCCCAACGACCACCTCATTCCGGCGCTGAGGCGCCACCTTTCTCCCGATTGGGTAGAAAGGAACCTTTGGAAAGATAGGACATAGATTGTGATATGTATGTATTGGAAAGCATAAAAAAAGAAATGCGTTCCCCCTCTCCCCAGCCGCAGCGGGAGAGGGGGCTAGGGGGTGAGGCGGGCGGAGGGAATAGTGAACAGTTACTGCGTAGATTCACCAGCCTAAATCGTCCGCGGTTTAGGAAACAGTTCCTTTCGGCGCACATAGACGGCCACGATGAGAATGATGCCGAAGAGCATCAACCGAACTGGCCCAACAATACCGAGTGGCAACGGCAGGAACCGGATGCCTTCTTTGAGGAGAATGAGCAGCGCTGTCGCAAGCGTGACGCCAAGTACGCTGCCAGGCCGCCCGGCCACGATGCACATGATGAGAAAGATGAGTGCCGGGAAACCATAATCAGCGGGATGCAGAAGTCCGATGTACTGCGGATACAAAATGTTACCGATGAGGGCTCCGGTTCCCGCGATCAGGAACGCAATGACGTGCACGCGTGTCCGGCTGATACCGAGCGATTCTGCGTGGTACCGATTTTCAGCGAGCGCCGAGAGTTCCCGTCCGAATGATGAACGATGGATGCGATACATAAAAAAAATGTAGACGACGGCGACTAGTACAGCAACGGTAGCAAAAGCTTCTTGTGATTCCAGTCCGGGAAAACGAGCAATCCGGGAAATGCCAAGGGCGCCACGCGTGAGATCTGGCCAGTTCAAAACGACGGCGAGCACCGCGAGATGTACCGCGATGGAGAGGATACCGAATGCGTCGTCATCCAACCGGAGTGAGAGCCACGCGAGCAACAGGGAAAATACTGAGACAAGCGCGAATGCACCGAGAATACCGATCACAGCACTCCCGGAAGCTTGTGTCATGAGAAGAAAGGAATACGCGCCGATGATGCTGGGACCCATCGATCCAAAGTGAAGAATCTTGCCTTTTCCAAGTACCAAATTGAGTCCGAGCGTAGACGGAATGGTCATGGCCGTATATGTGAGAATGTGGAGGAAGTAATCCATGCTCAGGCAGTGCGAGTGCGGGAACCAAAGATCCCCTCAGGTTTCCAGAGCAAAATCACAATGATCATCAGGAGCGCGACAGTGTTCTGGAACCCCGCTGCGATGTAGTGACCCCCAAACCATGGCACGCCGATCGAAAGCTGTTCAAGAAGCGCAATCCCATACGCGCACAAGATGGTGCCCCACAGACTCTTCTTGCCGCCCGCAATGAGCGCAGCGTACGCCTTGATGGTGATGGCAAATCCGAGAACTGGCGTCAGGTTCTGGTCTATGCCGAGGTAGATACCCGCAAAACCAGCAAGAACGCCGCTCATGATGAAGACAAGCCGATGGAGAAGCGGAGCATTGATACCCAGACTTTCCGCTGCCGAAGGATGCTCAACAGTCGCGCGGATGCGCCGACCAAAAGGAGTGCCGACGAGGATCCAGGCGAGAGCCGAAAGGAAGACGACTGTGATGAGAACGAGTACGCCCTGTTCTAGAGACATGACAGCGTTCCCGAGTGACACCAGATGCTTACCGCCAGTAGAAATGCTTTTGGGATCCTCTTTAAAAAGATACAGCAAAATACCATCCAGAATCATGCTAAGAGCGATGGTCGTGACAAGTGGAAGGAACCGATGCCGCTTATAAAAAGGCGCGACGAAGAGCTCAAAGGAAAGCCACGTTACAAAAGCAGCGATGACAGCACCACCGAGAACGGCGAACGGAAACGGCAGACCGGCTTTCATCAGCAGCCACCATGCGCCATATCCGCCAGCAAGCGCGATCTGCCCGAGCGCCATGTTGAAAACGCCGAGCACGCCGTACACCATCGAAAGTCCCGCAGCCATCAGCGCTGCAAAAGATCCGGCGATGAGGGCATTCACGAGGAGCTGCACAGAAACAGTGTAAGGCAGAAAAGATGAAAAGGCAGGAGTGTAGAGACGAGCGGCGCGCACGTCTCTACC
>CALRGQ010000003.1 GCA_943357915.1 Candidatus Peribacteria bacterium
CAGATGCCGATTGTCCTACTAACCCTCACCTGGACTGCGCAGGTTACTCATGTCTTCCCGTCCCTAGTCTTGGCCTGAATAAATGTGCAACGAATCCTGATTGCGTTCCACCGCCTCTACTTCTCGAGTGTGTCGATAATGCTTGCACCGTTGTTGAGGAAGCGGGGGGAGGAGATCCCTGTGAGTTGAATTCCGAGTGCGTTCCACCAGCTGATCACCTCGAGTGTGTGAATAAGGCTTGCATCATTGTTGCTGGACCGGCGGGACCGGGAGATATTCTCTGTGAGGACAATGCTGATTGTGTGGGCTCCGACCATTACGAGTGTGTCAATAATGCTTGCAGCATTGTTGCGGGACCGGCGTTACCGGAAGATGTTCTGTGTAACAGGGATGTTGATTGCAATCCTCTGAATCCCATACATCATGCTTGTTTTAATAATGCTTGCATCATCGTAGGGGGTGCGGGGCCTGACCTCTGTTCACAATTTTCAGACTGTCTTCCTCAGAATCCTCACCTCGCATGTGTGAAAAATGCTTGCTCTCTTGTTGGTAGTTTGGGAGTCAATTCATGTGCGTATATTCCCAATGTGCGCACAGTCTTTGTCACGGCAACAGTCGGCTCATGGACCAAGACTTTACGAGTACAAGTCGATATCGCCACATCGACAATTCTGAATTGGATGGAGGATCCTGAGTAGCCTGCGTTCTTTGGACGGGGAAGAACAAAACGGCCAGCGGTTGTGACTGTAAATATATCTGTACAAACAAAAAGGTTTTCTGTAATATGAACGATATGAGTGCACTACCAGAATCGGAAACCACACCTGACGGTGCTGATGAGCAGCCAGATGTAATTCATGTTCCGGCCGAAGAAGGATTTGTGAAAAGTGGAGTAGGGAGTCGCAGAAGATTCATATTTACATCAATAGCAGCTGCAATGGTTATGGCAGAGACTATGAGTGCTTATGGTCAGGAGAGTGCAAAACAAAGCAGTCTTGCCAGAATGCGACAAGAGGCAGAGGCCAGAAGGAGTGGGAAACCCACCAGTAAGGACTCGGGTATTTCTGGAGAAAAAGTAGATGCTCAGAATGTTTCTAGCTCAAAGACTGAAGCGGAGATAGTCATTCCCGAAGGTACTCATCCATTGGCTGCAGAATTAATGAAAAAAGGGTATTTGATTGTTGACCCATATCCAAAAAATGAAGCAGAACGCGTTATTCAAGGAAAGAATATGATTACTCCAAAAGGTTATAAATGTGTGCCAGTAAAAATTAGAGCGACCGTAAATGCAATTCAAGGTTATCCAGGTCGTCCAGGTACTCATATTCTCCTTCCTTGTTTTATGGACGTTATGGATACTACGGAGGTGGCATGTGCAGTGACTGTTTACCATGGTAACAAAAAAATACCGCATAAAGCTAAAATCGTATATTCACAACCTACAAAGGATGGCCCAAGGAGTCCAATTTTGTCCCTAACAGAAATCGAAGCTAACAGCGCGATAGTAGTAGAAGCGCTACACTGGGTTAATGTCCCTGTATATACTGAATATCCTGGGATGACTCAGGATGCAATAAAAACACAACTCGGAAATTCGGCTACCTCTATCTACGCAGCGCTTGATACTAGAAACAACAAGGTCCGATACAGCACAAAAAACAGTGGTTTTGACATTGGCAATCTAAATCGTCTCTTTAAAGAAGGAGGAGATTGCACTCAGTTAGCCGCCTATCTCAGCTCCCTCGATCCAAACCATTTAGCTATCATAGAGGGATTTGCTCAAGACGGACCTCATGCGATGTGTATGGGGAAAGTAGGGAATGACGAAAATGCCTTATTACTGGAAGTTGACCCACGAGGAGGGAGTCAAAACTATGTTGGCCCATCAAGGAATTGGCCGAATAATTTCCTGACTGTGAATGCGGGAGGCGTGGTAACAATCTCTGATAGGGACATTCAAAGCTGGAAAGGCGGTAGTAAGGACAAAATCGGCGAAGAAGTGGAACTTAAAGGATCGCTGCGTGGAATAAATCGCGGTCTATTTTATCGTGCACGCAGCTTTGAAAAAGCCACTGCGTCCTACATGGATTTAGTGCCTCCAGCAGATGTTCAGGCTTATGCAATGGCACGTGCTCAGATGAATCATTCCAAATATTTGGATCCGAGTCAGAGAGTTGCAGGAGAATTTACTGGTCCTGTCACACAAGCGTCTCCTAGATAGATAAGGTATTAAAGACGAACGGAGAAGTTACTCCCCATGGACTCTTGAGAAATCTTGGGTCTGCTGTACTCTGGAAACGCTGTATGTTTTCTTTCTTTAACAAAGGCACGTCCACCGGCATCTCTCTCGGTACAAAGAACATTCAGATCGCCCAAGCGCAGCTGAAAAATGGGTCTTTGACGTTGCAGCAACATTCCGAGCAGGGGATAGCAGTAGCACCTCCGCCTGAGCCAGTCCCTGTTCCAAAAGCACCCCCACCAGCTCCCACTGGCAAGCCTTCTGCTCCAGTAACACCACCTCCGTCTGTAAAGCCTTCTGTTCCAATAAAGCCACCGTCTTTGCAGCCGCCAACTCCAATAGTTCCTGCCAAAACAGTAGAAGAGGGGGCACGGGAAACTGACAAGATTGTAGCCGCACTAGAAGCACTCCAGAAGACTGCCTCTCTTTCACTCAAGCGCTCGGTTGTATTGCTGAATCCTGAACTGGTGTATACACAGCTCATTAGCTTTCCGGCTTCATCCAAGAGTAGCCTTCAGGCTTCTATTAATGATGCGGTCTCACGTACCATTCCTGAAGAGTTTGCAGATCTGATCGTACGCTCTAAGATTCTTGTAGACACCAAGGAACAGATACTCGTTGGCGTAGCAGCTATACGAAAAGATGTTCTTCAGACATATAAGGAAGCCACTACAAAAGCAAAAGTGACAGTTCTCACTTTTACGACGGCTCCATGTGCAATCATGGCAGCCGATCGTTCACCAAAACCAACATCATTTCTGCTTGTTACTGCATCCCTTGGTCAAAGTATCGTTACACTATTCCATCATCAGTGGCCGATCGATGAAGTTATCCTGCCCTCTGAAAACAGTGACATGAATGCCATCGCCAAAGCCGGAATGGACATGGCGAATGAGTATATCGACCAAGGCATAGTCATCGATACGATGCTGCTTGCAGGACCCTTTGAAGCCGCACCTTTGCCCAGTGCTCCTACTCTGACGCTGAAATCTATTTTCCCGAATTTTAAAGACACATCATGGTTAGCGGTATCCTGTGCAAGTGCACTTGTTCCGAGTGATGTGATTGTGAGTTTTTAGACAAGACTTACAGCACCAGTAACCTCAACATCAGTGCAGGTGCAGCCGTGAACATGACGGAGAGAAGGAAAGCTTTGCCGATGCTGGAGTACTGCTGCTTGGACATAGGTATATTAATAACGTTCAGGAAGGCATTTTGTTACACGAAAAACTGCGCAACCCAGTCCCTGCAGTGCAAATTGCAGTCGGCGAACTTCTGGAGCAGAGGAGGGGAGATAGACGTTCATGGCATAGGGCTGCGGACAACTCGTGACCAGAGCGATGACGGATTGGATCACACCTTCTCCGGCTCCCTGGAAATCCAAATCACGACAATCAAGAACCATCTTCCTGTCTCTTGCCTGTGGAGAGCGTTGTACCGGCGTCATGAAATGAGTGTACGCTCGTACACCCATGAAATCAAGGGGAAATTTGGACAATCCACCCTTACTCCCCTGGTACTTTTTACTTTTTCTACTGCTTTTGTTAGCTTTCCCTAACTTTTTCAGTGATTTTCTAAGGCATGGAGCCATCTGAAAGCCACTGTGAGGTACCCGAGGGGGGGGGAAGAAGCCATTTTGCATAGGTTTTTATACTAAAAATTGATATTCGTCGATCATGAGTTATCCACAGATATGTGCACAAAACAGTGATGCTGAAAAATACGAAAAAATTACGTATTCTCGCAAACAGATGCTGAAAATATGAAGCGGGGGAGTCAATCTGACGTATATGTTTAATAACGCACAATGTATCTTGTACATGATTAAATACTAGCTTTAGATGAAACTCAGGCTCTAGCCGTTCATCATTACTGCTCTTCCGTGATTGCTATGCTGCTACCAATTGTCGGCAACTGAAACGCCCACGGTGGCCAAATGTTTATCTCTACTTTATCGACTTCAGGAAGATTCTTAATGATCCGATTTGCTTCGGTCACCGTCTTCCCTGCTACATTGTCTCGAATATATTTTCCAAACTTTGCACCGTTCGGTGTTAACGGATTAATCACATAGCGTTGGGTATATGTCAAATCAGACGTAATTTTTACCCATTTGAAATCGTCATCCCACGGGGCAATGACATTGAGGTCCATATTGTCCTTCGTGAGTGAAGAGACAACAACGGTTTTATCGGGAGGAACACGTTCTTGGACTTCATCTGTGAGTAGAGTCAACAATTCGTCTTCATCATACAAAATGACAGTATAGTCGATACTGCCCGAAATGGGCACAGACGCGACATTTTGTCCGATAAATTGCTCAGAAAGATCAAAATCCTTATAGGTAATTTTTGTGAGCTCCTCACGCTGTAGAAGTACAAAATTTGTGCCATTCAGATTGTTAAAACCTATTCGTTCCTCCTCAACCTGCTGCTTGGCGACAGTCAGTAATTCTTGTTCCATCCGCTGTTGAGCACCCGAATATTGAGCTGTCCCGTGAACATCTTCCTTGGTAAGTACATTGACATATGACGTACTACCACCGGTGGCAGGCTTGTCATTACGGGCATAGATAAGTTTACGTTCCTGCTCGGTAAGACCTGGGAAATCCCATTTCACTCCAGCCGGTACGTTGCCACGGTCACCAACAACTTCTCCGTATTGATCAATAGGATCAGCTGATGCAGTGACGCTAATTTTAGAACCAGCTTCCAAGATGAGATCATCCCGTAGCCTGAAACGCATGCCAGCCTGATTGGTAAGACGCGTCCCCTGTCTGAGCGAATATTTCTCAGCACTGTCATTGAAAACCGTAATCGCCATCGTGGCATTTTTCCCGGTGAAATTTTTACTAACTTGGTCATAGGTCAGAGTACGACTGATGTGTACCGTCAGAAGCTTCAGGGGCAGGACGCGCACACGATCCTCGGGCACCGGAAGAATTGATCCAGATGCCATAAGATAAACGTTCGTGGTAAAGCTAGCAGACTCCTGATTCGGCCAGATGTGGATCTCTGATGATGGGAGTAGTCGGAAAAATACAAAGATGAAAACAATGATACTGAGACTAAGAAGACCCCAGATTCTGAGCTTCGGAAGTGATAAAAGTCCCACAACCTGTAGGCGACTACGGATATCTTGGCGCCATGACACCGGGCTAAAGGAACGAATTGCTTCAGCTGCATTGGGCTGGCCCTTGAGTATCGGTCGAAGCTGTTTCAGTGTTTGTACGGCTTCCCAACCACACGTATGCGCAAGTTCACGAGCACGATGATCTTTCACAGCGATAATCAATCGTCTATCTGCATTCAGAGCTTTGGCTTCACGGAAAAACGACGCAAGCTGTTCGATCGTAAGATCTTTCAGTCCCTCAGGGGATGAGATGAGAAGCACTGTGCCCGCGATGCGTCTGACAGAGCCAAGTAAGGAGCTTCCGGTTGGCAATTCCGGAACGATAAGCACAGTGATAGGTATCGAAGATTTTTCGGCTTCCTCGGACATGGCGGAAAGTATACGGGAGTACGAGATTCTGATACACCCCTTACTTTTCCAGCGCTTTTAGTGACTCAAATTTTTTACCAGAAATGAACTCAAGCATCGCTCCACCTCCCATACTCACGAATGTATACGCTGAGAGCGGGTAGTTATATTTCAGATGAAAATCGATCGTATCGCCGCCACCGATGAGACTGACTGCGCCGTTTTTTGTGGCTTCAGTTACCGCCTCAGCGATGCGCTTGGTAGCGTGCGAAAAGCGGTTATATTCATACACACCCAAAGGACCATTCCAGATAATGAGCTTTGAAGACTTGATGGCATCGATATAACGCTCAATCGTTACTTTGCCAATGTCATAGATCGCCATATCGCCGCTGACATCTTCGACCGGAAGATCCAGCTTTTCAGCTGTTTCACTCAGTTCACTGGCAACCACGACATCAGGAGGAACATGAATCTTGGCACGATCTTCTTTCGAGCTTTCGAGCATCAGTTCCTGAGCCAAGTCTATGCCTTCTTCATCATACTTTGACGCCCCAACATCAAATCCTCGAGCCGCAATCAGCGTATTTGCGATGCAGCCTCCGACAAGAATGTGATCGCCTTTTTCCAAAAACCTTTCAATAACCGGAACCTTCGTTTCCATTTTGGCTCCAGCCACAATAAGCGTGAGCGGACGCGCTGGGTTCTCAATTGCCATGCTCAAATGTTTGATCTCCTGCTCTAAATTAAAACCCATGAAAGATGGCAATAACTTGGCTACACCCACCATGCTTGCATGCACACGGTGACAATTCGTAAAAGCGTCATTCACGTAAACGTCCGCCAGTTTTGCAAGAGCCTTTGAAAATTCCGCATCATTCTTTTTTTCCTCCGGATGAAAACGCAGATTTTCTAAAAGTACGACTTCACCAGGCTTAGCTTTCGCAACTATTTTTTCAGCCTCCGGACCGATGCAATCTTTGGCAAAGTGTACGGTCGTCTTGAGAATTTTTTCGAGAATCGGTGTCAGTGGCTTCTGACTATACTTCGGATCCGGACCATCCTTCGGCCGTCCTTGATGCGCCATAATGATAAGAACAGCACCAGACTTCAGAATATGCTGCATCGTCTTTTCTATAGCCTCAACTCTTGTGATATCAGAGATAACACCGTTTTCTTCCATCGGCAGGTCAAAGCCGGCACGTAAAAGCACACGTTTTCCCTGTAGATCTGCTTCGGAGAGAAGTCGGTACGTCATGCCATTAGTGTACGCAATTTCTGTCACGTCATCCAGACTTTTAGGATTGCCTCCGGATCTGCTTTGTCAAGAAAGTAGCCAATGAGCACTCCCCTCTCGTTTTTGACAGTATCGATCCGTCCTGCATGCTTTGCTTCAGCTGTTAGCATATCCATCAGTTCAGCTGCTGACTCCTGCAGTGATTCATCAAGAAGGTATCCCCTTCTCTCCAGCAAAAACATTTCGGATAATCTGGTGACAAGATCGTATGAGTTTTTTGCACGATAGAAATCAAAGAATCCGTCAATCCCCTCTTTTTTCAGAAGCGCGTTCCAGATTTTTCGGGCTTGCCCTTTGCAACTTGGTCCGACCAGGCCAAAAACATTTTTATGCTCCATAATGCTACAATTCTACACGTATGCTGATTCTCTCGATTACCGCATTTATTCTGACGTTTCTTGGATACTGCCTGTGCCTGAAACTGTTTCCCATACTAGGTTTTCTGGATTTTCCTGAGCGCTACGGCCTACAACGCCCCAGGCTCCCCTACCCTGCCGGTGTCATCGCCGTCATCGTTTTTCTAGCTGTTTTTCTGTTCACGACTCCTATCGGCATGAAAGAAGTCGGCGTCATTATCGCTATCGTACTGCTGAGTATCACGGCTTTTCTGGATGATCGAACCCCCCTCCCATCGTGGGTTCGGCTCGTCGTGCAGATCACAGTGGCATTCATCGTTTTTGCCGCTGGATCCAGAATCTATACACTCACAAGTCCGTTTGGCGGAATACTTAAGCTTGATTCACTGCTCATCGACGCCGGTCCACTTGGCATGCTTCCAGTCCTTAGTGGCATTTTTACGATCAGCTGGCTCCTGCTGACCATCAACGCACTTAATTGGTTTGATGGCATCCCAGGACAAGTGAGCGTCATATCACTGATCGGATTTTTGATGCTGGGTTGTCTGGCACTCTTTCGAAACAGTGAGCCCGATACCGCTGAAATTGCTTTTGTTCTGGCCGCTATTGCCGCAGCTGGTATGTTCTTTGATTTTCCTCCAGGAAAAGTGCTGCTGGGCGACACTGGCTCTATGTTTTTTGGTCTGATGCTTGGACTTCTGGGTGTGTATCACGGTGGCAAAGTAGCCACAATTTTTCTAGCACTCGGTATTCCACTTCTTGATGCGGCGTTCGTCATTCTTCGGCGTCTTGCCCGTGGCCAGTCACCTCTCAAAGGCGGACGAGATCATCTACATCATTTATTGCTCGACAAAGGCTGGAGTCCAAAGCAAGTCATTGGACTGACTGCGGTTCTGGGCACAATGTTTGGTGTGATCGCTTTGTTTTTAAATACAGCTGAAAAAGGCATCGCATTTGTTGCTCTCACCATCATCGTTGTCATGCTGACGAGATATGCTTTGCAGCCTACCGGTCCATCACCATCGGCGCACTGATGGCAGTAAATGCACCGCGAGTCGCAATAAATAGTGTCTTATTGGTACGAGCAAGAATATTGACCGTCGCGACTCCGTCCACAAAGTCCAGCGGACCAAGTTCTGCGGGGCGGATCGTGGCATCACCAAATTCGGAAATAATATACAACCTGCCTCCAAAGGACGGATTTGTAACGAGGTCGCCGTTTCTATCAACAGAGTGGATCGTTACTTTTTGCCATGTATGGCTGAGTTTGCCTGAGTGCTCGATCATCAAATGATCAACCTCTGCGCGAGATAGCACGGGAACCGGGTCGACAGATGCGGTTTTCACAATCTCAACTACTTGCTCTGACGGTGCGACTGACGATGCAACGGAAGAAGAAACGGATGACGCAGCAGACGAAGTAGTCTCAGCCAGAACAGTGCGACTCGAGGAACTGGAAGCAACAACGCTGATATTTGCTCGTGCCATTCTCTGACGTCCGCGCTCTGAAGCAGACAGCTTCCGTCGCTCAGAACCCGTAACATTAGCAGCGACCTTCACGGGCGTGCGCTCTGCAATCACGGGCTTCACGTAGCCTTGATACTTCTGCACAAAGAGCATGGGATTGACTGTGTAACGGATGAGACGGTCTTGATACACCGTACTTTCAACGGCCTTTGTGTAGGACATCCCTGCGGCCGCAATTTCAGTACTGGTAAACGGCCAGTATGGATGAAATGGCGCATCGGCAACGTCGATTTGGAAATGAAGATGATAACCGGTGGCCCCAAAGACCCGACCTGTATTTCCAACAGTACCGATGTTTTGCCCTTTATGGACAACCATGCCTTCACTCACAAGTACGGCATCCAAGTGAGCATAGGTAGAATACAACGTTGTTTTGCCACCAGGACTACTTGCGTCTGGCACATTCGGATGACGAATCAATACATGATGTCCAAAACCATTGGTCTGCATGCTGACTTTTTCGATGACGCCATTGGCGATCGATACGACCGGAGTTCCGGCGGGCGCATCAAGATCCACTCCAGGATGGCTGTCTTGACCCCATACCGTAGAATAGGCTTGCTTAGCGAGTGAATCTTCCTTTCCGGTAATGGCTGCGATGTCATAGACGGGGAGATCGCGAAGGACATCTTTGGGAATCTGACTGAATGTATGGAGCTGCTTGCTACCGCCGTACTGTGCCCATAGGTGCTTTTCCGGAATCTTTGCAATCGGCGGAACTGTGCCAACGAACGCAATCATTGAATCGTCCTCTGCACCCAACACTATTTTTCCAAGAGCATACCAGCCGTACTGACCGACCATGTTACCAACGACGAATGCAACGAGTGACAATAATGCCACCATAAACGAAAGCTTTTGCCTCGCAATCGCTAGCAATTTTGGTTTACGGATTTTATAGACAGTCCGTATCCGGAATCCGATCCGTTGTATAGTCATGGCTCGGGGGTAGTAAGATAGATATGAGTATTAGTTTATTAGTACCATGATATTATATTTCATAACAATTGTCAATGTTTTATAGCTGTTCAGTACTGGCAAAGAGTGAGGCGGAAACGCTGAAAAGTGGCATATCTCTCTCACAAACGATGTATCGCGATTCAGCCATCATCGTGCTGCGAGGCGAGCTGGGCGCAGGAAAAACGACATTTGTTCAAGGTTTTGCCGAAGGACTCGGCATTCATCAGCGCATCACGAGCCCGACCTATGCACTGGAACAACGCTATGGCGACAACTTGCTGTCGCATATCGATCTCTATCGTCTGACATCGAGTCAGGCATCTGATTTTTTTCGCACACTGGATCCATTCCCAGGCATCAGGGTCATCGAATGGAGTGATCGTTTGAGCGACATCGAGGCCGATATCGAGATAGATATCACTGAACAGACCGAAGGCCGAAAAATTCAGGTGCACTTCAAAGATATTCCAGTTCCTTCCGACGATGAGATAACTCAGTGGATGAAGACCGTCGGACTTCCGCTACATATTCAGAAACACGTGAAAAAAGTTGCAGAGATCTGTGCGCTGATCGCAGATGAACTTTTGCTACAAGGACGACTAGTAAGAAAAGACGCACTGCATGCTGCAGCACTCACGCATGATCTGCTTCGTTTTGTTGATTTCGCATCACTGACTGGCGATGCGATGTACTCCCCTACCCCGGAAGAAACAGCGACATGGATTCGTCTAAAAGAAATGTATGGCACACCACATGAAGCAGCTGTAGAAAAGTTTCTGATACAGAACGGTTTTCCAGAGATCGGACGAATGACTCGCAGTCATAGAGGCTACGATCCGAATGCATTACCACAAACGATCGAACAATACGCACTCGCCTATGCAGACAAACGTGCACTGATAGACACCACTGTCACATTAGATCAGAGATTTGATGATTTCATCGTCCGTTATGGCAATGGCAAAGAAAGCGACAATGCGCAGGCATGGCGAAGAGAAATGAAACGAATCGAGTCATTGCTCTTTCCGGAAGGCGTGCCTTTCTAGAAACCCTCAGTAGAAGCGGTTCGCAAACCGCTTATTACTACAACGTCGGAATCAGTTCATGCCGAAGGACAGCGCCCAGATCCCACTGATTCGTTTGAAAGAACACTATGGCAACGAAAAGTAGTGTAAGACACACGACTATTGTCCACACCGAACAACGTTCTAGGCGAGTGAAAGGACGATTGAGTGCCGGATGAGGCGTATGTAAATAGCCATGAAAGTTCAGTGCGATAGCACACATGTTTTCCAGAATTTTGATCTTCGGAAGCATTGTTCCAAGCGCCCGGAGAATGGTCAGCTCGGATCTCATCATGCCTCCAAGCGCACTCAACATGTACGTATGATTCAGGTAGATGGCAAATGTGAGTGAAAGAAGAAAGAGCGCAATATCACCGATACTTTCAAGTGTTGCGGCATAGATAGTTTTTCTGATCGACATGCCGTGCACATCACGATATTTCACAATATCGAGCAGGACATGGGCCACAATAAGCAGTGCATAAAACCCGAGATTAAAGACCGCGGCACACAAAATCGTGCCTACCAAAAATGCAGCGTGAAATGCCGGGATTTCATCATGCTCATGCGCAAAGCCTCTGAGGGAATTGGTGATTGCAGTCATGATGTGAATATTTGTTTCTCTAAACTATTATAGCACTTTCTGTTAAAATATCAAGTATTCAACTCAATCTCTTACTCGGAAACGACTCTGACCGAAGGTGGTGCAAAGAGATTTTCTCTTGAAGGGACTCCATCGGATGGTTTTGCATCTTTGACGAGATACAATGCCCAAGGCGCATCATGGGACCACGCATAGACGGAGGTGACATCCGAGAATACGAGGGAACTGACAAATTCCTCCCCGGAATCCGTACTCAATATATCTTTTTTTAAGACTTTAAAAGAGTCACGATCCACCGGAACCTTAGCCCCCCACAGATAGACATGTGATGTGTCTCGAGCGAACGGACCGACCCATTGCTGGAAAGTAGCCGTATCGGTTTCTTTAAGCGCATTGCAAGTGGTTCCTTCATATACTCCGGCAAAATAGACCGTGGAAGCGTCCCTGAAATATGATTCGTACGGCATCGACTCGCCTATGACGGTAAAGCTTGCGGGATCCGCTCCTTCCAGTGGATGTGATTGATTGCCGAATCCTTCTTCCATCGAGTAACGTCCTTCTCGGCCGCACCAAACAAATTCTTCGTCTGCTGAGAGCATCCGGAAATGGCGGAGATTGTGCAGATATGTCTCATCATGAGGTTCTTGCACTACCAGAGTGCTATCCGTTTCCACAGCTGGTTCCAGGGTCGGAGTCGATGCTGCGCAGCCTGATACCAAAACTACTAATAATAAGAGTGGGATCAATGATATACGGGGGATTGTCATGTGATCATAAGCCTACCTGTTCACATCGTTTCATGCACTACTCCGATCTGGTAATGTGTTGCTATGAACCGCCAAGAGCGTTGGAGACAACGATATAAAGACCGTCGCCCAGAATGGGATTCCAGCCCGATTGTGTACAGGCGGTTGATAGCACAGCACGTAAACGCCGACACACGCATTCTGGACATCGGGTGTGGCCACACAAGCTTTCTCAAAGAAGTGTATGACCGAACGCCGCACTCCTACGGAGCCGACCCGGACAGTGATGCGCTGGCAAAGAACCAGACGATCAAACACAAGTTTCAGGCAAATGCAGAGTGTCTTCCCCTCGAGGACGGGTTTTTCGATGTTGTTGTTCTTGCATGGGTTCTCGAACATCTTGAAGACCCCGAAAAGGTGTTTCGAGAGATTCACCGCATTCTCAAACCAGGTGGCATAGTGATCTTCCTCACGCCGAACACATGGAACTACAATGTGTGGATGATCCGTGCGATCCCAAATACCTTCCATGAGTTCTTCACACGACGGCTCTACGAAAGACAGGAACATGATACATTCCCCACACGGTACAAAATCAACTCCGCGAAGCAAGTGGAACGACTGCTCACGAAGATCGGATACAAACGGGAGCAGATGATTCTCAATGGTGACCCGACCTATATCTCGTTCAACAAGCCTCTGTTCTTGTTTGCTTGCCTCTTAGAACGCCTTCTTGATCTACCTGTGTTCAGAAACGCCAAAGTGCATTTGATAGGATCCTATCGAAAGCACGCTGAATAGCTTCTGTACGATTCAATAACACGGGGTTGGAATAGTGATCACTCATCTCAACGCTTCTTTAGCTTTTCTGACCCTCTCGCTGACCTCAACTTCAAATCCCCTATCCGATGGCTTATAGAAATTCCGTTCGCCATGAAAGCTGATCGGAAAGTAATCTGCTTTGACCTTCGCATCGGCAAAATTATGAGGATACTGATAATTTTTTCCGTACCCATGTGCCTCGCGCATTGCCTTCACTGGAGCATTTCTAAATTGCAACGGCACCTCCAGACTTGCTGATGTTTCCACTGCTTTTTTTGCTGATTCTTTGGCGACGGTCACTGCATTGCTCTTCGGAGCCTGAGCCAAATACACGCATGCGTGTGCCAAGAAATATTCACCCTCCGGCATACCAACCATTTCAAATGCCTGCCATGCCGAAACAACAAA
Source organism: Candidatus Peribacteria bacterium (assembly GCA_943357915.1). GTDB lineage: Bacteria > Patescibacteriota > Gracilibacteria > Peribacterales > Peribacteraceae > JAGORY01. Next base: position 13,504 of record CALRGQ010000003.1, read on the forward strand.
CTGCAGTGCACGTGGATCCGCATTGCCGATATCTTCAGACGCAAAAATGCACATTCGTCGGAAGAGAAATCTCGGTTCTTCACCGGATGCGATCATCTTGTACATCCACAGGAGCGATGCGTCGACGTCAGAACCGCGCATGGATTTGATAAACACTGAGATCGTATCGTAGTGATCCTCGCCTTTCTTGTCATAGCGCATACTACGCTGACGTAAGAGCTTATCGGCATCTTCACGGCTGATCTTGGTTCCGATCATAAGGATCGCCATTTCGAGCAAGTTCAATGCAATTCGTGCATCTCCATTACCGTTCTCAGCGATTTTTTTAATCGCATCCGGATGCATCTGAATTTTTCCGTCGTAACCGTCCAGACTCGCCAAAGCACGAATCAGAATTTTCTCCAGATCTTCCACGCTGTGCGGCTTCAAAAGATAAACCTGTGACCGTGAGATCAAAGCACTATTCACGGAAAAATACGGATTCTCAGTTGTTGCACCGATCAAAATCACATTGCCGTTTTCTACCGATGGCAACAGCGCATCTTGTTGTGATTTATTGAACCGATGAATTTCATCGATGAAAAGCACCGTGCGTTGCTTTAACGATTCTTTTAGCTGCACTGCCTGCGCACACACTTCTTTAATGTCTTTCACACCACTCGTGACTGCATTCAGCTGGGTAAATTGCGCCTTCGTCGCCTCGGCAATGATTTTTGCTAGCGTTGTTTTGCCAGTTCCCGGAGGTCCCGCGAAAATCACCGATGTCAGGAGATCCTGCTCTATTGCCTTTCGTAGCGGCGTACCCTCCCCTACTACTTCAGTCTGGCCGAAGAATTCTTCTAGATTTTTGGGGCGAAGCCGGTAGGCAAGAGGGGCATTTTTGTCCATGAGGAGGACAGTATAACACCGCAATTCCGCACATTTATGTTGATTTGACACATTATCATTTATAATTCATTATATATTCTTATGTCTTTAAACACCCAATATGGGCTCAGGAACCAGTACGAAGTAAATAGAGATGAATACGAACCACGCGGTCTCATTATTGATCTTTTAAGACAATGTACAGAAACGTGCAGACACTGTGTCGTAGGTGCTAGTCCCTCTCGCAGAGAAAGGCTTAATCTTGAACAAGTGGAAATGGCCTTGCAGGACGCAGAAAAGAACAACTTCGTTTCTGCCTCGTTTTATGGCGGAGAACCATTTACAGCAAAGGAACTTTTGTACGATGCAGTCGGATTAACATATCGCCATGGATTACAACCCCAGATCATGTCGAACGGTTTCTGGGGAAGAACGGTAGAACGTGCACATAAGACGTTTGACCAGCTTACAAAAACTCAACCTCCGAATTGTACAGTGCCTATATCTATTAATCTCAGTACAGACGAATTCCACGATAAAGTATCCCTTCAGTGTTTTGCAAACATCCTGACAGCTTGGGCGAGCAGAAATGAGAAAATCGATATCAATATAGGTATTGGGGAAATAGATAGCGAGGGAGAATATGTAAATACTACACTTGATGAAATTCTAGACTTATTTGATAAGCAAAACGAAAGTTCCGGGCTTAAAAGCTGCTTCTATCAAGACATGCTTTCCGATGAAATGTGTATTCGTTTCATCGATAAATTTATAATTATTCCTAGAGACGGTGAACTCCAAAATTTATTGCGCGAACTACGAGAAAACGAAATGTTGTCACCTGAATATATTGGTGCCCTTGAAGAAAATGCGAGAGACAGGGAAAATGCATTCCGGTTAATAGATCGAAATAGATGGCTGAAAATAGCTCAAAATAAAGAGGAGCGTGAGCGCAAGGTTTGCCGGATAGGCAGAATGAAAGCTGACAAGATTGTGCAGTTTCGAAGTTATTCGATCAACCTGTTTGGCGCAGGACGCGCTCTTCAAGCTGATGAAAATATGCGCCAGAAAGCAGCTTCTACAAGAGATTCCCACGACCGTGAAGCTAATATCCATGAATTCGAATCCATACTTATGCTTGGGAGTGACAACAGATTCTATATAGCTCCGATCCAGCTTCAGCATCAGGTCAAGCCACTTGGAGAAAATACCGGTGATTCCATACATGAAGTAATTCAAACGGTTAACTCTGACGAACCAGTCAGTAACATTATTATGAAACAGAATATTTCACGTGCGAAAATGTTAGTACTGGCCTCGGGAGACCATACTTCCTACAATCAAATGATGAAACTTGAGGCGGAAGGCCTTATTCACGAAGCAATAGAGGTGTTTCTTATGTCTGAAGCGACCATGCGTACACTTTCATAAACAACCATATACTCAGTCCTCCTGAACTGTAAAATACCCCCATGGATACAGACTCTGTCCAAGCTCCGGCATATTCATCGTTCGCGCTTCTCCGGGATCTGCGGGGGTTTCTGGGGAAAAGGCGCTTCGGATACCTCCTCACATCTGTCCTCGCGTTCAGCGGCGCTATCGTATGGCTGTATCCGCCGTATGCGATGTCGACACTCGTCAACGTACTGACGAAGTCGGCAGGAACGCCGGAGGCTTTGAGCCAGATTCAGACTATTTTCGTGCTCTGGATCTTGGCGTCTTTATGGCACTACAGTTGTGACCAAGTTGTCGATGCCATCGGAAACCGTATCGCCGAACGCACATCCCTGGATATGCAAATGCGAACCATCTCACATCTGCTGCGTCTGGACCTCGCATGGCATGAAAAAGAAAATGCAGGCGCAAAGCTGAAACGAATCCAGCGCGGTGTGGACGGCATAAACCGTATTTCTCGGATTTGGTTTCGTACGGGCATTCCGGCACTGGTCAGGTTTGGCGGCATGATCCCGATTCTTGCCGCGTTTGATTCACGCGTTGGGATTGCGACAACATTTTTCCTTCTCACATATTTTTCGTTCTCGTACTTTCTTACCAATCGTGCCGGACGGTCGGAACACGTTGTGAATACCGCTGATGAGCATTTACAGGGAATAGTCTTTGAAGGCCTCAGCAATGTCCGCAGCGTGAAAGTGCTGGGGATGCAGGAAGGCCTGCTCGGGATCATCAATAGGACAAGTGAAAAACTGTTTCGAAAAATCCTGATCCGGATCCGACGTTTCCGTGTCCGAAATATTATTCTGAACTTGTGGGCACAGTGCTTCCGCGTCGGCATCATGCTGTACATCGCTTTTGAGGTGTATCACGGCCGGCGTGATGTTGGCTTCCTCGTGCTCTTCTTTGGATACTTTAACTACATCTGGGAATCCATCCAGCAGCTGTCTGATCTGTCGCTTGATTTCATCGTCGCGAAATACGGCATCTCCAGAATGCGCGATATTCTGCATGAAACCGTGCATATCGATGAAGATCACGGCAAAGGTGCATTCCCCTCTTCATGGGACAAGATCGAGATCCGGAATCTCTCGTTTGCCTACGAACATCAGAAAATTCTCGATTCGATCTCGTTTAGTATTCGCCGAGGTGAACGGATCGGCATCATCGGTGTGTCCGGTGCTGGAAAATCCACACTGTTTAAGTTGCTTCTGAAAGAACATGAAAACTATGAGGGAGAAATTCTAATCGGCGGAGTGCCATTACGGGACATCCGGCGTTCAGACTTTTTCAGAAAAACTTCCGTAGTTCTCCAAGATACCGAAGTCTTTAACTTTAGCCTGCTCGATAACATCACACTCGCCAATATCGATCATGCAGATGACAGTGCACTCCTGTCTCAAGCCGTGGAAACCGCACACGTACGGGATTTTATGAATCGGCTTCCAAATGGCCTAGATACGATCACAGGAGAGAAAGGCATCAAACTCTCGGGTGGCGAAAAGCAACGCGTAGGCATCGCACGAGCTGTGTTCAAAAAACCTGAGATTCTCTTTTTAGACGAAGCAACGTCGCATCTGGATCTGGAATCAGAAGCTAAGATTCAGGATTCATTGCACCGATTCTTCCAAAACGTCACCGCCGTCGTCATCGCTCATCGTTTGACGACCATTAAAGAAATGGACCGCATTCTCGTGCTGGAAGAAGGCAAGATCATCGAGTCAGGAACGTTTGATGAGCTCTACAAAAAGAAGGGCCGGTTCTTTGAGTTGTGGGAGAAGCAGAAGTTTTAAATAAACCTACGCGAGCGCGGTGATGCCGTACATCTCGACCGTGAGGTGGTACATAGTGAGATACGTGCAGCGAGCCATTTGTGCGGAATGATATATATTGCTATACTATTTCTAGCTTTTATCTATTCTCAGCTACTTCATGATCACCCAACTGAACATCAAGCTTCCGGATGAGAAAACGAAGTTGGAAGCGGAACGGCTGGCGAAGCAACTTGGCTTCTCCCTCAGTAGCATCATGCGCGCTTTCCTCCTTCATTTTATACGCACGCGGCGCGTGACATTCTCGGTGGAAGAAGAGAACGATACGCCCGCCGGTCTCACGGGAGCCATCTTGGAGAAAGTGCTTCTGCAGGCTGGAGAGAACCCAGCCTTCGCAAAGCGGCACGCCAAAGCGTACGATGCCATGCTGCAGGCGGAAAAAGCCGGTACACTGATGGAAGTACAATGATTCGCAGCATCCTGATCGCTCCGGGGGTTCATGACATGCTACAGCGGCATCGTCTCCTCCGGCAATTCGAAAGAGCAGTACATAAAATCAAGCGGGGAGAGAACGCTGGAGTGGATCTGAAGAAGCGGACGCCCCATACCCTCGGTATCTGGCAGTTCCGCATCACGCAAAAGTACCGTGCGTTTGCAAAAAGAGAGGGCGATACGCTTACCGTCTTCGTGATCGACAACCATCAATAAGGTCTGATAACTTCGGGGTGCGCGGAAAGATTCGTGGCGCTATTCGTACTGTGCCCCTATCACCCGAGTGTGAAAGGACTGAAATTCGTCTCGCGGTCGTAGTAGTCCTCGTGCTCAGCGTTCTTCAGAAATCCGGTGACAGCATACGTTACGGGCGTGAACAGAATCTCAATCGCCACTTTGAAGATGTAATTAGCAACGATAAGACTCATCGCGATCTCCCACGGGAAGACTCCAAGCGCGCAGGCGATGAGCGTGAACACAACCGTATCAAAGCCTTGGCCCACAAGCGTCGAACCGATCGTACGCATCCAAAGGCGCTTTCCAGACATCTTCACCTTCATCTTCGCAAGCAAATAGGAGTTACTGAATTCACCAAAGAAATATGCAACGAGACTCGCCACAATAATCCCGCCTGTAGCAACTCCGCCCAGGATAGCTCCGTACGCGTCATCTCCTGCGTACTGTAACCACTGCGCTTCGCCCGGCATTTTTCCGATAAGAAACAGACACGCGCTCATGAGTAGTGCGGATGCAAATCCAGTCCAGATCACACGTCTGCTTTTTGCGTATCCGTAGACCTCCGTGAGAATGTCACTAAAGATGTAACTGAGAGGAAACAGAAGCGTTCCAGCATCAAAACTGAGCCTGAGCCCATAAAGAGATACTCCCCAATCGACGATCTTCGCAGACGATGCGATGTTACTGATAAGAAGGACTGCGACGAACGCAGCCATGACGAAGTCAAAATATTTATGAGGGCGCATGGATGAGAAGAGAAGCTCAGAGATAGAACCAGAAAAACACAATAAAGAATAGCGGAGCTGTGAGAAGCCCAGGCACATATTTCTTTTCAACTCCCGCCCACACGACATGCTGCACGCCGTTTGCGAACATCAGGTAATTGAAAAATGCCATCCATGTTTCCCGCGCAGGAAATGATGGCGCAAGTAGAACAAAGAACCAGAATGCCTGGAAACAAATTTCCCAAAACAAGAAAATCCAAAATGGCATCTTCACTGCGTACCATCGCTTGTGAAATCCCATCGATAACTCTTCGATCGAATGTAAGCACTGAACCGCTAATAGTGCCTTGAATGCCGATGCAATCAATATTAGTTCCATAGAAATGGCCACAACAAGGTTTTCGATTCAAATGGTCGGGAGGGTTCTCTATGGCATTCCACCAGCATTGCTGAAGAAATAAAAAGAAAATATCCAAAGAGCAAGTAGAAGAATTATCAGAGTAGTTTCGATCGAAATAATCATCCGCGTCTGCTTCCTGCCTGTTATATAAAAAAAGAACCCAAATAGCACAGGGTAGAAAAGATGAACGAAGGTCATCCCGAGCAAGGTATACAAATTTCCATAATTAGGAATAATTCGAAAAAGAACGAAGACTCCTAAGATGGGATATATGATTACACGAGCCGGAAAACTTATGAATGCGGGAAAATCGATAGATTCAAACACAACAAGTAACAAGAAAACAAACATTGAAAGAACACATCCCCAAATAACACCACGGGTCGTCCTACCAATCCTCTTTGGAAGATACTGCATAGCGTGAGAGATGGTTTTCGATTCAAATGGTCGGGACGGCGGGGCTCGAACTCGCGGCCTCCTGGTCCCAAACCAGGCGCTCTACCAACTGAGCTACGTCCCGAACGGAGGCATAGTACGCATAAAAAGGTAAAACTACCAGAGGTAGTATCATCGCGTATACTTACTACCATGAAAACATTTGTCCCAGACTATTTCTCCGTCCCTACTGTCCTTGAAACAACGTCATTTCGCCTGCGTCCGCTCGGGATTCGCGATGTCGTCAAAGATTACGATGCAGTAATGACAAGCGTTGAGCACCTACAGAAACACATTCCACCTGAGGTCTTCCATGGGGTCTGGCCATCTCCAACAATGACAATGGACGATGATCTTGCCGATCTCGGTTGGCATCAGGTCGAATTCAAAAATCGCACATCGTTCACCTATACGGTGATGAATCTGGCAGAAACTCAGTGCCTAGGCTGCGTGTACATCTTCCCACCACGCTTCACAGATGCAGACGCAGAAGTATTCTTATGGGTCAGGAAAAGTGAGTTTGACCGTGGACTGGACAGTATTTTGTTTGAAACTGTGAAACTATGGATGAAAAGTGCATGGCCATTCAAGAAAGTAGCGTTTCCTTTTAGGAAATAGCGTAAGAAAACAGGCTTAACGTCGTACATACAACCCTACCCCTTCTCGGTGCGTCTTCCCAGAGACCGATCACTGTGCCTTCTGGATCTGAGACATAGGCATAGAAGCCCATGCCCATCATATTGATTTTTGGCTCGGAAAGGGACAATCAATTGTATGTATCAGTCAAAGAACGTGCGATAATGAAAACGATGAGTACTGCATTTTTTGCACGCATAATATCTACGGCATGCCTGATTCTCACGCCTGCATTCGCATCAGCACAGGTTCTGATTACTCCTCTCTCAGTAGATTCATCCGCACCCGTAGAACAGGCACTGCAAGAGAATAAAGGCTACGCGTCGACAAGTATTGAAGGCCAAGGTAGCAAGCTCAGGCTTACATATCAGGCGTCTGAACCCGTGACGATCTACATGGTTCCACTGTCCGCCGAGGAGCACTTTGTCCCGACTGACTTTCTGATGCTGACGCTTCCAGCGACAGATGGAGGCAGCGCAGAGATTGATCTCACAGTGTCGCCTGGCTGGACGCCCAAAACAACAAAATGGCTTTTGCATTTGATGACCAAGACCGAAGATACAAACGCGGGGTTTTCAGCAGTAGAATTTCTGCCTGCCTCGACGTTCACAATTATGAATACAGCCTTCTGGCATTTCTTCAAACAAGAACCATATACGCCAAGTAGTTATCACGCACTTCGGGGCTACCGCGTACTCTCACGTGATGTAACGATGATCATCGGATTTCTTGTACTGCTTGCAAGTATTCTGACGATTATTTTCGCAAAGAAAGGCACCAAGCTCATGGCACTGGTCATCGTATTATTCACGTTTCAGGCACTTTATGGCCTTCGGTTCGGGTTTGATTTATTACGATTTTCCTCAGAACATCTGACTGGCTACGCCAACGGAATGTACGATGAAGCCGGTTCTGTCTATCAGATCGCACCTTCGCTGCGTTCACTCGTTGTTCAAGACAAAAAGAGTGAGGCAGAGACAACGGTATTCGTCTGTCGCAGTGGCACGAATTACAAAGAGAAAATTCTGCGCTACTTTTCCTATCCTATCCGAATATCGTCTGATGCATCACTCACCGCTTCTGCAGATTACGCACTTGTGATGAATTCACGAGACTGGAACGTACAAACAGTTAGTGAGAATGGCGTAAATAAGCAGTTTTTGCAGTGCGCTGACCTGAAGCTCGAAGCAACGCAGATCGCAACGTTTCCTGATGGTTCCATTCTTTTCTCACTCGTCCGATGATGCAGTCTTTCCTCCCCTTCCTCCAGATATTTCTGATACTTCTTATTGAAGGCACGGCACTTGCACTCTTGCTACTGCCAATCTCAACGATGTCACTCGCGATTGCACTCGGTTTACCGCTGAGCGCACTCACAAACGTACTGCTTGTATTTCTGTACACCGTTACAGGCGTTCCACTAACACTGATAAGTATCACGATGGGACATCTGGCAATTCTTGGCGCATTGATACTTTTGATCTATCTGCGTCCGCAATTTCTGATGGATTTGGAACGACCCGTGAAAGAACCAAAGAAACGCCTGAGTACAGTTCAGAAATCGATCATCATCGCATCGCTCCTGATCATCGTCATGAACGCAGGTTACAGCTTCGTCCATGCAATTCTGCTGCCTACCGTGCAGTACGACAGTGCTACGAATTGGACCATGCGCTCAGAAATTTCATTTGTTGATCATCACATTGCTTTTGATGCAGACGAAAGCCGTGGCATGGCAAAACCACAGTATCCGTTTCTGTTTCACGCACTCCAGATCACAGCGAATCAGGGGCAAGAACGTTGGTTGGATACAGCCGCAAATGGAATACTGTACCTGCTCAGCATCGCAACATTTGGTGCAGTGTTTCTGATGATCCGAAAACTTCACGATAGTGTCCACTCGGTTGCAACTCTTGCGACGATCATAAGCATTCCCTTGCTTGGGTTACATCTGGCACAAGGCTACGGGGACCTGAATCTTCTACAGTATTTTTTGCTGTCACTTTGCTGCCTCGGCATGTGGATCGAAAGTACTCATGCGCGAAGACACCGCTGGCTGATGCTATCTGGGATTTTTGTTGCAGCATCCGTGTGGACCAAATCAGAAGGATCAGTCTTTGGTCTTTTGCCCTGGCTGCTCACCGTCAGTCTGATCTGCGGCAGAAACAAACAGACCTGGAAAGAGGCAATTCCGGCGATTATCGTTACCTTCGCACTCTCAGTCCCCTGGCCTATCTTCGCGTGGCTTCAGGGACTGTCACTCACGCCGCATAGCTCGGACACGATGCTACAACTGCATCTGGAAGGCGTGAAAGAAGCGCTGATCGGTCTTTTCGGCCGTGGATCGTTCGGCCTCACGTGGTACGCACTGATGGTTCTGGTTCCGGTTTTTCTGTATGGCGGCTGGAAGCATCACCCAGCTGTGAAACGACCGCAATTGCCACTGTTACTCTGGGGAAGCGTCATGTTTCTTGAATTTTTGTTTATTTATCTCGCAACGCCAAACGTACGGTTTCTTCTGAACGCCGAATCGTTTTATCGTCAAATGATGATTCCGGCTGCGATGCTCATACTCGCCTGTTCACTCTGCATAAAGCCAAAAGCTGAAAAACACTTGTGACTTGTGACTTGTGACTTGTGACTTTTTATGGCTCACTGAAGAAAGTCATACTTTCCTCGCGGTGCAGTCCTCCGTGCGTAGTCTGCTTGCTGATACTCGTTACCGGTTTTGAGCTTATCCATCTCAGCTTTCTTGATCTGATCTTCTTTATCCCACTTCACTTTATTCGCGCACCAATTGCCAAACCGTTGGGCGGTGAACACAAGCTTACCTTTGCTCATACACCAGTCGATGCAACGGTCCACTTCAGCAGTCATGCCCTGTACCCGTCCGTAGTAACGATGAATCGTTAGGTAAAAATGCTGTGGCTCGCATTTCTGACATTTTAAGCCAACTAGCTTGCAAGCATCTTTGGAATGCTCCGACAGCTTATCTGCCAGATCAATCTGTGTACTTGTCAGTTCTATCGGCATGATGGTTTTATAGTAGCAAACCGGCCGTCCAGTACAAGAATTAGTGCATCTGAGTTGCGGCTGGCATGGACTCATGAGAGGTCATCCCCAACATCTTCATCGCAGCCTTTCTCGCTCTCAGCACCAGATCAACGTTTAAGAGACTGCCAAACCGGAATTCGGGAATACCGCTCTGTCGCGTTCCAAAGAGCTCGCCTGGGCCACGTAATTTCAAATCAATTTCAGCCAACATGAATCCGGAGTCATTATTTTCCATTGCTTTCAAGCGTTCTGACCGAGCTTGTTCCGGAGTCGTTGTGAACAAGAAGCAGTAACTCTGGTCATCGCTTCGGCCGACACGACCCCGAAACTGATGCAACTGCGAGAGGCCAAAACGTTCTGCGCCCTCGATGACAATGATCGTACTGTTCGGTACATCGATGCCAACTTCGATTACCGACGTCGACACAAGAATATCGAACTCTCGGTCTTTAAATTTCTGCATAATCCCAGTCTTCTCATCACCGGTCATGCGGCCGTGCAACTTTGCGATGCGCCGATGGGGAAACGATGCCTTTAGTCGTGCCTCTTCTGCTTCCACGTTTTTAACCTCTGACAAGCTTTCTTCTTTCGATTCGTCTATCAATGGACAAATAACGAAGATTTGCCGACCACTGGCAATCTGAGTATCGATAAACAGTTCGACTGTTTTGCGTCCAGAAGGAGCCACGACTTTTGTGCTGATCGGTTTGCGTTGACCCGGCTTTTCCATAAGAACAGACAGATCATGATCCCCATAGGCCGTGAGTGCGAGCGTGCGTGGAATAGGCGTTGCGGTCATCGAGAGAAAATGAGGATTCCCCTTCTCCTTGAGCCGTGCTCGCTGATTCACTCCAAAACGATGTTGTTCATCAACGATTGCTAGCTTTAAATCTTTAAACTGCACTTTGTCCTCGATCAACGCATGCGTGCCAATAACCAGATCGATAAGACCCTGCGCGAGCCGGCGACGAATATCATCAGCTTCAGCTTGAGGGACTGACCCCGTCAGAAGCGCTACAACTGGCTGCGGCATGGACTTGAGATGATCAGCCTTAATCCCCTTCTCGCTATATTTTCCACTCTGAATATAGCTGTGCATCGTGATCAGTAAGCGCGAAACAGTTGCTGCATGTTGGCGTGCAAGTACCTCAGTCGGAACCATGAGTGCACACTGGCCACGACGTGCCAAGACTCCAGCAATGACAGCGACAGCAACTAATGTTTTTCCGGAACCAACATCGCCTTCTAACAAGCGCGACATCGGCTGGTCTTTTTCCATGTCTAAGAGAATTTCATAAATCGCAGTGCGTTGTCCGACAGTCGGCGTAAAGTTCAGTGATGCAAAAAATGCTTTGATCAGCTCAGCGTCGACCGGAATCCGAATTCGGTCCTGCCTGTCGCCCTGCCACGCTTTTTTCCGTTCAAGCGCGTCCATCTGCACCGCAAACATTTCTTCAAAGGCCATACGACTTTTGGCTTCTTCCAGCCGTTCTGGCGTGGTTGGAATGTGTAATTCCTGAATCGTCGCTGAGCGGGACAGAAGTTTCTCAGCTTTGATGACGTCTTCTGGCAAAGTTTCTGGAAAGTCCGCTATGACAGTCTGCACGAGCGCAATTTTTTCACGCAACCAACGGCTTGAAATGCTTTCGGTCTGTGCATACACCGCCACGATCCGCCCAGCATGCAGTGGCGTCGCTCGTGATCCATCTTCAAACTGCGGACTCTGGATTTTCAATTTGTATCCAGCCTCCTGCACTTTACCGGTAAGCGTCACTGCCTGGCCTTCTTTCAGCATGCGCATAATGTGTGGCTGATTGAACCATACGACATCCGCCGTTTCCCCCGCTTCATCAACAAACTGCCCCTGCACCAAAACTTTTTTTGATCTGGTTCGTACCAACTTTAACTTTCTGATTGTCCCCCGCAGTGTCGATTTTTCATCGAGCGGCGCATCGATCAAATTCGTTACCTGGCTCAGGTCCTCATGCGTCCGAGGCAAATACAGTAGCAAGTCCTGGACTGTCTTGATGCCCATAGATTCAAGCGCATCGATAAACAATTGCGTGGTTTTGAGCAACGCCGGCGTGAGAGAATCACGAAGATCCATGAGGGTATGATTGTACACCTCATCGCTTTCCGACCCTAAAAGTGCTACTATGTCCCATATGGCCGACTTCGCACAAACAATGGCAAACGCAGGGAATCTCTCTGAAGAAGCACAAGTGAAAGCCGGTGCTCCGATGACTGGCGATATGGAGCAGGAGCATAAGGAATTCGTACAGACGATCTCACGGATGCTGGAGAGCGGAGAGATCGACATTACGAAGCCCGAGACATTTCTTAATAAACCGATCTATGAACAGTTCGAGCCTGAGTGGAAGACCAAAACAGATCTTGCACTGATCAACATCGCAACCTTGCTTGGCCACATCTATGACTTCTACAAGTCAAAACAGACGCCTGATTCTTGCCCGCAGCTCGCAAATATGATCGAAGAGCTATGGCAGATGAAAATGCGTATAGAAGAGCATGGCGACGTGTTCAAATTTTAATCCAAACAATACGCGTATCACGTTTCCACCAGGTTCTGTGCCTTTTTGCGTAAGCACGGGTTTGGGACTCAATAGTCTCTGATAACGCTAGGATTGTATCTGTAGGTACACTCCCCCCTCCACCGGAACGGGGGAGGGGTCGGGGGTGGGGGCTTTCAAGCGCAACAAAGATTTCACGATAGCCGACACTTTTCATAGCCGGATCGGAAATTTGCACGCCCTGTTTCTTGAGCTTTTCGACTTCCTGAATCCACCCACGTTCAAGCATCTGGTTTGTGCGGTTAGCGATTCGTTGATCAAGATCTTGTTTATCGACGTCCATACCAAACATCAAAAGATTGTACGGGCCTACGCTAGTTTTTTTCTGTGATGATTTGGTTTTGCCCGTCGACTCATAAATTTCCATAGCCCGTACGACATAGACTTTGTTCTGCATAGGAAATGACGCAGCGGTTTCAGGATCCAGAACAGTCAGTCGTTCATACAGTGTTTTGCCATGATCTGTCTCATATTCACGATTTAGCCGTTCTCGTATCGTAGGATCAGATGCTGCCATTGGCTGCAGACCGTCAACGAGCGCAGACACATACAACATCGATCCTCCGACAAGAACCGGAATATTCCCTCGTGCATGAATGTCCGCAATCACACGTTTCGCTTCGGACTGGTACCACGCAATCGTGCAATCGTCTGCTGGATCCAGAACATCGATCATGTGATGCGCTATCCCCTGCTGTTCCTCAGGCGTAATTTTAGCCGTTCCAATATCAAATCCCCGATAAAACTGACGTGAATCTGCATTCACAACTTCGGCTGTTTTTCCAAAGTTATTTTTGAGTTCATGTGCAAGCGAAATCGAGAAAGCTGTCTTGCCGCTGGCCGTCGGTCCAAGAATAACAATAAGTGGCTTCTGAGACTGTGAAACCATGAAATTTTCCAGAATCTGCCGTCGATGTTCAGTAGGAGTCATCATGACAAGAATTTTTATCTTTGAACCATTGAAACACAAGTAGATAGTTTTGAACACTGCTGCGATGCATCGATTTAGGCTACAATAGTGAAGCAGATACAGGTTACAGACAAATAACTTTTCACTTTTCACTTTCAATTTTCCACTTCCTCTTATGCATCCGATGATTCAATCTGTTGCCCAAGGTATCTCTCGCGGGCACATCACACCACAGAACACGCTGATTCCGACGGTCATTGAAAAGACCCAGTTCGGTGAACGAGTGTATGACATCTACTCACGACTGCTTGAGGAACGCATCGTTTTCCTTGGCACACAGATCAATGACGACGTCGCTAACTCCGTCATCGCACAGCTTCTGTTTCTTGAAAAACAGGATCCGAAGAAAGACATTATCTTCTACGTGAATTCCCCAGGCGGCCAGGTGACATCCACCATGGCGATGTATGACACGATGGAACTCATCAGCCCGGATGTCTCGACCGTCTGTCTTGGTATGGCAGCGTCCGGCGGCGCCATCATCCTCATGTCAGGTGCTAAGGGAAAACGCTTCGCACTACCACATTCAGAAATCATGATTCACCAGCCTCTCGGCGGAACAGAAGGTCAGGCTACAGATATTGCCATTCACGCAGAACACATCATTAAGACGAAAGATCTGCTCAACGAACTCATCGCAAAGCATTCCGGTCAGAAACTACCGAAAGTAAAACAGGATACGGAAAGAGATAAGTTTCTGTCAGCAGATGATGCACTGGCCTACGGCCTTATCGATGGCATCATCAACAAAAAAAGTAAAGTGCAAGCGGCATAATCAAGCACTGAATTCAAAAAAAGAGAGCAGAATGCCTGCTCTCTTTTTCGTTATGATCGCGATCTACTCTTCTTCTGCCTCGGGCGGTGTAGTATCCGGAAAAGGATTGAGAGCCAAATACAGAGCAACCATCCAAACAATCGTCGGGTATGACGCACTCATCATGTCCGGAAGCGGAAGACCTGTGATGATAGTCTTGAGGATCAAGCCGACCGGAACGGAGCCAAGCGCGATGCCACCGGTGAGCGCGGCAACATATGAATAACGCCCAATGGCTAGTAAGCCTCCGCCAAAGATCAGAAGCGCAGGAAGTAAAAAATGCCCACACATGCCCGACACTGCTTGCCCAACCAAGTCCGTCGGTGACGTTTGCGACGAACGGTGCAAAATCACGATATGCAGAGATACCGATCATCACCATCGCGACGCCAAGTGGCACACGAAGGACAAGATTTGAGGTGACGGAGACAGACTTCCAATTCATACCAATGCGAGAGAAAAAATTATTTAGAAGTAGGTACGGGACACGTTCCACAGCACGACATTTTTTTCACGACCCAATACAAGACCAGAAGAAGCGACGCATTCTGGATCATAGGCATAAAAGTACTACCAGCCGTAGACGGATCACCGACAAGCACGGCGAGTGAAGCCCAGCCAATGATGCCGGAGAGCGACGCGAGGATGCAGGTCTTGCTGACGCAACCAAGCTGCTTGACCGCAAAGAGCACTCCACCGACGATCATGAGTGCAGGAACGATATAAGCAAGTATGCCAGCGACAGATGCGAGAGCAGGAACAGGAGCTAATGCACCGCTAGAATATGCAGAAAAACCAGCAACATCTTTATAGTGGCTGACGCCAAATGCGACGAGTATCAAACCAAATGCAACGCGAGGAAACCAGTATGCGTAACCGCACGGACAGTACTTACCGCCGATGCAGCCTGAGGAACAGCAACCCATGGGAGTGTGAGGGAAATATATAAAATACAACGCGGATTATCTCACGGAAAAATATGAATGGAATGGAAAAATGTCCCGCCGCAAGCGGATTCAGCAGTTTCACTCGTTACGAAACTCATGCAGAATGCAGGTATGTTCACGCTTGAAAAAACGACAAAGGCCGGACGCAAAGGTTTGATCACAACTGCTCATGGGATCATTCCCACGCCTGTATTCATGCCGGTTGCGACTGCCGGCGCAATGAAAGGCATTACTTTCAGTGACCTTCAGACTCTTGGTGCCGATATGCTGCTCTGCAACACATATCATCTGCATTTGGCACCAGGCGAAGCGACAGTCAAAGACGCCGGCGGTCTGCATTCGTTCATCGGTTGGGACAAACCGATCCTCACGGATTCCGGTGGCTTCCAGGTATTTTCGCTTGAGGCCATCAGAAAGATTTCAGATGAAGGCGTAGAGTTTAGGGATCACCGTAGCGGTGATCTGCATTTCATCGGACCCAAAGAAGCAATGCAGATTCAGCATGCTCTCGGTGCCGATATCATCATGTGTTTCGATGAATGCCCAGCGTCCACAGCACCACGAACTGCCCAGATCAAAGCCGTAGAACGCACGCTGCTCTGGGCAAAAATCTGCAAAACAGAGCATCTGAAACTTTCGAAGAAGAACAAAAATCCACCTCTACTATTCGGCATCGTCCAAGGCGGTCTTGAACGTGACCTTCGTGAGAAATGCGCAAAAGAACTGATCGCAATCGGCTTTGATGGTTACGCGATCGGCGGACTTGCTGTCGGTGAATCCGAAGAAGAAATGTACACGGTGCTGGATTGGATCTGCCCGATGCTGCCAGAAGACAAACCACGGTACCTTATGGGCGTTGGTGAGCGTCATCAGCTCGTAGCCGCCATCGCTAAAGGCATCGATATGTTTGACTGTGTCTCTCCGATGCGTGAAGCCAGGCACGGCAACCTCTGGCTTTCCGACGGCACGAAACTAAAAATCCGCCGCGCAGACTATGCAAATGACCACTCGCCGATTGACCCCGACTCCCCTGCCCCAACGAGTCAGAAACATACAAGAGCGTATCTCAGACATTTACTTCAAATAGGTGAACGCTATGGTGAGACGATTGCGTGTTTGCAGAATATGGCGATGATTCTGGGGACGATTCGGAGCGTGAGGAAGGAGATTGATGAAACTGAGGAGAGGTAAGGTAGGTAAGGTAGGTAAGGTGGGTAAGGTGGGTACGTTGTGAAAAATCACACTCACTACTGCACAAAATAATCAAACAGCAGTTTCACAACCGAGCATGCGATGACGGCGATCAGAAGGATTTTCACGTACCGGTTACCGCCTTTCACGGCATACCGCGCGCCAAACCAACCACCGATCGCGAAGCCAATGCTGAGTGCAACCGCATAGGGAATATTGACGTATCCGTGCGACATAAAAATAATCGAGGATGCGATGGACGTGAGTGTACCGACGACTCTGCCCATGGCGGCTCCTTGCAACAGCGTGTAACCAAAACCAGCAAAAACGATCGTGATCACTGTCCCAAATGTGAATCCGAAGAAGCCAGCATACAAACCGGACAGGAGTGTCGCGAGAGCGAGAAGCACGATATGTCGTTGACGATCCGGGTGTTCGGTCATTCCCCAGTTCTTTTTCATGAAGATGAAAACTGCCATCGAAAGAATAACGAGTGCGAGTAAGAGCCGGAGCGTCTGGTCACTCACCGCCACGATGAGGAGTGCGCCGATCGTGCTACCAACGGCTCCTGCTACTCCAAGAAAAAGTCCACGACGTATCAGAGCATCCGTCAGCACTTTTTGCTGACGGTAACGAAGCGCGCTAAAAAGCTCCAGAACAGCCGCAGCCGGACGTGATGTCCCGATGGCTGCGTGTGGCGATAGCCCAAAGAAAAGAAGCACCGGCAAACTCACAAGCCCAGCTGAGCCAACGGCAGAACCAAAAAAACCACCGATGAATCCTGCAACAACTAAGGCGAAATACTGAAATATCATGTACCAAGCATAGCTCAAATTTTTTGTAAGCCTCTTATAATTCTTTTTTCATTTCGCCAATTATAAAGTTGGGGGCCGATTCTAGAGGCTTCTCGATGCCCGTGTATGAAAACCCTAATTTTTCATAAAACTTTGTCGAAGCTTCATTTGTTGTATTGCTCCAAAAAGTGACTGTTTGAAGACCTTTACTCTTCAGCCATGCCAAGGCTGTCTCGATGATTTGTCTACCACTGCCTTTTTGACGATGGTTAGGGGCAATCCACAAACCACCAATGCCTCCTATTTTCTTACGTTGGTCTCGTACAAAAACAAAGAGCATTCCCACCACCACAGAATTGATCGTCGCAAAAAGAATGTCCTGATGTTCAGATTCCACTGCTTTCTGAAAATCTTGTTGCCACTGGTCATCATCTTTTTGTATGACATCCTGATATCGTTCTCCGAATGACTCAGGAGAATCCTGTAAGGCTTGTAATCGAATCTCTTTCAAGGTTTTCCATTCGCTTGGTCTCGCCGGTCTTATTTCAAGAATAGTTTCCATGCAGACTATGTTTTATTCTGGCTAATCCACCACCGTTTGATGGCAGGCAATGACAATGTCGAAAGCACGTAGCCAATGGTCGGAATTATCGCACTGAGAAACGACTGCTCTGAGTTGATCGATACCAGAAACGCAGCAGCAATAACGTACGTAACCGCAGCAATCATCATGCGTCGAAAGGTACTGATCTCCCATGCCTTCTCAGCCTCCACGCGCGCATTACGTTGCTCGATCGTCACCAGCCGTGCTTCCAAAGGATGTTCGTCCATACACAAATGATACAACAAAAAATCACTTTTCACTTCTTATCCCGCGAAGCTCCCTCAGAAGCGAAGTGGGGTTCACTTACTTCCCTACTCCCATAATCTCAATCTCCGTGAAATTCTGCCTGTGACCTCGGATGATCTTATTGTAACGCTTACGGCGCTTGAACTTACGAACGACAATCTTCTCGCCTCGGCCGTGGGACAAAATCTTAGCTGTGACGGTCATACCAGCAACATAAGGCTTACCGACTGTTGCAGACGTTCCGTCTTCAGAAACAAGCAAAACTTTCTCAAAGGTCACAGTATCGCCTTCCTTGCCTTCTAAAGTAGGAACGCGCAATTTCATGCCCTTTTCGGCCTTTTCCTGAAACCCTGCGATGTCGACGATTGCGAACATAAAGCTGAGAGAGTTTACATACACGTTAACCTAAGCGCAATACCGCATTTTGACCTACTAGCTTTAACGGTATCTACCCGGCGCTGGGATTTTACGTTTTTCATGCGAAAGGTGCTCTGGTCCACGTGAATGCGTCCTCCATGCTTTAGTAATCACTGCATTCACAAGTCCCTGAAAGTCCGAGCGCTCATGCGAGACAGTTGTTCTAATGCGAGAAGCGGAAGAGGGTTGCAATGCCTCAGGCGTGTGCGATGCCTCAGGAGTCCTAGCGGGAATGGCGGGAGTAACGTCTGCTCTGAAGCAAAAAATATTCTCAAGTGTTGATGGCATAGGCATACGATCCATTGTCTTGATGCATTACGTCAAGAAAATGTAGCTGTATTCGCTAGGAGAGGCTTCTCTATGCGGAAAGAATGGCTACATGAACGACATGTGAAAACACGTGCTACAATAACATCGTATTCACATCATCGTATTAGGGCGCCTAGCTCAGTTGGTTAGAGCATCTCGTTTACACCGAGAGGGTCGAGGGTTCGAATCCCCCGGCGCCCACCATTCATGTAGTATGCAAACTATGTATAAATTAATCTTCTGTCTTACAGCTTGTGCTGTACTATTTGGTTGCCAAAGTACAGTAGTGGATAAGAACCAACTTTCTGATCAGAATTCGATGAAGGGTTGTGACAATCAATATAACTCTCTCTGCGAAAAGTTGTTGATAAATGTCGATGGTTTTGATTATTTGACTGATCCATCACAATATTCAGCTGATGATTTACACACCTACATAACGTACTGCTCCACATCAGCTATTCCCGTTTTAGATACATGTACTAAGGTGTGTGCAATGTCGAATGATCTGAGTGTTGAACGAAGGAAGGTGCATGAAATTACTTCATGTGATTCTAGCCATATCGCAAAAGAGAGTGGAGAATCTTGGTGCAAGAGAATGAGGAATGAAAAAAATTGGATATTGTCGGATAACAGCCAGCATCCAGAATCTGCGGGTATGGCAATGTTATTGAGTGTCTTAGAGCGGGAAATTTCGCTTCAATGTGGCGACTCAGGAGCTGAATCGAAATAGTTGAACATGCTAACCGAGATCTGACCTCAAGATCCCTGACCTCTCCCTCGAAACCCCACCCTCATCCCAAACCCAAACACATAGTAACCTAGTGGCAAGCACGCACCACTTTTCGCTTTCTGCGCGGTGTTTCGCGAGGATGACCATCTGATACAATACAAATATGAGAACTATTCACCGCATTGCAATACTCACCCCACTGATTATCCTAACAATAATTTTGGGTTTTCTCCTTGACCAGAAACTAGGAGGTGACTCACCACAACCTAAGGAAAACGTCGAAACTACATCTCTCTACAAGACTTCTTCTGTATCATCTTCGGTAGAAAGCTTATATGATCCGATGAAGGATCCCGAAAATGAAGAATCTCCCTTCTATCAAGCTGCAGAAAAGGAAAGCAAGCTAAATGTACTAAAAGCAAAAGCTATCGCTGAAGCATTTACGTTTAATGGTGTGCCAAAAGAATACGAAGAATTTTGCCCAATAAATGGAGGTTTTTGTTTTTCCTATCCCCCCTCATGGGGGAAGCCTTCATGGTCACTCTATAAAGAGTGTATAGGCAGAGATGACTTAATTGGATTCACTGGGAAGTTCGCAACGAAGGAAGATAATTATTTTTTTGGTGCTTCTGCATTCACGTATGCAAATCAGGAATGCCAAACAAATGGTAGGGGCATAGGTCAGTTAGATGGACTACCACAGATGAGTCCTGAAACAGCAGATGCATTAATCAAAACTAATTTCGGCGAATCAGTAGCACTATGGTATGGAGATGAGGTCGGATGGCAAACGCATGACTATGACATGATTTTTGCTGCGCCTACCTCACACCCACTCGTGAAACGAATCGCTTTTATCGGACCTGAATCAAGTTCTCCGACTTTAACGAAAGAAGAAATCGAAGAGTTCCTCAATGTAATATATTCATACAAAACGATGCCAATCCAAAAATAATCGTGGGCAGATCAATGTAGCGGAGTGTCATACTAATTCCTCCCCCTAAACCCCACCCTCATTTTAAACCAAAACAAAAAGTAGCCTAGTGGCAAGCACGCAGCATTCGGCTCTTGGTCGTTACTGCAGTTACGATTCTATTCATCAAGAATCGAGTAACGATGAGTTTTTATTAAAACAAATCTGATACTATACAAATATGCAAAGAATCCGTCCCATAATAGTAATCACTATACTCATCATCCTGACGATATTGTTGGGTTTTTTGCTCATCGGTCAACTTCTAAGGAAGCCACCACAGGCTGAACAACATGTCGAAACAACATCTCTGTACAAGGTTTCTGCGTCTTCTTCCATTTCTGCCACCTCTTCGTCTTCATATTCTAGCTCGGAAATAAGCCAGTATAATCCCGCAAAGGATCCCGACAATGGCGAATCTTCACATGCAGTCTTCCCAGTCGAGCTGAAGAGATTTAAGGAGGAACCTAATCCAGGGATTTCCCAAGACACTTCTTTATACTTTAAAAGTGACTTGAGTAACATTCACAAGGGTTCAAGATCTGAAATAGGGAAAATCATTGATACCTATACGCTATCTTTCGATGACAGAATACATGAACTCGATTTCTCGCAGATGCAATTGTTCAATGGCATGCATGCACGCATCTACGAATTCAACACTGGTATTTCTGGGATTTGGGCTATTGAATTGCGAGATAGCAATAATCAAAGGTTTCTTGATCTTTCAAATATCAATCATTATGCTTTTTCGAAGGATAAGAAACTGCTTGCTGCCTATGGTAAATTTTCTGATACAGCTGGAGGTACTCACTGGCAAACGAAGATTATCGACCTACAAAACAGGAGCGTCGTGATTCTTCCATATATCCGAGATTGTACAGGGGGAGACCTACAATGGAGCGAAAATAAACTAATAAGTTCCTCGTTTGTAGACGAATCGAAGGGATGGGAAGAGGGCGTTTCTGGTGTTGCTACTATGTGCGCATGGGAAAATGATGGAACACTCATTAATTCTTTTGTCTTACATGGAGCAGCAGTTGGTGGGGATACATCGCCACCAACGAATCCCTATGGATTTCTGCCAGTCGTCCCACATGGGTTTTATGTTATGACACGCAATCTTGAGGATACTGTTATGGATGCAATTAACGTCGGTAAATGCGATTTCGTCGTGATTGATCTCGATAATCCCAACAGAACTATTACGATGACATTTGATGCTCTTGTACTGAAAGATACCCCCACAAAAAGAGGTATGGCTCACTATCATTGTGGCTTTAATCATAGTAGAGAAAAATTTGAAATTAATCTCGATTCGTTCACATTTGAGCATCCTACCTTCTCTTTTAGGAATATGATGTACGAGGGCTACGGCAAAAACAGAAGTCTCTACCGTTACAGCAATTGGCACACCGTACAGTAAATGAGTTAGTGGCTTAGCTAATGATTGAATCATCTGGTCTGCCAGTTTTTACTATTCTCCGAAACCCCACCCTCATTCCAAACCCAAAGAAATAGTAATCTTGCACTGGGCAGACCATTTGCCAGAGGAAAAATGTTAGGATGCGGGCATGCGGTTTCAAAAACTTCTTTTTCTCCTCTGCGTAGCTCTCGCTGCTTGCTCAACTTCTCTCGTAGAGGTTCCCGTGCCGGTCGTTGAACCAAAACCGCTACTCGTAAACAGGAGTGTTGAAAAACCGACCGAACAACCCCAGCGTATTGCCTCTATGCCGCTTGTCATCATCGGTGAGGGTGGCACCTCTGGCTTTCTTTTCCAGTACGCAGCGGAGACATACCTCAAAGAAAATGGTGGAGTGAGCTATACGGTGCATGACGGTGATGAGTTCATGAAAGCGATGCAGAATTTTGTGAAGGAGCACGGCGCAATTTCGCATTTTGTGTACATCGGCCATGGCAACGAGGTGGGTCTGTATGTCAATCAGGCGCCGCACGTAAACGGCGCGCTGTACGTAAATGACCCGGCACTCAATAGCCAGTTTCGTGCAGCCTCTATTTACGATCTCCTACCCGACATTTTTGCACCAGGGGGCACGGCCCTTTTCTACGGTTGCAATGTCGCACGCGAGTACGAAGGCCAAGATTCCTTCGCCGAACAATTTGCGAACCATTTTCACGTTCAAGTGACAGCACCAATTGGGCCTACCGAATTTTCTTTTGAGCAGGAAGGCAAGCGCTTTCTTACTGCTCCGGCGAAAGGCATTACGCAACCGCTCTACATGGTGCCGACCGTTGCCGAAAAAGGATTCATTACCATCGAGCCGTCGCCAGCGATCAGTGCGGGGTATGACGATGTTTTTATATCTTCAGAAGCAGGAGATGCGATCGCGGAACTGACAAAGCGCGGTCTTGCTCTAAGTCCCGACCGTCGCTTCCGACCGTACCAAGCGATTACCTACGGCGATGCCCGCGCCTTCTGCCGCATCCTGAATCCAGAAGCACCCTGTACAGTAGAAAACTTCGAAGAGGGTGAACGCCTAAGAAACACGGCGGCACTTAAGATGCTGTTGGATGCAGCCGGCTTTCCGCTCAAAAGAACGAGTATTCCCTACCAAGTGCAGATCTCCTTCGCGACTCGGCACAACCTCCTTACGCGCGATTTCATCCACAGGCGATGGTATACCCGAGCAGAAATGGCCATGCTGACTTCTGCCATCCTCACATTCAAAGAAGGCAAAGAATAAAGAAGTAACTTTGCTCTAAGAATGTATCATGCCGTTTATGCTGAACAACCCATTTGCCCCAAAAGCATCTTTGCCCTACCATTTCAGCGTTATGTCACCCCTTCTCAACATCATCGAAGCCGTTCTCGGCTCACTCTTGGCTCTTCTGATCCTCTTGCAACACCGTTCATCTGGCCTCTCAGCTACGTTTGGCGGTAGCGGAACTGCGTATGTGCAGCGCCGTGGAGCGGAGAAAGTGCTCTTCAAACTCACGATCTGGATCTCGGTTGCCTTCTTCGGCATCGCTATCCTCATGATGTACATCTAAAGTAAGCACGAGCAACCAAGTCCGCTATAGTGTCTTTCGCAATCAAACGTATGCGGTCGGTTTTCCGTCTGATGTCGGCCATGTCACGCCTAGAACGCATCGCTCTTGCAGTTCTGACAGTTGTGCTCGGACTGAGCCTATTGATGCTACTGAGAATCTTTTACGTTGAAAATACGCGTGATGTACCGGTAGCCGGAGGCACATATATAGAAGGAACAGTCGGCGAGATTCTTCCGCTGAATCCATGGTTCGTCACCGGCAATGACATTAATCGTGACATCGTATCTCTCGTATTCTCCGGACTCATGAAGTACGACCCACGTACGAAAAAAGTCATTGATGATCTTGCGACCGTCACCATCAGCGATGATAACCGGATTTACACGGCTACCCTCAAGCCCGGGCTTGTCTGGCATGACAACGAAAAAGAACGTCCACATCCCGTCACATCTGATGACATCATTTTCACCTTCAAGATGATTCAGGAGAAAGGCTTCCCAAACCCGATCCTTCAGCAGAATTTCCGTGGCGTGGAAATAGAGAAGATTGATGACAAGACCGTGCGTTTTCGGTTGAGTAAACCGTACTCTTTTTTCAGTAGCAATCTCACGCTTGGCCTGGTGCCTGCGGCTTCATTTGCCGATATGCCAGCAAACAAGCTGCATCAGGCGCTTGATTTCGCTTTTCATCCCATTGGAGCTGGCCCGTATAGTTTTGTCAGTCTTTTGCAGACGGATCTTTCCACTGAAGTAACACTCAAGCGGTTTCCTCGTCCTGGAATTTCTGAAGAAAAAATTGATCGTATCGTCTTTCGGGTCTTTAGCGAATACCGAACATTGCTGACCGATATCATCAATATGAATGGTGTCCGTATAGTCCCGAGAAACGAGGATGGCCAGCCGATTTTACCGAGAAGATTTACCCCGATCCCCTATACGCTGCCACAATACGTCGGAATCTTTTTCAATCTTGACCGTAATATTCCAGCCGACCGAAATGTACGGCTGGGCCTGCAATTAGCGGTGAATAAACAAAAAATCGCCGAAGCGCTCCATGAGACAGAAGTCATTGATACGCCACTTCTGGAAATCAATCTGAACGACTGGCAATACAAGTTTGATGCGACAGCAGCTCAAGGCGCATTTTTTGAGTCAGCCTGGAATGTGCCGGAGAAGGTGCGTCTGCAAAGGCTACTGGAACAACGCGAAACCAACGCAGTTGGCCCGCTTTCTCAGGTCCAACGAACAGCTCTTCTTGGAACCGGAGCTATGTTGACGCTCACCGGCTCATCCAAAGACATGAAATTTCCGGCAAAAGTGAATGGATTTTTGGTCGAAACGGGCTCACGTGTCGAAAACGGCACATCTCTGACACTGTCCGGAACATGGCTCGTCAAACTCCCTGCTGGTAATGGTGGCAGCGGCACACTAAAAACAGGCATCAATATCCTGAAAATGACCGATGCAAAGAATGACATTATCGATTCAGCATACCTGGAACGCCTCACCACTGCCCCTGCTTTCCAAAAAGCGGTCACTGAACAACATCTCGTGGACCAATTCATTCAAAGCAAGCAGCTTGCAGATAATGATGCCCGACGCATCAGCGTTGGAGATCTGTATATCGATGGCGGATATCTACGACGAAAAACACCGACTGATCCTCCTCATACTCGCATCAATGCTCGGGGTACCGAGATGTCACTCACGCTACTAACGTCCTCAAAGCCGGATTCATATCCACTGATTGCGCAGATGATCAAAAAAGCATGGGAGGCTGTCGGTGCGAAAGTCACTCTTGATATTGTCGCCGATAAAAAGGAATTCCAAGACAAACTTACACGTCGCGAGTACGACGTCGTACTTTTTGGGCAATCGCTCTTTGATAACCTTGATAGTTACCCATACTGGCACTCAAGCCAGATCCAAGAGAAATCAGATCCCACAAAACTACGGATCGACGCTTTTAATCTCTCACAATATGCGTCATTCGAGGCAGATCAATTATTGGCTCGTATCCGTGAAACCAGTGACCCCCGAACACGCGTCAAAGCACTGAAAGAGCTCAATGATCTCTGGAAGAAAGACATCCCCGCTGCTGTCCTCTACTCCCCTCTTTCTATCTTTGGTCATGATGATTCCGTACAAGGCATTGTGTTATCGCATCTTTCGCTCCATGCAGATAGATTCGCGTATCTGAACGAATGGTATGTCACGACCGAGAAACAATTCAATGAAGGAAAACGCTGGCTCTCGTTCCCTTCATGGCTCTTTGGATTGATCCGCAAAATCTAGAGAAAATGCTTGAAGACAGAGGCAAAACTCGCTCCGTAAATTCTCCCTTGTGCAGAGATACATATTTCTCTATGATCTTTCGGCTTACATCAGCATGGAAGTACTCCTCCTCACCGATATCAGCGGCGTTGGCAAAATGAATGACTTGATCGTCGTGAAGGCTGGCTTTGCGCTGAATCATCTCCTTCCTGAGCGTAAAGCGATCGTCGTGACTCCTAATGTCCGGAAGCGTTACGCGCAGCAGATAAAGCATCGCGCACTGGAGCGTGAACGTGACCGAGAGATGCAAGCTTCTCTTTCAAATGCACTCTCTGGAAAAGTTGTTCACGTGATTGCAAAGGCTTCCAAGGCCGGCAAACTGTATGCCGCCATTTCTGAAGATCAGATTTCCGCAGCGCTGAAACAAGAATATGCCATTACGATTCCAGCGACCGCCATCGGTATCAATGATCACATCAAGAAAATCGGCAACCACACGATCACGATTACTGTTGGGGTGCAGTCCGTACCAGTCAGCATCGAAGTAAAGGCCGACGAAGCGTAGTCGTCTGGCACTGAATCCAGAAGCTTGTTACTCTCTATTTGTTATGTCGGAATTTGGTGGACCAGAATCGTTTACACCTGGCGAAGGCAGTACCTCCGCCTCCGAAGGCGTGTCCGAGAGCGCAAAAGCTCGTTTTGCTCAGGCGCAACAACAAATAAAGCAAATCATCAAAGAAGAAAAAAAGTCGCGCAAGCGTGATGACCGAGTAGCCGCGACTATTCGCCAGTTTTTGGATGATGACCGCTTTGCCCATCTCTTTCAGCTGATTTCGAGACTAGCTGCCATGGACTGTCCATCGATCTTTATTTTGGGCGTCCTGTCACTCATTCATCAAGGATCACTGGAAACCGTGGAAGAATTTATTACCGAAAACAAGATGTTGCTGGAGGCTCCCGACATGACATCACTCGTCGTGGCCGGAAAGAATAAGCTCTCGCCAGAGATTCAGGAAAAAATACTATTCTGGACAGCACGGCTGGAACTCGTGATGAGTGTCGATACGGCAAAAATTCTCAGCCGCCTCATGGTGGATGAAGGCAATATCGATGGTGCGGTTCTGCAACTGACGACATTCGTCTTGGTCGACTTCTTCCGCGATATGGGAACACCTATTCCCTACGAAGAGCTGCAGCCACTCACGATCAAAATTCTTCAAGACATTCTGGAGCCACACATGGACATGATGGCGAAACACTTTGAGGCTGTGCGGGCTGAAAAGAACCCGTCTGCAAAGGACGAATAAAGTATTTATCGTTTGAGGACGGCCAAAAACGCATCCTGACTCAGAGTCACTTTCCCCATTTGCTTCATCCGCTTTTTGCCCTTCTTTTGCTTATCCAGAAGCTTATTTTTACGCGTCACGTCGCCGCCGTACAGGTATCCGGTCACGTCTTTTCGCAGTGCTGCAATGTCCTCACGCGCAATAATTTTGCCGCCGATAGCCGCTTGAATCGAAATCTGGAACTGAGCCTTTGGGATGACTTCTTTGAGCTGCTTGCAAATTTTCTCACCGACATCACGAGCTTCTGAACGATGAATAATGACGGACAGAGCATCGGCAGGTTCGCCTAAAAGCAAAATATTCATCTTCACCAAATCATCAGAACGGTAGCCTAGATGCTCGTAACTCAGTGATGCGTAACCGGATGACGATGACTTTAGCTTGTCAAAAAAGTCCAGAACGATACTCGCGAGCGGAACCTCAAAATGCATGAGTGCACGGTCATCATCGATGTACTCAAGACTCAGGTAAATGCCGCGCCTATCCTGGACCAGCTGCATGGCTGGGCCAACGTCTTGTCTGCGACACACAATTTCAAGCCTGACCCACGGTTCCCTGACTTCCTCGATGTATGTTGGATCCGGAAGTTCAGCAGGATTACTAATGAGCGCGATCGTCGGATCATCAATCTTCAGTAAACTCGCACGAACAACAGATGTCGGCCGAGCAGCCTTGAGGCTTACTTCATACAACACGCTCGGAGCGGTGATCACCAGGTCACAGTCATATTCGCGCTCCAGACGTTCCTGAATGATATCCATATGTAAAAGCCCAAGAAAGCCACATCGGAAACCATTCCCAAGTGCCGTATTATGTTCATAACTGATATCGATGGCAGCATCATTCATCGACAGTTTTTCCAGTGAATCACGCAGTTTCGGATACTCGTCTGCCTGCGAAGGATATAAACCGGCAAACACCATCGGCTGGACTTTCTTGTACCCCGGTAATTGCTCAGCAGTGATAGAAGAAGCAATAGTATCACCGACGCGCGCCTCGGCGACGTTCTTGAGGCCGGTCACGATGTAACCAATTTGGCCAGCCACAAGCGAAGAATCTGAGATATATTTGGGTGAAAAATAGCCAACATCTTGCACCTCAAAATCCACTTTAGAACCAAGTAACCGAACCTTCATCCCCTTCTTGAATTCACCATCGATGACTCTGACATACGATACCGCACCACGGTAATCGTCCATCACGGCATCAAAGATAAGTGCGCGGCTATCATTGCGCGAGCCATCGATCGTGGGAGCTGGAATCCGGTCAATAACAGCTTGCATGACAGCATCCACGCCGGTTCCCTCTTTCGCAGAAATCTTCAGAATGTCTTCTTTGGCGCAGCCAAGCATTTTAACGACTTCATTACTGACGCGCTCCGGATCAGCGGCCGGTAGATCAATTTTATTGAGAACCGGAATGATGACCAAATTGTGCTCCATGGCCATATACAGCACCGCGAGAGTCTGTGCCTGAATACCCTGAGATGCGTCTACAAGCAAAATAGCGCCCTCACAGGCTGCTAGTGAGCGTGAAACTTCATAACGAAAATCAGTGTGACCAGGTGTATCGATGAGATTCAGTTCCGTTCCCTTGAAGTTCATCCGAACCGGCGTGAGCTTGATCGTAATACCACGTTCGCGCTCCAGATCCATAGAATCCAGCAACTGCGCTTTCATCTCACGCATCTGTAGCGTCCCCGTCATCTCGATCATACGGTCACTCAAAGTAGACTTACCGTGATCAATATGCGCGATAATGCAGAAGTTTCGCCTTTCCATGAGCCCGGACATGCTAAAGACAAGTAATGGAAAAGACCAGCCTCATACGGCCAGCAAAACAAAAATATTATGTAGCTACGGAATGATATTTTGAGGAATCCCCTCTGCCATATCCTCTATAAACGTCGACAAAAATGGATTCTCATTATTACTTAAAACAGCTTTAGGAAGATTCTGCTGCATGAGTTGTAAGAATTGTGACTCTGTAGAAGCTCTAGCTGTCTTTGACATAAGAACTCTAATGATTGCTCCGGGATCACTTCCTATCTCCTTAAGTATCACTGCAATCTTTTCAGCATCTTGCGGAATGTCTAAACTATACTTTACACCTTTGTATAATAAATCGTGGTCAACGACTGCAAAATGCTTTGCATGAAATGCAGACTCCTTTAAAAAATTCTCAACAGCAGCTCCAACTGCCTCTGCTTGCGTTGCACCTTCAGCGGCAACCTCAGCTCCTCCCGCTACCCCTGTTTCTGCTGCTCCTACAGGTCCAAAGCCTGCTTTACCAAAGAGAAGAGCAAGATAGTCCCAGTAATACCAAACCGCTACACCGCCAGCAATGGCAGCGAGAGCAAAGAGAATTTTCCACTTGTGATTTTTTGCCGTTTCCCAACCTTCCTTCACCATGTTTGACGCCTTCGTCAGAAGCGACTTTTTTTCTGGGTTTTGCTCGATAGCAGTCATGCGCTCCGTCTTGCGAAGTATTTCTTCTTCCTCTTGAGAAAGAAGATCTTGTAACTTATTGAGCTGTTCTAACACCTGAGCACTAAGATCATCAAGACTCTGCAACTCTGCACTGGGCATAGACTGAAGAAGAAAGGAAGCAATCCTTTCTGAAAGAGCTTTTCGAGCCTCGATCGTTGCAATACCTGCAGCAATCACCTCTTTTTCTTTCACTTTAAATTCAGGCAATTGTCTCATAACATCATACATGGCACGTGGCGTCATTATGGCTTCCTGCCTATGTTGTTCTGGAGGTGTGATCATGCAGTGAGAGGCGCAAAAAAGAGGGCGCGTGCTGTAGCGTACGCATGGACTTGTTCCATATCTTTCGATGTCGGTACAGACAACAAAATGTTCTTGATAATAAGGCCAAGGACATCTGGTCCAAGGGCGTACAGAATCTCGCGAACATCATGTTCAGAGACAGATGATAAATCTATAGATGTAACTTTTTCTACCACATCGTTAAGAGAGAGACCTTTTCCTGCTAGTACTGCAATACTTTGTAGATCAGGACTAGAGACTCTCAGCTGCCAGAGGCGAACACTCATCTTCTCTCTTGAGTCTATATACTCCATCGCTACCTCCTCTGTCTTCCATGCGCTACGAATAGGCGCAGCCAAAGCTTCAAACTGTCTCAGTTCATCGGACGTTAACCGTAAAGTCTGCATACACAGGCATTCTATCATATTCATGATGAAACTAGCAAAATCCCTGCAATGCTTGTTTCAATGCATTTTCTCCCACAGAAACCTTGTCTCGGAAAAGTTGTACGCTGTCTTGAGAATGATTGACGGCCGCCTGTAAGGCCTGAAGTTTATCTCCCTCACCCTGTGGAACAATCTCAACCGGAACCCCCATCGCAAGTGCTGCAAGCGCTCCATGATAACGCTCGGAAATGACCTCAGAAGCAGCTGAGACCTCATGAAGGAACTGAGAAACGGACACTAATGGGACAATCTCTGCTTTGTCACCAGCAAGCAAACGAAACCGCTCCCCTACTCTGCGCTCAGCTTGGCTCGGTTGCATAAGGAGTATCCGCACGTCAGTGAAATTTTCCTCAAGCTTCTCGCCCACCTTCTCGAGGAACGCAGGATTCGAGTTGGTGCGAGGAATAATCACGAGCCTTTTTCCGATGGGATTTCGCGGATGTGATCCAAAAAAAGCAAAGGCAGGATCGGATGTCAGAACTGCAGGTTTGGTGAGGCCGAATAACTGCAGACGTGCCAAAGACTCGGCATCCCGCACAGACACAAATGCTGCCTCTTGGTACGTTTTTTTCGCAAGCTTTAGGCCTAAAGCAGTCTTCCATGGCCCAGCTCCCTGAAACGCCAGTATCACCGGAACACGGTACCAAGCTGCCAACGCAGCATACGAACGCCAGATGACACATGCCCACACTGATTCAATATCAGTAAACAAAGATCCACCGCCAAACACGAGTGCATCAGCGTGACGAATGGCCTTAACTGTTCGGAGCCATGGAGCAAATAATGACCGAATTCCCAGCGGTAAACGTGGCACCTCATGTGCAGTCTCAGGCCGTGCTGAAACAACAGTCCAACTGATCTCTGGAAACGCTGACAAAAAATATTCTCTCAGAGCTTCATCACCTATATTGCCGACGCCGTAGTTACCAACAAGAACGCACTTCATAGAAGCGCATCATAGAGAAGCAGATCGATTGATTCCACCTTAGGCCTTCGTCTCCTCTTCTTTTATAACCTCTGCTACTGGAGCTTCCTCAACAACTGCAACATCGGCAATTGGAGCAGGTGCGATGGCATTGGCAAATTCATCAGCATTCGTAAATCTCTCAGAAAGACGAGCACTCTTGCCTGTGCGTCCGCGCAAAAAGTTCAGCTTCGCACGACGGACTCTGGCGACTTTCTTGACCTCGATTTTTTCAATATTAGGTGAGTGCAACGGAAATACGCGTTCGACTCCAATACCGGAAGCAATTTTACGAACCGTGAAACTACAATCCGTAGGACTATGACCGCGGTGAACACCGATGACAAGCCCCTCGAAGATCTGCACACGCTCTTTATCACCTTCCTGCACCTTGGTGTGCACGCGAACGGTGTAACCAGGCTGAACGTCCGGCCGGTTCAGCACCATCTTGTCTGCCTGTTGTTTGAGAGTGATTCCAGTCATGAGCTGGGAGAGTGTAAAGGACACGAATAAGGCTGTAAAGAGAAATCACGATGAGTCACAAGTCTTAAGTCATAAGTCAAAAATATCGTACTTATGACTTTACACTTATGACTTATGACTACTTTCTCGCCTCCTCCATCTCTTTCTCGATATGGCTCAGCGCAACCACATGCCGTGGATCATCAACAATTTCTAAGATAAAACGGTCACGCAGGCTTAAGCGATATAAGAAGTCGGCCTTTGAAAACAACGAGTACTTCACATTACGCATCGTCGGATCCTGTCCAAGCACAACCTCGATGACCTCTTTCTTCACATCCCCTACCACCAGCAAGTCAACTTTACTGTGCGTTCCGACGAAACTGCCGGCGAGTTCTAGAAACTGCAGTCCGGGAAGACCTTTCAGAGATACGACCGTAGCGTTTTCGCCGCCTTTCACATCTTTACTGAACATAGCGCGCAGCTCAGGATAAAAGATGAAGTCTGTGTCTGTCTTGTAAAACTTCTTCCGATTGCGATGCCGAGCCTTCACAAGTCCGATACGCCGAAGGTTTTCAAGTTCACGGCGAATAGAGTTGATCTGCTCACCCAGTAAGCGTGTCAGCTGCCGGATGAAGTACTCCTCCTCAGGATGAAGAAGGAAGACAGAGAGCAATTTGACTCTAGTCTGAGAACTGAACATTGCTTTCAAAGCGTCGTGAACCATAAAGTCGCAAGTAGATAAGGAGATTCTGATCACAAATGTTACTCAATAGGCATATCAAGAGCAAGAAAATTGATCAGTTGATGTGTTCAAGAGAGTTATTCTATTTTATTGGCTCAAGTAAGCCATTAAATACAAATTTTTCTGTTCATATATTTGATTCTTGTATACAAAATTTATTCATCAATCTTCCAAGATTACGGTCTAATCACCTTCAGGATTAGCTTGTCTCATGAAAAGCTTACTGAACAATGATTGAGAGAAAACTGCTTTTGTGCTACAATAAGTAGAAATGTTCACACACAAATCCAACATCCTGAAAGCAACTCTCTATGCTCTCATTTTGGCAGTGATCGTCCAATCAGAAATCTTAGTGATTCCTACAGTGTATGCAGCTGGTGATGTGGGAGCTGGTGTTCAGGGAGCACTCGGTGCAGATTTGGTCAGTCTGACGGGGTACATGGCGTACATAAACACCTTCATGCACATCATGCTGTTTATTATCCTGCAATTTTTGGGTTACCTGCTACAGGCTGACTTCTTCAATAATCCAATCATGATGGGATCCCTGAATAGCATCTGGGTGCTATCTCGAGACATCATGAACATCATTTTTGCGCTCATGCTCATTGGTGTCTCGTTCTACGTTATTATTACGGGAAAGACTGATAAGGCCAAAGAGAAAATCGTCAACTTCGTCGTTGCTGTCATTCTCGTCAATTTCTCGTGGTTCTTTCCACGGGTTATTATGGACATCGCAAACATACTAACGGCTACGGTATATACGATTCCAAATATTCTCGGTCAAGGATTTACGTGCAAAACCCTTGATGAAAACGGACCGGTTGATTGCCGCGTCGTGACCAATGCTATTATTTTCCCAAGTCCAGAGAAAATGACAGAATTTTGCCCCGTACGTGTCATTGAAGGGCCAGGGATATGGTGCACGTGTGTGGATGGTATCGAATGTCATAAGACCGACACGTATGCAAATGCACAGAACACCATGGCGCCAGCGCATGCCATGATCAACGGTCTCGCCGTCAGTTTTGCCCGCATTACGGTGCTGGCCACAATCCCGACCTCGACAATTGGCAGGGGTGGCGCCCCGCCACTGAACGATACCCAAGCAGCCATGGTATCGCTTGAAATAGCAATGAGCGTCATGCTTGCATTCGCTATTCAGCTTGCTGTGATACTGCCACTGCTCGGCCTTGCAGTAGGACTCTTTATCCGCATCGTCATCCTCTGGGTCACGACGGCGTTCATGCCGTTCTCGTTCCTTGGGTACGTCATCAACGGCAAACTGGGAACCAACATCTTTGAATTTGAAACCGACATCTGGAAAGAGTTCCTCAATGCTGCCTTCTTACCAGTGACGATAGCAATCCCCTTCGTCATCGGCTTTATTATGCTCTCGGCTGTTGCCACCGTTCCAGCTCCGCCAGGCTTGTCTGAATCACTCACGATAGGCGTGCCGATTCTTTCAGGCGTGAAGACCTGGTGGCAGCTCCTTTGGACGATGGCCGCCGTCGGCATCATCTGGACCGGTGCATTTGCGGCTCTCAGTAAGAGCAAGATCATCGGAAAATTCACGGACAAGATCAAAGGCGTCGGTGAATCTGTCTTTGGCTCTATTGCGAAGATCCCACTGCTTGTACCACTACCGTTGCCTTTTGCACGTAATGTGGGAGGCTTGGCCAACTTACCGAGAAATCTTAGCGGTGCTATGACAACCATAACCTCAGGTAGGAGTGATCTGACGCCAGGGCAAGCATTCAGGCAAAGTGTTGGAATAGGAGGAAACGGAGGAGAAAATGATCCGGTGAGACTCGCTGAGACTCTCAGAAATGATCGGGATAACGCGCAGAAAATAGTCGATGCTGTGCGTGCAGTAGAAGGCGCTGTCGGAGCAGATCGGCAGGGAAAGATGGACGAACTAAAAACAGCTTTCGGCCACAGTGAAATGAGCAATATTGAAGCCCTGACACTCCTTAATCAGACAATGGAA
Source organism: Candidatus Peribacteria bacterium (assembly GCA_943357915.1). Taxonomy (GTDB): domain Bacteria; phylum Patescibacteriota; class Gracilibacteria; order Peribacterales; family Peribacteraceae; genus JAGORY01. The sequence continues at coordinate 48,172 of CALRGQ010000003.1, forward strand.
CACTCCAAACCCGGTTCGCTGCTGGCGGACCCGGCACTGAAAGCCATCGTAGACAACAATATAGCGATAGAACGTCCTGCCACTCCTCCAGCCACACCCGCACCATAACCAAGCCTCATGTTCGAAAACCCTGACATCAACGGTTTCGTAGAAAACACAGACTCAAGTGAGTCTGCGCACTGGGAAGAAATAAAAAAAATGGACATGAACGGTCATCCACAAGAACGTGACTTTCTTGCAAACTCAGCAAAAGCGACAGGTATGCTGGACCGAATGGTGGCCATGGCAAAAATGCCAATCATCAGTTCTCCCGTACTCTCAAAACTCGAAAAAGGAGTCATGGGTCTCCGAAATGAGGCTATAGATATTCGTACTAGAATGACGAACGATAAAATTTCCCAGTCCTGGAATATCCAACCGGGTCAAACTGTCAATGATGTGATGAACTCCGAGGTTGATGCCGTACTGAGCACACTTGGCCCACTCGAAAAAGCGCTCCGCCCAAATTTTAAGCAAGTTTTGAAGACTCTTTCTATGGATCCCTTTCGTGACCAGGGGACAATTCTTGCTGAAATCCAGGAAAGTCGGACATTCCTCGATACAGTACAGAAAACAGCAAACGAGTCACCCGCTACCTTGCAGTTGGGCATCCTTGCGAAACGCTTGAGTAGTGCGCTGGACCATAAGACAGTTGCCAACCCTATTATCGCTCGGGGTGTGGCTCATAAAAACTGGTACGATGAGATATTTGCAGAAAAGAGAATAGATATGCAACCACTGTTGAGCATGGGTGGCCTGCTCGGCGCCCTGGTCGCCACGCTCGGAATTGGACAAGCAGTTTTTAGTGAAAATCACGACATCAGTCCTGCGACTGTTGGATGGGGATTTTTCGCCCACTTTTGCATCGATCCGGATTTCTATATGAAAGATTCCGGCAATCGTGCCCTGGAGTATTTCGCTTCGCTCGATAACGACGGTATCGATGATCTTGCAGGCAAAGGCTTCACGGGTCCCGAGGGCAAAAAAGCCTTTGAAGAGCTTCAGAGATATCAAAAAAATACGAAAAGTACGAAGATTCTGGAACAACTCCAGCAACCTAACCCAACCGTTCAGCTGGCGGATCTCACAGGAGGAAAACAAACACCACTGTATAAAATCCTGTCAGCAATGTCAGCAGTAGACGAGATGAAAGCACTGAAAATTTTTGGCAAAGAAATGACGAAGTATGAGCAGGAATTTATATGCTGGAGACTCGAAAGTTAATCGTACTATTCCACGCGCGTAAATTCCTTCGTAAAGGCCTCGAGGACATCTTCAACTTCGATGGCAATACTTGTCGTCACGCGCATACCACACTCCATCCCCTCTTTTGCTTCTTTGATATCTTTTTCCACATGCTTGAGTGACGTAATGCGTCCGGTACCGACAACCTCACCTGCGCGAAGAAGTCTAAACGGCGTGCGCTTGAGGATGCCATCACGGACCATACCACCGACAATTTGTTCAGAACCTTTCGTGAAGAACACACCCCGGACTTCCAGATGGCCGATCACCTTCTCTTCTTCCACCGGAATAATCAGGCCTTTCAGCAGCAGCTCTAAGTCTTCCAGAAGTTTGTAGATAATATCGTAGTGTTTGATTTTTACACCCTCGCGCTCAGCCGTTCGAGCAACTGCAGCAGAAGAATCAACATTGAATCCAACGACGATCGCTTCACCGGCAGACGCCATCATGACGTCACTTTCTGACACGTCACCTATTGCGGCATGAATGACTTTGGGATGTACTACGTCAGTTGTGAGTTTACTGATAGCTTGTTGTAAAGACTCAAGCGAACCATGTGCGTCAGCTTTCAAAATAACTTTCAGTTCCTTCAGTTTTCCTTCCGAAAGACGAGTGACTAAGTCTGCAAAACCACGTTTCACGATCTGGCCTTGCTTCTCAATAAATGCAGTAAGATACGCCTTCAGTTCTTTTTCGGTCGCAAAGACTTGCAGGATATCTCCAACATTTGGAAGTGTGCCGAGACCAGAGATGACGGCAGGGCATGAAGGTCCTGCATGATCTATCCGCGTACCAGCGAAGTCAGAAAGCGCTTTCACTTTGCCGGACGACCCTCCGCATCCGATGACCGCACCAACAGAGAGCGTTCCGGTATTCACGATCACAGTCGCGAGCGGACCACGGGATTTGTCCAGATGGCTTTCAATCACCGTTGCGATGGCTGGACGATGGGGATTTGCTTTCAGTTCCTCAAGCTCAGCCATGAGCAGAATATGTTCAAGCAGCTCCGGGATACCCTGTTTTGTGAGTGCTGACACAGGAATCATTGGTACCGTTCCACCCCAGTCCTCTGCCTGCACACTGTGACCTGCAAGTTCACCTTTCACGCGTTCCAGGTCAGCATTCGGCCGGTCTATTTTATTGATGGCAACGAGCATTGGTACCTCAGCATCTTTCACGTGGTCGATCGCTTCGATGGTCGTGGGCTTTACGCCTTCTTCTGCTGAAACAACCAAGATAGCAATATCCGTAAGCTGAGCTCCACGAGCTCGCATGGCGGTAAAAGCTTCATGACCCGGCGTATCAATAAACGTAATTGGCTTTCCCTGATGCACGATCTGATACGCACCAATGTGCTGCGTTATACCACCGGCCTCACCAGCGACGACATTCGCGCTACGAATCGCATCCAAGATTGCGGTCTTGCCGTGGTCAACATGACCCATAACGGTCACGATCGGCGGACGAGAAATAAGCGTGGCGGGATCATCTTCTTTCGTGAGCACCGCGAGGTCATTCTGCAAAAGCGCCTCAACAGACACTGAACCCTGTTCTCGTTCCACGGAAACACCAAGTTCCATGGCGACAAGCGCTGCCGTATCAAAATCGATCTGCTGATTAATAGACGCCAACACGCCGTTTTTCATGAGCGCTGAAATAATCTTCGGCACTTGCACACCGGCTTTTTCGGCAAACTCCTTCACCGAGATCTGCCCCGGAATCATCACCGGACCGGTCTTCTGTTTAATTTGTTGTTGATGAACGGAACGATCTTGCCGCTCCATGTTCTGAAAAATCTTAGCCTCGGCCTTGCGCTGTTCGAGTTCTTCTTTTGTCAGTGTCTTTGGCTTATCTTTCGCCAGCGCAACTTTTTGCCGATCTATTGCCTCCTTGGAGACGTTATCCAGCGAGAGCTTTCGAAGCACATTTAAGTTCTCTGGTTTTGCCGCAGACTTTTTTTCCTCCTCTGCCGCGGGTGCAACTTGCTCAGGTGCCGGTTCATCCGTTTCTTTCTCTGGAGGGATCTGGCCGGTTCGCATTGCCTCCACTTCTTCCCAATTCACGGCGATATTTCGTTTAGAAGCGACGAAACGAATGATGCCCATGGCTAGATTATCTGGTACTTCACGGTCAGCAGGTTTAATACCAAAATCAACATTCAGAAGCTCCTTACGAAGTTCCTGCCCGGGTAAGCCTAAGATTTTCGCGACTTGGACGAGACGCATGAGTTACGGAAATAGCCGTTAGTCACAGCGTAACACAGGAAAACGTCAAATACTACGCTTCACTCCCCCATCCGCAGGCAGGACGTCGCGTCCAAAAGATTCCGCAGGCAGCACGTCGCGTCCAAAGGATTCCGCAGGCAGGACGTCGCGTCCTGCTCGCTCACGATCCAAGCTTCGAGACAATATCTGTATCTGAATTTTTCTGAACTACCTGATTGGATCCAAGTTTGTCGACAATATCGATATCCGGAGTAGTCTTTTTCTTGGCTTCCGGAAGCGGTTTTTGGACTTCTCTTGGAATTTCTCGCGCTTCAATGATTGGCGCTGACTGCACGTCATCACGTTGCCGACGCATTTCTTCCGTAAGCATTTTTACACACTCAATGACTTTAAGCTGAAAGTTTCCGTATTGTTTTATTTTAAATCCGGAAGCACGTGCATGGCCTCCCCCACCAAAAAGCCGACCGGCAGCTTTATTGACGTCGATCGCCGTCGTTGAACGCAAACTGGCCTTGAATCCCCCATCCTCGATTTCGGTGAACAGCGCATGCACATCGGCATCCGGAATCGTCGAAATAAGTTCATCCAAAATTCCGGCTGACTCTTTGGACGTCGCGCCCATTTCCGTCAGGTCTTCTCGGCTAATGCTCGACCATACGATTTTGGACTCAGGATCAAACTGAATCTGATTGAGCGCCCGACCCCAGATCTTGAGTGTTGAGAGCGGCTTGGTCTTATAGATGTGCTGAATGATCTCCTGTTGCCTGGCTCCGAGATCAAGTAAATTCGCTGCTACTTCCAGTGACCTCGGCGTCGTATTCGGGTTCTGGAAGCTACGTGTATCGGTGATAAGCCCAGTGAGGAGCAGTGTCGCAATATCCGGCGTGATCAAATCTTTCCATGTCGGATGTGACAAGAACCAAGCAAACAATACTTCTGTTGCACTGGCACAAGTCGGATCAATCAGCTGCAACTGTCCAAAGCGCGTATTACTGATGTGATGATCAACATTCAAAATCGGCGTGGACTGAAAGAGATCAATGTTATCCGTATAAAGAGAACCGAGCAGAGAAAGCTCGGCACTATCAACAACAACAATCAGATCATATCCGCTACCGCTATCCAACGTTGTAAGATGTTTAGCTTGAATCCGCCCCTTCTTCGGGACCACGATAATATTCACCTTATTGTCTTCGACGGTGTACCGAAGCTTGTCGATCTCGACGCCCTCGGAGCAGTCTAAGGTAATGACAAATTCCTGTTCACTAGCAACATCAGTATCCAGATGCTCAAAGTTTGGCAAAAACTTCAGTGACTCCGGAAGCGTATCCGGGCAGATCACCGTACAGTCTTTCCCGATCGCTCTGAAGAGCGAGTAGCAAGCAAGCGCACTACTAAGGCCATCCGGATCAACATTTGCATGTGGGATGATCAGCAAACGATTGGCCTGTTCAAGGGCTTTGGTTGCGGCCTGTAATTCTTGGGGGCTGAAGGGCATGTACAAATGTATCGTAGTATTATCTCATATTATTATTAGAATATCAAGTGTATATAGTGTCAAGTAACACGAAGAAGGTTGGAATCATATGCCGAAGGGTTGAATAAATCCAGTAAAACAACCCTACAAACAATATTGATTCTAAATTTAATACGATCTGAGCCCGTCGCTCTACTCAATGTCAGACTCCCTTAGTAACTCTTTCGCCCTGAGACGAGAGAGATTCAATGATTGCCATGAATCCGTTCTAACCTGCTCCCAGTAAAATTCCCCCACATACCAAGGGAAGGAATCAGAGGACAAACTACTGAGGTACTCAGTGTCTAATTTCTCAGGCGTATCCGCAAAGTGCTCGACATTCTTGCGTGCGATAAAAGCATCGGGGTTGAGTAGATTCATACACACGAGAAATGCGATCACAGACAGAAAGATCCGATGAGCGAATGTGTTCTCTCTCCTATCGACAAAGATTTTGTAGAGGAGAATCAAAAAGATAATGCTGAGGAAAATAATGAACGCGTGGCTGTAGAGCCTTAGCGTCGTGAAGCCATAGGCGTCTTCGTAGAGTGAGAGCCGCATGAACGCAGATGCCATAATGACAAAGATCTGAAAAGCCAGAGCACCACTGAAGTACTTGAAAACTGCAGAATGATGCAGGCTTTCTTTTTTTATGACGCACTCTTCGGTCTTCCACAAAATCAGAAATGAGAACACCGCGACGGCGATCAGTTCAAAAAAACCTTTTCGAGCATACTCCGCATAAGTAATGCCTTGGGACATAATGTGTTCTTCCCCACCAAAGAGATAGACGAGCTGAATCAGGATGAAAAACAGGAACAAGAGGTTAATCGCACCGAGAAAGATGGATACTTCAAGCGTACCGAGGGAAAGCAGTTTCTTCGAAACAGGGGCTTCTGCAGAGTTCACAGTAGTCGCGATGTACGAGAGCCCGCCAAGTAACGCACAAGTAAAGACAATGAGCCGAATGACGCGAGCCAATGTGTCTGCAGAAATTTGGAACGTGAAAAGATCCGTCAGGTATTTCTGGAATAACAGGTCTGCTGATGAGAAAAGAAGACCAAAAATGATGAGGGCTGGTATAGCCATGAACACCCCTTTCAGAACTCGTGATACCGTTTCCGAATGCTTGTGAACTCCCCGGAGTGACCCGATATCCGAGAATGACCGAGCGAGCGACGGGAAAAACTTTAGAGGCAGAACTATCACGCTAGCATATCCGACCAAAACATAGTTTCTGAGCCTTCGGCCGGTCAATACATCACCAAGAAGCAGCAAGAGGAAGAAAGATGCAAGCACGTTGAGCACGGTGAGCAGGACACTCGCACGCACGAACACCATCCAGCTGAAGAAGATCAGTGGGATGAGTATCCACAGTAGCTCAGAATCGTAATGTTTCTTCTTTATGACGCTAAACCCTCCGGCTAACAGCAGAAGAGTGAACTAGCCACGGGCTAAAGCCGCGTGGCTTCCCCTCCACCCTCCATCTCGCTGCACTCATCCTCGATATCTTTCTTTCCTTGTTGTTCAACATAGTTCTTGATCGTTTCGTGGTTGATCTCTCCTACCGTTGCCACAAAGTAGC
>CALRGQ010000004.1 GCA_943357915.1 Candidatus Peribacteria bacterium
GTCGATTCTTGTATGTTCCGTCTTTCTTGATCGAGCGCGAACTACATTCAGAACATATTTTTCATGGTAAACAGGGAAAATTTCATCATATCTTGGCTAAGACAACAGGTAAACGCTTCATTTTAGCCCCCATAATTTTCCATTAAGCCACGTCCTTTAAAAAAACGCCCCGACTTTCGAGGCGTTCTTTTTTCAGACGATCTACTAATTCCTAACCGTTATATGACGTTCCCTTGACGTCGCTCTCTGAAGACTCGATCCAAAGGAACTGTGTCGACGTAACGTTATCCTTATCGAGCCAACGAACGTGGCTACCAGCAGCACCGAATGCCGTAGCGCTGATGGAATCAAAGTTCTGGAGAGAGACCTGAAGGGTCGAAGAGGCAAAGTTGTTGACCTTCGGATTAATAACGTTTGTCTCAAGAACAAGGGTCATATCTGATCCTGGATCGATCGCCGTATCGACAGAGCCGAACGTGAGACCGCCGCATGTTGCGAGAAGCTGAGAAGCACTGACAGTTGTGACGATACAAGAAGCCTTGGTCGTAGGATCAGCCTTGTTATAGACCAAGTACGACGACGTGCCTGTTTTGACGTTCGTCGTGTTTACACTGAAAATGATATCAGACAGCGTGAATTTATTGTTTCCGTTCTTCGTATTACTTGCAGAAGCAGCGCTGAACTTGAACTGACCAATCTGACGCTGTGGTCCTGTTGGGATAGAAGTGCCATCAGAATCTGGAGAAGCGTTTGTGATAGACGTGACTTTGGAGTGCACAACGACGTTGTCATTTCCGATGATCGTCTGGGAAGGTGCTGCAGCAGAAACCCCGATGAAAACCTCGCCTTCACCACTGACTCCATCGCCATCGTTTGCATCAAGAGTATTCGAGGAGATTAGACCTCGAGCCTTTGCTCCTGCAACTGCATCAACGGCGAGCTGTACTTGCTGACCAGAGACAGAACCATCAACGTCTGTGCGCATGCGCAAACGAGCCAAGGTATTCATATTTGAACCCTTCGGAACAATCAATTCCTGACCGTTCATCGTGGCACACATGGAGTTTGCAGGAACTGATGTGGTGCCGCAGCCTGCAACGTTTGCAATAGCGAATGGCGTCTCTGAACCGACCTTGAAGAGTTCGATACGATCAACGTTCGAGGCAAATGTACCTGCATTTGGACCCGTAGCAGTGAAAACAAGATTTGTGACATCAATATCTTCGTACTCAGCATGGAACTGTAAACGCATGACTTCATCACTCAACGTGCCACCAAGGAGCTGATGTTTACGTGTTGGAGTAGATGACTTCGTGATGAAGAGATCACCTTGGGAACGGAGGGTGTAGATCGTTGCTTGTGCAGTCGTGACCGTTGTTTCACATGTCGTGGCACAGACTCCATCGGTCTTGATGCCGCTAAGAGGAGTACCTTCATTCAATGTCTCAGAACCTACGTAGGCTGGAAGCGTCGTTGCAAATTTCAGCTGAAGCGAGTTACTAGCAAGGCTAGGAGGTACGTCGGCATGAACTTCGAAGACGACAGTTTTAGTAGCTGGAACAACATAGCCAGTACCCAAGAGTGCGTCGAGCGTGACTACTCCGCTCACAGGAGAAACTCCTTTTCTGAGAATAGTATCAACAACGGTGTTACCATCAGTATCAACCCACAAAGCGTAGTTTGCGCCGTTCAGGAGTGATCCCTGCGCTGCGTCAAAGGCAAAAGAAGTGGTAAGAATATCCTCGTTCTCTGCATGTGCTTCAAAACGGAGGAGAGAAATGTTCTTCTGGTTTTTGACTGCGTTATCAGTTGTAGCTGTAGCTTTCTGGATAATAGTGAGTTCGTTTTGGATAACTGGTGCACATGTATCCTGTCCACCATCGGTGACGGACCAATTATTTGGAGCTCCTGTCAGTACTGCCTTTGCATCAACCGCACAGTATTTGCTATTACCAGCATCAAATACCACCCCGCTTTCAAGAAGTGGTGACTGTGCAGCCCAACCAGTGAGAAGTGCATCGTAGTTTGCGGTATCAAGAGTAACAGTATGGAACATTGACTCGGCACTGCGCAGCTTTTTCACATTCCATTGCCCTAGATTCTGTTCAAAATTAGTAGCTCGTGCAAACATTTTCGACATCGTTGTGACCTTTTGAGTGTTCCAGTCACCAATGTTTTGATTGAATGAAAGCGCATTAGAAAACATGCCACTCATGTTTGTGACCGATGCAGTATTCCACGCACCGATGTCTTGGTTGAACTGAACGGCTCCAATGAACATCCCAGACATATCCGTCACTGCATCAGTGTTCCATCCTCCAATATTTTGGTTGAAAGATCTAGCAGAACGAAACATGACTCTCATATCTGTAACAGATGATGTATCCCATGCTCCAATATTCTGATTGAAAAATGGTGTAACAGAGAACATCCCGTGCATATCCTTCACTGATGAGGTATTCCACGTATTCATATTGGGACTACCAATAAATGCTGCTGTGTTGAAGAACATCCACGACATATCAGTCACATTCGTAAGATTCGGTACATCTGTTGCTGAGAGGGTTGTAAGATTTGAGCAACCCATGAATGCACTTTCCATGCTCGACCACACTCCTGTGCCCCACTGTTGAACGGTCAAAAGTTTCTGTTTATCATTATTACCATTATTTAAACCGAAATAGATACGTGGGAAAGTCCCGCTGATCCGTACCGAATACACTCCGGGAGTTGCGTACGTACATGTGTAGTTTCCAGTCCTCCCAACGGCTTCATTCTTACCATTATTATCGCAGTCAACATTGTACTTATATCCACCTCCCGTCGTGGGAATCGTAAATTGCTTCGATGTACTCTTGCCAGGATTATTCGTTTTTATGCCAATGATAAAATCGCCTGAAGCAGCTTGCGCACTTGGCGAGCCAACGATTGCGACGAGCGCAAGCGTAAGAGCAGAGGAAAACAGAAATTTGTACTTCATACGAAGGGGGGGGGGAAGTAATTGAGTAGATGACAGTTAAAACGGAGCGACGAGGATACTCCTTACACATACTTTGAAAATGTATAATACATTATTTTTTATATTAAGCAAGCGCTTAGCCAAGAACACATAAAAGGACTATTCAGGGTTCTTTAAGGGTTTTTTCATGCTGTTCGATTCTTCGTAAAAGAAAGGCCACCTCGTTCGAGGTAGCCCTTCTCTATCAGTGAATAAATAACAATGATTAACCCTGAAACGACGTACTGTTGATCACAGTCTCTGAAGATTCGGTCCCGAAGAACTGCGTTGAAGAACCAAAATCCTGATCAAGCCAACGGATGTGGCTTTGCGATGGACTGAAAGCGGAAGCGGAGATATCAGAGAAGTTCTGGAGAGAGACCTGAAGCGTGGAGGCCGAAGTGTTGCTGATCTTGGCATTTACAACTTCTGCCTCAAGAACGAAGGTCACATCGGAACCAGGTTCAATTTCAGTATTTACTGACGAGCTCATGAGATTACTGCACGTAATGACAAGAGCATCAGTGGCAATTGCCTTGTCAGCAGTACATGTACTCTTCATCGTCGGATCAAGTTTGCTGTAGATCTTGAAGTCCGATGTGGCCAGAGCCGTCTGATCACCGGAACCAAGCAGGACGTTCGTGGCATTCACGTTGAAGATGATGTCAGAGAGCGTCCACCTGTTCATACCATTCTTCGTATTATTTGCAGCGGCAGCACTGAACTTGAACTGACCAATAGCGCGCTGAGATCCTGTTGGGATTGCCGTGCCATCCGCATCAGGAGAAGCATTCTTGATGGATGTGACTTTGGACAAAGTAACAAAATTCATTCCTCCAGCAACAGTATCATCATAGCCATACTGATTCCCTCCTATATATATTTTACCTGGGATGGTAGTCTCACCATCTCTGTTGAGCTCATTTGTCGAAAGAACACCTCTAGCTTCTACTGAAGCTTCAAACATGCCACCAGCTATTCCTATTTGTACTAACTCCCCACTGATAGCACCATCCACGTCTGTTTTGACATGTGCTCGAACAAGAACGGGTAAAATAGATCCTTTAGGAACTACTAACTGATGATTTTGTAAAGCTACACAAAAAGTACCAGGAGAAAATCCAGTTCCGCAAACAGAACCTGTAGCAAAAGCAAAGGGTGTAGTCTGACCTTCGTAAAATAGTTCCAGTCTATCGACCGAAATTACACCATGATCCACAGTATAGAAACGCAGAAGAGTCACATCTACTGGCTCGTATTCAGCGCGGAACTGCAGACGCAAAATCTCCTCTCCCAACGTTCCTCCTAGTAACTGGTGACTTCGGAGAGGAATAGAAGGTTGTGTGATGTAGAGATTGCCCTGAGAAATGAGCGTGTAGATCGTTGCTTGTGCAGTCGCGACCGTTGTTTCACAGGTCGTGGCACAGACTCCATCGGTTTTGATGCCGCTAAGAGCAGTACCTTCATTCAATGTCTCAGAACCTACGTAGGCTGGAAGCGTCGTTGCAAATTTGAGTTGCAATGTATTGTCAACCAATGAAGAGGCAACATCAGCATGAACTTCAAAGATGACAGACCCCATAGCTGGGACAACAACGCCACCTCCAAAGATATTATCGAATGTCACCAGTCCGCTTACAGGAGAAACTGCTGCATGGAAAACCGTATCGACGGAACCATTATTGTCGGTATCTGCCCAAAGTTTATAGTTTTGAGCATTGTTGAGTGATCCTTGTGCAGCATTGAAGCGAAAGGATGTTGCAACAATTACTTCATTATCTGCATGTGCCTCGAAACGGAGGAGATTGATATCTTTCTGATTCTTCACAGCGGTATCAGTGGTAGCCATGGCCTTCTGCACGATCGTGAGTTCGTTCTCGATCGCTGAAGTACACGTGACATTCGTCGAGACAGTAGCGCTCGTGTTATTAGCAGTATTCGGGTCGATAGCACCGTTGGTCGTCACAGTGGCGACGTTCTGGATGGTCGAATCGCACACAGCTGCAGACGTACCGAATGCGAGAGTAAACGTCGCGGACTTGCCTGTGGCAAGGTTTCCTGCGTTACAGACAACTGAAGGACCGACGACTTTGCAGTACTTGGAAGACTGTGGCGCCGGCAAGAAAGTAAGGCCGGAAGGGATGACATCACGTGCGACGGTGTTCGTGACTGTTGGACCGGCATTCGCGACGGTGATGGAATAGGTCAGAACAGCACCTTTTTCGATGGTCGTAGGGCCGGACTTCGTTATGGAGAGATCGGCCTCCTGACACGTAACAGTCGTTGTGACTGTGTTGCTCGTATCATTTGCAGCATTCGGATCGTTGACCGCAGAGACGGAAGCGGTGTTACTGATCACTGATCCGCACGTAGCGTCAGTCGTAGAGAACTTGAGAGTAAAATCACGAGATCCACCAGGACCAACTTTTCCTGAGCACGTCACAGCGGAACCGACGAGGCTACAACCGACGGGAGCGGAAGCGGCATCAAAGGTAACACCAGCTGGGACAGCATCTTTCATCGTGAAAGACCTCGTAGCCAAAGCACTATTGTTTTTCACTCTGAGGGCGTACGAAAGGAGATTACCTTTCAGAACCGTAACAGGAGCGGACTTTGTGATGAAAAGATCTGGGCAAGTCACAGTCGTGGAGACGGTGTTGCTCGTGTCATTGGAAGCATTCGGATCGTAGACTGCGGAGACAGAGGCAGTGTTATTGATCACTGATTCGCAGGCTAAGGAATCCGTGGAGAACTTGAGGGAAATGCTGCGAGATTTACCAGCACCGACTCGCGTAGAACACGTTACTGAAGTACCAGCAACAGAGCATTCTTTGGAAGCCGAATCAAAGACAAGACCCTCTGGGATCAGGTCAGTCATCGTAAATGTCTGAGCAACCGAAGGGCCGTTGTTCGTCACTTTGATCGTGTACAAAAGAAGATTGCCTTTTGCGATACTCAAAGGAGCAGACTTTGTAATAGAGAAGTCTGGGCAAGCCACAGTCGTGGAGACGGTGTTGCTCGTATTATTAGCGAGATTTGGATCATTGAGTGAAGAAACAGTAGCAACATTCGTTACCGATGCTTCGCAACTTGCTGATGCTGTGGAATATTTCACGTTGAAAGCTCGTGAAGAACCAGCATTGATCTTCGTGGACACACACGTCACGGTCGTGCCAACGAGATTGCAGCCAGATGTAGCGGAAACAAAGGTGAGTCCAGCCGGTACTTCATTTTTGAGCGTAAAAGATGGGGCGGCCACGGGACCATTATTGAGTACGGTTATTGCGTACGTCACTATTTCCCCCTTCAGGATACTTGCAACAGGAGTTTTAATAGAAACGGAAAGATCCGCTCCGCTTGCAGCTTGCGCACGTGGCGAGCCAACGAATGCGACGAGCGCAAGCGTAAGGGCAGAGGAGAATAGAAATTTGTACTTCATACGAGAAAGGGGGTAATTGAGTAGATGACAGGTATAACGAAGCGACGACGATACTTCTTACACTTATTTTGAAGTTGTATAATAAATTATTTTATGTATAATGCAAGTCCGCCTGTTTTTAAAAAAAATATGTGGTGCTGAGACAACGATAGACTTTACAAATGATGATCCATCACACAGGCTATCGTTCAATAGAATTCTATGTTGCTACTACTCCTCCCTTCTTGGCTCCCCCGCGTGCACCATATATTCACGCTTTTTCTGTGTAAGAAAATGGCGCATGAGGACGTTCTTCCTGTTGTACGACATCGATCCTTGCAATCAGACATGTCACCAACGGCAGAGGATCCGCGCACGGACCTTCAGCTACTACATGACATTGAGGACGATCCCCAAGCATTTTCTGCTCTCTTCGACCGCTACTTCACCCGCGTGTACCACTTCCACTCCTTCCGCATCCGGCAGAAAGAAGATGCAGAGGATCTCACCTCAGAGACGTTCGTAAAAATATTTGAAAAACTCCATACATATCAAGATAGAGGTATTCCTTTCTCCGTATGGGTCTTCACGATCGCCCGTCATACACTCATAGACTTCACCCGTCGCTCTCATAACAACGTTACATCTCTGGATGCACTGGAAGAGTTCCAGCAGCCAGGACAGGAGTTTGATCACGACGCAATTGACCGAAGCGTGCTCATGGAGAAACTGTGGAAAGCGAGTGCTGTGCTCCCTGAGAAACAACAACAGATCTGGGCTCTCAAGCTCTCCTCAGGCATGACCCATGCAGACATTGGTTCCACACTTGGAATGACAGAAAACAATGTCAATGTCGCAATTTCCAGATCACTGAAAACACTCCGAACGTATCTTTCCCATGCTCATCACGATCCTGACCATGTCGCCTAAGCACAAACATCAACGGCCATTCGATGAAGAACTCATCAGTGAGCTCCTCCACGAACGACTACTCAAAGTAGAACCATCGAATGACTTCCGAGATGCACTCTACGGACGGCTCATGCGTCAGCGAGTGACAAAAAAAGGAGCTGCGTACCTGCCGATGTCGAAAGGGCATGGAATGTTCGGATGGACAGCGAGCGTAGCAATGGCATGTTTTGTACTTCTGGCGGCATCAGGCCTTACAACAACCTATGCGTACGTTTCTCCGTCCGTCACGCGTCAAAGCTCACTCTACGAACTCAAGCTCATCGTAGAACGGGCCGAACTCTCCCTGTCGTCTTCGCCGGAGCAACAAGCTAGGTCACTGCTGAAATTTGCGAAACGTCGCACGGATGAATTACGGACACTCTCGCTCCAGGGCAAGCTGGATACCGAAACACTGGCTGCCATCGTGAGGTACACCGAAGAGGCTCTTGCCCTCGCCGACAAAGCGAATGACACAACCACGCAGTCTGATATCCGAGAGCTGGTGGCGAAAGAAGCAGCCGAGCAACGTGCGACTCTTCAGGAGCTACTAATCTCGCTTGGCATCTCTTCACTCGATGGAACGGAATCCCTCTCTATGGGGACAGAATCAATGATCGATGTCCCAGCGACCTTGGGTACTACCGATGAAGAAACGTCTGTCGTCCTCATCAACGTAGAAGACATCAAAGCATATGAACGCACAATCTCGGAGGTAGGATCAGTCGAGGTCAATGCACTGGAACAAATCACGAGCAAACAACCCGTGCAAACCGAGAGACCTCCAGATCTATCACTCACGATCCCGATCCAACCTGACCCAGAGACGACTGTCGGTACAGAAATATCATTCACAGCTGTTATCAATAGCACAGGGGTACATCCCATCGATACAGCAACAATCACCGTTGACTGGGGCGACGGACGACAGTCGGTCAAAGTCATTGGACGTCTTGCGCAGGACAAAGAAAACACACTGATGTTTACGCACACCTATAACACCGCTGGAGCATTCATTGTACGCATCGTCGTCAGTGAGCCAAGCGGTGTCGAAGAATGGACAACGGCAAATAACCGTGATTCTCTGGCATTAACTATTCTAAAGCCACTCTGCGATATCGGTACGTATCGTTGTGATGGAAGTGATATCGTAGAAATTTGTGCCCAGAATAATGGAGCGGCCAGCTGGCGTATGGACCGCAGTTGTCATGAGGATGAATTTTGCTCGGACGGTGCATGTGTTCCACAGTGTGTCTCATCCTGTGAAAGAGAGGGTGAACTGCGTTGTAACACTGCTGGCACATCGACGGAGATCTGCGAGCGGAGGGTTGGATGTTTCCAGTGGCGTACGAATAAACTCTGCAACGATAGATGCGTATCTGGCGACTGTGTCTCCACGATCCATCGCTGTGGTGACAGTACAGTCAGTGATTTTGAGGAATGCGATGACGGAAACACACTGAGCGGTGACGGCTGTACAGCTTCGTGCAGAAAAGAAGTACAATGTACCGATGACGATGGAGGAAATACTCCTACAAAACAAGGAACGGTGCGTGGCGGAGATAATAACGAAACAGACTTTTGTGAAGACCCAAATACGCTACTTGAATTCACGTGTTCGATAGCAGGAACTCCATTTGCAAATCGTCTAACATGTCCAAATGGCTGTCGGAATGGAGCATGCCTTCCGGGTACAGTCTGTGGTAACAACAGTGTTGAGTCGGACGAAGAGTGTGATGACGGCAACCGAACGATTGGTGACGGATGTTCCAATAATTGTAAGAGAGAAGAAGTGTCTTGCACCGACACTGATGGAGGCACACAACCTCTTGTTCGTGGTAGCGTATCGCTGCGAGGTCAAAAGATAACGGACTTCTGTGCTGCAGACGGGAAACTCTGGGAGTACCGATGCACAAGCCCTGGTTCCTTCACAAGTATGACCTACACGTGCGCTACTCCTTGTCAGGATGGCGCATGTACGCCATTACCACCTGCAATTTGCGGCAACGGAATCGTCGAAACACCTGAAACCTGTGATGATGGGAATACGACGAATTACGACGGATGCGGTTCTCTGTGTAAAACAGAATCTTCATGCAATGACTCAGACGGGGGAAATGTATCGACGACAAGTGGATTCGTTCAGTTCGGAGCCATGACGTTCCAAGATAGCTGCGTGAGTAACGCCGTCATAAAAGAGTACATCTGTTACAACCGTTTCCAGATGGGATCGATCAGTTTTAACTGTCCGTATGGGTGTCTGAATAACGTTTGTCTCTCTGCACCAATGACTGTCTGTGGGAATAATAAAATCGAAGAAACAGAACAATGTGACGACGGAAATCTTATAAACTACGATGGATGTGGTAGTCTGTGCAAAATAGAATCAACATGTTCAGATTCTGACGGTGGGAATTGGCCCGCCGTCAATGGATTTGTTCAATACGGCATGACGAAATTTAGTGATAGTTGCGTGACGCCACTCCTTGTAAAAGAACATATCTGCCTCAGTACGTATCAAATGGCTTCTGTACTCGTGAGTTGTGCCTACGGATGTGCGAATAATTCCTGCCTTTTAGCTCCACTTTCTGTTTGTGGAAATGGCGTCGTCGAAATAGGTGAGCAGTGTGATGACAGCAATGCTGTAGCAGGAGATGGTTGCAGCGCGACATGCCAAACGGAGCAAACGATTGACCTCACCGTCTCTAAAATTTCCTACGCTCGTCTTCCATCCACAGACACAACTGACACCATCACTGTCAGCATCTCGGCGTTTAATAATGGACCTGCATACTCATCAGCGAGAAGTATCACCGCAACACTCATTGCCGGGGCAACAGACGAGTATCCATCTGGCTTTACGTGGAGGGGAGAAGCAACAGTAATACTTGGTGTAAACAATGGTGTGGGAATCGACATGGGTGGACAGTACATTGTCCCACGAAATAAGCCTGTAAATTTCCCTGTGACAGCAACAGTACGCTTTGCAGTCCCCACCCCAGATCCGAACCAATCAAACAATACATTGCAAACAAGCATCAATGCAGAAAAAGCACTCGACCCATGTACAGACACTGATGGTGGCATGGTCTATGACCAGAAAGGGGCAATATCTACGTACGTGAGTGGAGGTGCGGTGTACACAGGAGTTTACGACACCTGTTACAAAGACCAAAATAAGAATCCCGTGAACCCAAAAATGCTTGTGGAAACATATTGTGACGCTCTGGGAATCGGCAGAATGCAAAACTACGAATGTCCATATGGATGTAGCGATGGCGCGTGCCTTCCGAGTCCTTGACGGTAATCACAGCTTCGCTAAATTCGCTTAGGCATGTTAGCCGTAAAAACATGTGACGATCATCATTATGAGAAAGATTTTTAGGGTGTACGATCGTACAGTCGCATGGTTTCGGGGCCCGACCAGGTGTGTGCGCAGGACTTGAGAACCCGGCGCTGGGGTTCGATTCCCCCGGGCTCCACCATTGCGACAATAATAGAGAATTATAAGAAAAACGCCCCGATTTCCGGAGCGAGATTCGTTTCCCCAGATGGGATACACAGGACTTGAGAACAATATTATTCTAGTCTAAGCACTCAAAAGAGTCAAACTTTTTACCCCATCTTCGCAAAATGTGCGTAAGCCTTGTTTGCCTGCGCCATCTTGTAGACGTCTTCTTTTCCCAAAGAACGCCCCGACTTTCGAGGCGTTCTTTTTTCAGACGATCTAGTTATTCCTAACCGTTATACGACGTTCCTTTAACGCCGCTGTCTGAAGACTCGATCCAGAGGAACGAAGCAGGAGAAGAAGCATTGTCTTTGTCGAGCCAACGAACATGACTACCGGCAGCACCGAAAGTCGTTGCGCTCATAGAATCAAAGTTCTGGAAAGAGACCTGAAGCGTCGATGCCGAAGTGTTGCTGATCTTGGCATTTACAACTTCTGCCTCAAGAACGAAAGTGACGTCACTGTCAGGATCAATCTCGGTGTTCACGAGCGAGCTCGTGAGATTACTGCACGTAATGACAAGAGCATCAGTGGCAATTGCCTTGTCAGCAGTACATGTACTCTTCATCGTCGGATCAAGTTTGCTGTAGATCTTGAAGTCCGATGTGGCCAGAGACGTCTGGTCACCAGTGCCAAGCAGCACGTTCGTAGCGTTGACGTTGAAGATGACGCCAGACAACGTGAAACTGTTGTTGCCGTTCTTCGTGTTATTTGCAGCGGCAGCACTGAACTTGAACTGACCGATTGCACGCTGAATACCAGTTGGGATAGCCGTGCCATTTGCATCAGGAGATGCGTTCGTGATGGACATAATTTTGGAATGCACAACGGCGTTGTCTTTTCCTGTGATCGTTTGGGACGCAGCAGGAGAAGATGTGCCAATGAAGACTTCACCTTCTGCGAGAGCATCACCATCGTTCACAGAAAGGAGATTGGAAGAAGTGAGACCACGAGCCACAACACTTGAAACTGTACCAAACATGAGTTGTACTTGCTGACCCGAGACGGAGCCATCAACGTCGGTCTTTACACGCAAACGAGCCAAGAGGTTCATATCTAATCCCTTCGGGGCAACGAACTCCTGAGCATCCATCTTGGCGCACATTGAGTTTGCAGGAGCGGATGTACTGCCACAATTTGCAATAGTCGCAGAGGCAAAAGGAGTCGTCGAACCAACCTTGAAGAGCTCGATACGATCAACGTTCGTGGAGATCGAAGCTGCATTCGGGCCCGTTGCCGTAAAGACGAGATCCGTGACATCAATGTCTTCTTTCTCGGCACGGAACGTCAGACGCAGAACCTCATCACTCAACGTGCCACCGAGAGCCATATGAGAACGTGTCGGAGTCGCTGATTTTGTAATGTACAGATCACCCGTTGAAGCACTAGGAGGAGGCGGAGGCCCACCTGCTGTAGCGCCACCCGTACCTCCACTCGTGACTCCAGGAGAAGCACATGTAAGCATGAAAAGATTTTGCTGAATGTTCGTAGCGGTATTCACGTCTTCCGTAGACGTTGTCGCGATTGTCCAAACACTCAACGTCTTAGAATTGGTAGGAGGTTGAATATTTTTACATGCATCTACTTTTACACGAACAGTGAGAGTGCGCTCCTGATTACCACCCAAATACATAATTTGAGGACATGTCACAATATTCTGATCATTCACCGTGCATCCCTTTTCAGAAGCTACTGCATCAAACGTCAAACCTGGAGGCAATATCATGTGGACGACAATAGTCTCAGCTTTTTCAGACCAATTATTTCGCACCTTCGGCTTCAGCGTCAGAGTAGTCTTATCCACTACATTCAGCGGGGCAGGCATCGTAAGAACGAGGTCAGTTGCCGTAGGCGTCTGGGTCATACCGCCATTAATGACACTCCCCGTAACAAACTTTTGAGAACCAATAAGTGCAGTTCCAACTGCAGCAATTGCGATGAGCGCAAGAAAAACTTTATTTTTATAAGTCAGAGAAACATTTTGCATATATTTGTTTGTGTTAGAAATTAAGAAACTAATACATTATACACTAATAACGTTTTATTACAAAGTTCGGCCAAAAACAGGTCTAGAAAGTATAAATAAGATTCTTTCAGGCTTTTTACCCCATCTTCGCAAAATGCGCATAGGCCTTGTTTGCCTGCGCCATCTTGTAGACGTCTTCTTTCTTCTTCACCGCAGAACCCTGCTCTGCTGATGCGTCCAAAAGTTCTAGTGCAAGCTTTTCGGCCATCGGCATGCCTTTACGATCACGCGCAGCATTCAGGATCCAACGGATACTGAGTGAGAGCTGGCGCTTGGCGGGGACTTCGGTAGGAACCTGATATACGGCTCCGGCGATACGCTTAGGACGGACTTCAACGAGTGGCGTCGTATTAAGCAAAGCTTTGCTGAAGACCTCGAGTGGTGGATCTTTGGTACGAGTCTTAATAATGTCCAGAGCGTCTGCCAAGATCTGACGAGCGGTGGATTTCTTGCCTTGCTTCATGATGCAGTTCACGAATTTCTCCATGAGTGGATCAGAGCCTTTGGGAATGTATGCTTTCGGGAGGGTAGACATCGAAGTGAAAAGTGAAAAATTGAAAGTGAAAAGTAAAATACAAGACTACTTCCCTTTAGGCTTCTTGGCACCGTAGAGTGAACGACCTTGCTTACGGTCACGCACACCTTCGGTATCAAGCACACCGCGGACGATGTGGTAACGGACTCCTGGAAGGTCTTTCACGCGGCCGCCGCGGACAAGAACGACAGAGTGTTCCTGCAAGTTATGCCCTTCTCCACCGATGTAGGCAGTCACTTCCTCACCATTCGTGAGACGGACACGAGCGATCTTACGGAGAGCGGAGTTTGGCTTCTTAGGAGTCATGGTCGTCACTTTCAGACAGACACCACGCTTCACCGGTGCTCCATGACGGAGCTTCACACGCTTCATTTTGAGCGAGTTCCAGGTGTACTGGAGGTTAGGAGCCTTGGTGCGACGGCGCTGAGTGCTGCGGCCGTGTCGTACGAGTTGGTTGATTGTAGGCATGTGGGGCTAGATGGTAGACGGTAGAATGATATGAGTAAAGAGTTACTTTTTCTTCGCTTTTGCTGCATCTTTTGCTTCTTTGGCATCTTCTGCCTCTTTCTCGAAGCGTACACGGAAGGTATGACCGGCAGGGATCAGGCGTCCGATGATGACGTTTTCCTTGAGACCCTTCAAGTAGTCGATATTGCCAGTGGTAGCAGCTTCCACGAGAACACGGATCGTCTCTTGGAATGATGCACCAGCAAGCCAGGATTCTGTCGCAAGTGAGACGCGTGTGAGACCAAGCAAGAGCTGCTCATACGTGGCTTCTTTCTTTTCACCTTTTTTCTTGGACTTGGCGAGTGCAATGTTCGCGCGACGGATATCGGCGATGTCGACGACTTCACCAGCAAGCAGTGTGGTGTCACCGGAGTCAACAATGCGGACTTTGCTAAACATTTTTCGTCCGATGATCTCGAGGTGTTTATCGTTAATCGTCTGACCTTGTGAAGCGTAGATATGCTGTACTTCCTGGATGATATAACTCTGGACGGCGTACGCACCCTGCTTTTCCAAAAGTTCCTGCAAGTTATAGTGTCCTGCATTCAGCGCTTGTCCGGCCTTCACGCTATCACCATTTTTGACGAGCAGGATTTCACGAGCCGAAAATTCGTACGTGCGCTCTTGGATCTCCGCATGTTTCACGACGACGCGTCCTTTGTCAGCCTCCACAACTTTGCCGCTGATGAGCGTCTTGATCGTAGACTTATCAGCAACTGCTTTAGCGACGATCGTGCGTTCTGTGACGTCATCGCCCTTCTTGACCGTCAGCTGGTAACCAGCAGGAACGAAGTACACGTCTTGTCCTAATTCTTCACCAATAATCTGCACCGTAGAGACACCACCTTTGTGGCTAAGCTTTGTGCGACCTGCGATATCAGAAAGTGTAGCGGGCGTGCGTGGTGGACGAGCCTCGAGGATTTCTTCGACACGGGTAAGACCTTGCGTAATATCAGAGCCTTCAGCGACTCCTCCCATGTGGAAGGTTCTCATGGTCAGCTGCGTACCAGGCTCACCAATGGACTGAGCAGCGATGATACCGACCGGCGTACCGATCTTCACCGTCTTGTTGTCGGAAAGATCGCGGCCGTAACACTTGATACAAATTCCACCGTCGGTGGCGCACGTGATAACCGAGCGTACGTTGACACCAGTTACTTTGTGCTTGTTCAGAAGTGCGATCGTCTCAGCGTCGATATCCGTATTGCGCTTCACGAGCACGTCCTTACCATCCATGACATCTTCATTGACGATACGACCAAAGATACGGAGCTCGAATTTCTCACCAATGCGCTCGGACTCGGCCCTCGTAATAAGGTGACCGTCTTTGCATCCACAGTCCTCTTGCTTGATGACGATGTCCTGCACCGCGTCAACAAGACGGCGAGTGAGGTAACCGGCTTCAGCAGTCTTGAGAGCGGTATCAGACTTTCCTTTACGTCCTCCGTGCGTAGCGATGAAGTACTCGAGAATGGTGAAGCCTTCCTTGAGGTTACTCTGGATCGGAAGTTCGATCGTGCGTCCGGACGGGTTAGCAACAAGACCCTTCATACCGGCAAGCTGCGTAATCTGACCCCAGTTTCCACGAGCACCAGAGTCGATCATGTACGTGATGCTGTTCGTCGGATCACCGGTGTATTGCTTGATCATGCAGGAGGAGACGTCGCCTTTTGCTTTGCTCCAAATACGGATGGCGTGGTGATAGCGTTCATCAGCTGTGATCCAACCTTTCCAGTACTGGTTATTGATCTTGCGGACTTTTTCATTGGCTTCCTCCAAGATTTTCTCTTTCTCAGACGGAACCAAAACGTCAGCAATCGAGATCGAGATACCGGACGTGGTTGCGTACTTAAAGCCGATATTTTTGATATCGTTTGCGAGCTTGGATGTGCGCTCCGTACCAACGACTTCCAATGAACGTGCGATCAGTGAACTGAGGATTCCTTTCTTCAGTGTCTCATTGATGCGGCCGAGTTCCGGTGGAACGATCTCCTGGAAGAAGAGGCGTCCGACAGACGTTTCGACAATCTCAGATTCACCGTCTTCACCTCCGTCTTTAGGGAAACGAACTTTGATCTTTGCCTGAAGATCAACAACACGATGTTCATAGGCCAAGATTGCTTCATTCGGTGAGCCAAACGTCATGCCGTGGCCAAGCAAGCCATCATGGACGTTACTGAGGAAGTAACAACCAAGCACCATATCCTGCACCGGCGTGATAATCGGTTCACCGGCGGAGGGTTTAAGAACGTTACGAGCAGCGCTCATCAGTTCACGAGCTTCTTTCTGGGCAGGCTCTGAGAGCGGCACGTGGACGGCCATTTGGTCACCGTCAAAGTCTGCGTTGAAAGCCGTACAGACAAGCGGATGAAGCTGGATAGCCAAACCTTCAATGAGACGTGGCATGAATGCCTGAATACCAAGGCGGTGCAGTGTCGGAGCGCGGTTCAAAAGCACATATTTGTTCTGAATAACTTCCTCGAGGATGTCCCAGACTTTCTTGCTGCCATCGATGACCATACGTTCAGCACTCTTCACGTTGTGTGCAAGCTCGTCTCGGATCAGACGACCAATGACGAATGGCTTAAAGAGTTTCATCGCCATTTCTTTCGGGAGTCCACATTCGTCAATATTCAGTGTCGGACCAACGACGATCACCGAGCGACCGGAGTAGTCAACGCGCTTACCGAGCAGGTTCTGACGGAAACGTCCCTGCTTGCCTTTTAACATGTCTGAGAGTGAGCGGAGTTTGCGGCGGTCACCTGCGGTAAAGAGTGCTTTTCCTGCGCGAGCCGAGTTATTGAGAAGCGTATCAACTGCTTCCTGCAACATACGCTTTTCATTACGGTTGATGACTTCCGGTGCACCGATACTCATGAGTTTCTTCAAGCGATTATTGCGGTTGATGACGCGGCGGTAGAGATCATTCAAATCCGATGCGGCGAAACGTCCGCCATCGAGCTGCACCATCGGACGGAGATCCGGAGGGAGCACAGGCAAACGAGTCAGAACCATCCACTCGGGCTTGATATTGGCTTGTTTCAGGGACTGTACGAGCTTCAAGCGCTTCATGACTTTCTTGAGGCGCTGACCTGAGGACTGCTGCCTCTCTTTCTGCAGATCATCCACGATTTTGTCATAGTCGATGGCTGCGATGATCTCACGAAGAGATTCGGCTCCCGTACCGGCCCTGAACAAATGACCGAATTTCATGTTCATTTCACGGAACTTGAGCTCCGACAAAACCGATCCGACGCGCAAATTTTCCATGTCCTCGAGTGCATCCTTATGGTTAGCCTTGAGCGTCTCGAGCTTTTCAGCAGTGCCAGCGTCCAGCGCATCTAACTGGTCACGTGTTGGGTTTCCTTCTTTCATCAGCTTGAGCGCTTCATCATGCTCACGCTTGATCTGGCTTCTGCGTGATTCAAATTCACTCTTCAGCTCTTTCTCGACAAGCTCTTTTCCTTCTTCTTCGACGTTCACGACGATGTACGCCGAGAAGTACACGATCTGCTCCAGAGTTTTGATCGAGAGATCCAGAAGAAGACCAAGACGGGATGGTGACGAACGAAGGAACCAAATGTGCGTCACGGGAACGGCCAAGTTAATGTGTCCCATGCGCTCACGGCGGACGATGCTACGCGTGACCTCAACACCACACTTTTCACAGACGACGGAGTTATACCGAATGCCTTTGTACTTGCCGCAGAAACACTGAAAGTTTTTCGTAGGTCCGAAGATACGTTCACAGAACAGTCCATCTGGCTCCGCGCGCTGTGTCCTATAGTTGACTGTTTCGGGCTTGGTAACCTCACCCCGAGACCACATCAGAATGTCTTCTGGACTCGCAACCGAGAGAGCAACTGCATCGAATGAGTCAGATGTGCGTGGCGTGAAGGCCATAGAAATGGGGAGAAGAGCGGGATTATTCCCGCGGTAATGAGAGTGGGTCTACTGACCCGCAGACTGAGAGGTGATAATCGGGATTTTTCCGCATACAGCTTATCGCAGCGCCTTCCGGTGAGATCGTCTGAATCTCTGGTGGCACTCCGATGATGTGCAGATCATAGCGAAAAAAGATGCACGTGCAAGTATAAATATCAGCACTGGTCCTTACATCATCTTCTTCGCTCCAAACTCTGCGAATAAATTCTGAAATGATCCGTCATATGCACCGAGTGCTGAACGAAGTGTCTTCATCTCGTCTTCACTTATGGTCAATGTCGACGAAGCGTTCATCAGCGCATTCTGTTCATCCGTCATATGTGCAGCCTGCACTTGTTCTGCGATATTGACGTGAAGCACAATGAACGATGTACAGCTCTCACAGTTCAGCTGCAGGAGCATATAATTATCACTCGCGAGCTTGACCGAAGGAAACTCGACTGGAATACGCGTACCACATTGTGGGCAACGCATCTGCTCATGAATGCGGGAGAGAATCTGGTGGAGAGCGTGGGGATTGAAATCCATTGACACTATTGTAGCAAAAACTAGTTACTTCGTCAGCCAATTAGGACACGGGTTTGACTTTCTATCAATGCATACTTTTCACCTGTACCCGCTAGGATACGATCCATGCCCGCCAAAAAAACCTCCGCAAAAAAGGCTCCGAAGAAGATAGTAGCCCGCAAACCGGTTACAGCACTCCACTCGGTAAAAGTGACAAAAAAAATAACGCAAGCTGTAAAACCCCTCATGACGCAGGCTCCACGAACTCTCGTTGCTGTCAAAAAACCGACACGCAATCTGCATCTCGGCATGCACGCCATCATCGCTGGGTCTGCCATTTGCGTGATGCTGCTTTTGGGAATTGCCGAACGAGAAGTATTTTCAACAAATCTAAGCTCAGCGGAAGACTCTGTACCAGTAACGATCGGACTTGAACACACAGCTCCGCTCTCACTCTCTGTGCTTTTTGCAAAAAAAGAGAATGCCGGATACGTGTCCATTAGCAACCATTCAAGTGAAACCATCCATTTGAATTTACCGTCATCATGGAAACGTACTGAAGTAACGGGTGCCGATCTTAAGGATGTCATGCAAGGCATTCCGAACTTTGGCTTTTCGCGTTGGACTCTGCCAGGAAAAGCAGGAATGAAACTACTCATGGACTCAGCTCCAAGTGCCGTGTTTTTTGACTCGGTCTCGTCAGCAACTGCTGCAGTGGACCTGAAGACGATTGATCTCACTACGATGGGCGTGAGCAATAAAATCGTTTTGGTGCAGAAACAGACGCTCGTGCCGCTATGGGTCTCTGCTGAATAACATACAACCGCGGCAAGCATTCCGCTCTCAACTGCACGGGTATTTTCATCGTATATACTACGCTCATGCAGATCCTCCCGATCCAAACTTCCCTGCTTCAACGTAGCTCTGACCTCGCAGCCGAGATTCTAAAGAACATAACATTCGAGCCGGGTGATATTCTGGTGATTTCATCAAAAGCAGTTGCAACCGTAGAAGATGCCGCAGTTTCACTTGCGAATCTGGCGCCAAGCGCCGAAGCTACCAAAATTTCTCGAAAGTGCGATCAGGATCCACGGTTCACCGAATTCGTCTTACGAGAAACCAAACGAATGAACGGCGATGTTGTTGGAACATCACCGCACGTACTGCTGACCTCACTCAAGCCGACTGGCATGAATCATGGTCGGATCTTGTGCCCAAACGCCGGAGCAGATCAGTCTAATACTGAAAAAGATTATTCGATCGGCTGGCCGCTTGATCCGGTCAGATCCGCCGTATCACTCCGGAAAAAGCTTGGCGTTCCGATCATCATCTCGGATTCATGTTGTGTTCCCGGAAGACTAGGTGTGACAGCTTTTGCACTTGTATGTGCAGGTATTGATCCGTTCCGAAGTGAGATCGGCACCAAAGATCTATTCGGGAAAACAATGCGCATGACACAAGAAGCAGTTGCTGATCAGCTTGCGACAGCTGCAAACGCAGTCATGGGAAATTCCGCACAGTGCATTCCGGCAGCAGTCATCAGAAATTCTGGCATACCCGCTTCGGGGTTTTCCGGTTGGGTGGAGGGGATCGAGCCGGAGGAGGATTTGTTCAGAGGTATTTTGCGAGTGTAAAGAAATGTCGCAATCGTTTTTTTGTAGAGACGCAAAATCTTGCGTCTCTACAAAAACGGCATCTGCAGTACTTCTTTTTTTGCCCACCTTCCTGGTACTCTCTCCTCATGAAATTTATCATTCTCTGCTCCTCCCGCGGTACCGTCATGGAATCCGTGCTTGAGAGCGTGAAGAAAAAAGAATTGACGGCTCAGTGCATGGGGCTTGTTGCCGACAGAGCAGACCGTGGGTGTGTTACGCGAGCAAAAGAGTTTCGTATTCCAGTTGAGATTGTTGAGATGCGAAAAGAAGAATCACGAGAGGCGTATGACAAACGCATCGATGTAGCGATCATGAAACTGGATGGTGACGACGAGGTGATTATCGCATGTATGGGCTGGATGTGGATGCTTGGCTCCGAGTTTGTCAGCAGATACAAAAACCGGATTCTCAACGTTCATCCTGCTCTCTTGCCCAAGCACCCAGGCGCTCATGCTCATGACTTGGTACTTGCAGCAAAAGATACCGAGTCTGGCATGACGATTCATCTCATCGACGAGGGAATGGACACCGGAAAAATTCTACTCCAGAAAACCTGTCCTGTGCTTCCAGATGACACAGTGCAAACGCTCAAAGAACGAGTGCAGGCTCTGGAATGCGAGTGGTACCCGAAAACGCTGCAGATGGTAGAGATGGGTGAGATAAAAGTGAATAATGAATAGTGAATAATGAAAATAATTACTGTAAGATTTTTCTCTTTTCATTTATCACTTTTCATTCATCAAATGTATCCCTCCGCATGTAACCGGATTTTTGGAATCCCAAAATCGGTCAGACACGTTTCTTTCACGTCTTTGACCATTTCCGGTGCGCCACAAATATAGATTCCAGCGTCTGGATGCGCAGCGTTTATACTTGGCAGATGCTGCTGCACGTGGCCACGCAGACCAGTCCAGGATTCATCATCACCACTGAGGACCGGATGAAAAACAAAATTCGGATATGCTCGTGCAAGAGACATAAAATCTTGAAGCCAGAAAAAATCTTGAGGATGGCGCACGCCGAAAAGTACGTGCATCGGACGGGTGTCTTTTTTCTCTTCGAGCAAATCTATGAGCTGACTCCGAAACGGTGCGACGCCTGCACCGGTAGCGATAAAGATACACGCCGGATCCGTCTCCTTCACGAGAAACAGTCCAAACGGACCCTGAATACGTACAGGAGTCCCCTCTTGTATCACCTGCTCGATCCACATGCTCGCCCGTCCCCCCTCCTTCAGCTTCACGCCAAACAGCAGCTCTGTCTCCCCCGGCGCAGACGCAATGGAGTATGCACGAGCCTGGATATTCGTCCGATCTTCCACGAGCGGCACATCAAACAAAACAAATTGCCCAGCCTTAAACGTCATTCCTTCCGGCCGCGTAAACCGGAGTTCATAGACACCCGGTGCGACGAGTGCCTTTTTGGTGCAGACGATAGTGTAAGCAGGCGTGGGCATCAGCTTTGTTTCTTCAAGCTCGTCAAAAATTCATCAAATAAATAATTCGCATCTTCCGGACCCGGCGCTGCTTCCGGATGAAACTGCACCGACAGAAATTTCCCAGAATCATGACGAATGCCTTCGACGGATCCATCATTCGCATTCGTGAACCACACCTGCCAACCGGTCGGCAACTTGTCCGAGACTGCAAACCCGTGATTCTGCGATGTGATGATGCAGCGCTTGGTTGGCTTGCCATCTTTCCACTCTACGCATGGCTGATTGGCTCCGCGGTGACCGTATTTCAGCTTGTACGTATCTCCACCAATCGCGAGAGCCAGTAGCTGATTTCCAAGACAAATCCCAAATGTCGGAATCCCCTTCTGCAATGCAAATTTGATCTGCTCGATCGTCGCCTTGCACTTTTTCGGATCCCCGGGACCGTTACTCAGAAACAGTGCATCGTATTGGAGCGTTGAATTTTTGAGGTCGTAATTCCACGGCACGCGGTGCACTGTCACTCCCCTCTTAAGCCACGAGCGCAGAATATTGCGCTTAATTCCACAGTCATACGCAATGATCTTTGCTACCGGCCCCAGCGGAAAATCCGCTTTGTTCGGCTCGTAGGTTATGGCTTCTGTGCACGAAACATCAGCAACCAAGTTCCCTTCATTCGGATCCTGAATACTTATGACTTCTGACTTATGACTTATGACTTTTTCGTCATCCTGCACAATCCGCCCCAGCATCACACCCGTCTCACGTAACTTTTTTGTGAGTGCCCGTGTATCGATCCCTGAAATTCCTGGAATACCATGATGAACCATCCATTCGTGCAGAGAACTTACTGCTGTGAAGTGACTAAAGTCACGGCTTTCATTTGCGCAGATAATCGCCCGAACGTGAATGTCCTCGCTTTCGAAATTTTTACTGAATCCATACTCGTTTTTGGCTTCACTCGGCACACCGTAATTCCCGATGAACGGAAACGTAAACGTGAGAATTTGCCCACGATAGCTGGGGTCAGTCATCGACTCCGGATAGCCAACCATGCCGGTATTAAAAACCACTTCGCCATCAGTATCGGTCTGTGCGCCAAAAGATTGGCCTTTGAACACTGTGCCGTCTTGGAGTATCAGAGTTGCCATTGGAGAGAGTGTACGGGAAATAATGATGTCGTGCAACCTCACATGAGCTATTTTTTCGTATCACAATGATACGATTAGGCAGCTAAGCACTATGCTGGAGTGAGCCTAGGGACGGGTCTTAGGAATGAGCTTTGATATACGTTGCAATACACTGAGCAAAGTCCGACAAGTCATCAAGATCATCCGTGAGGTGCTTAAAGATCTTCTTCGGGTCAATCTTCGCATATTCGTGAACCATGAGATTGCGAAGACCGCGCGCACTCACCAACTTTTTCCGAAGCCTAGCCGGAATAATGCCGTGTGACTCCAAAATGACAAAAATGTCTTCGTCAGTACGAGGCGGCCGCAGGTCATTCACACTGATAAGAAGCCGCGCGATATCGATGCAGGATTCGATGGCGACGTGTAGCTTGCGTTCCGCTGCTGATCGCTTGATCTCGTCTTTCAAAAATTCGCTCTGGGTCCACTGTGCATACCCCTTCAGAGTTTGCATTTCGCCACGCAGGTACTCAAGCTTTCGAATCACAGTGTTGATGTCCGACGGTGTCATAACGTACGAGAGGAAAGAATCTTCTGAAGCGTGATTTTATTGTCACGCTCCATGTAGTAGCGTTCATCATCATATTCTCTCCAGACACGGACTTCGTACAGTGCGCGTTTCATACGGGTCTTCTGAAAAAGCGGACAGCCAGCGTGGACGGCATTGTACTGGAGCAAGATTGACGCATCCTGAAGCATGACAATATCGACAATCTCACTCTCAACGCCAAGCGCATCCGCAATCTCCGACATGAGCGCAAGCCTGATCTTAAAACGCTTATCTTTGGAAACGGAATCTTTGAGAAGAAAGGCAAGATCAATATCACTCTCAGCATCGTCCCGGCCATAGGACCTGGAACCGAAAAGGTAGATGAGTTCAATCGGATACTTCTTGGCAACGCTGCGGACGACCCGACGAAGAAGGTCAAGACTGATCAGTTTCATGGACGGCATTCTAGCATGATTTTTGGCTGAACGTCGCAAGAGAAATCCTCATGAAACCTTATGCTTTATTACCAGATAGTAACTGATACACTTTTCCATTTGCCTCATGCATAATTCGAGCCGCTGCATTCACCCCTGTATACGCTGCTCCCAGTGTGAGTTTATTTCCCACTGTTACAGCGCCCGTCACAAGAGATGCTGTGCCCACAATAGGTAGTGCCAAAAGAGCACGGGATGCCTTTACTGTCTTTCCTATAGTGTCGCTCACCATCTTGACGACGGTCGTAGAACTCTCAGCTCCATCTGGCTTTGTCCACCCAGAGAGGGTGTCCTCTATCCCTGGTCCTGCAGTTCCTGCGTCAGCCGGTGAGTGTGCGTCGTGGGACATGAAAGTTTGTGTGTTTTTCTAAAATAATTAAAATCCAAACAACCATTTCGCAGCAGTGCCCATAAAGCCACCGCCTCCAACTGCAGGAGCTGCCACAGTGCCTCCAGCTGCTGGAGTAACCGCAGTACCTAAAGTCGATAATCCTCCCTTCACGATCGTTGCGAATGAACTGGAGAGGGCTGTAAGGAATGCTGGAATACCACCTGGAGTCAACGATGCACCATACAGCAATGCTATCGCTACGGCTGTCGTCTTCTTGTGTGCCCACATTTCTTTGATAATAGATTTTGCCATGTGTCCCGCGCCAAGGAAGGCAACGGCAGCGGCATCAATTTTATTGTGCCCTTCGCGAGGCTCGATGATGCCAAGCTTAGCCTCCACAAAGTGGAGAATGTCGCGCGGAATATCCAGAATCCAGTTTGCAACGTTAATGGACGGTCGCAACACAACTGTCTTGATCGGATTCAATATAAATTTATTAAGCGGTCGTCCAACAAGGCCATACGCAGTATCTCGAACATCTTTTGCCAATCCACCGGAAAATGAAGCAGCTTTCTTCACACCATTTTCTAACCAACGATACGGAGGGAAATATTTTCTTGCGAGTGACGCAGTACCCCAGGCAGCACCCCCAAGAATCGCCAAGGGTGGAGAAAAGATGCCACCAACCGTTAAAAGAGCCCTTGTAAGCTTGCCACGAGAAGGCAATGCAGGTCCGTCAGAATTTTGCAGGCAATCAGGAGTGGGAATAATGGGTTTCTGTGGATGAGTTTCATGTCGCACAAGACCATGCGGATGAACCGGAGCTGGTGAGTGAGACGTGTGATCCGCCGGCGCGGCTGCTGCTGCCGGAGAAGCTGCGCCACCAAGAGCTTTATCAACATTATTCTTAGTGTCAGTTTGCCCCGCAGCTACTGGAGCATGTGCTGCAGCTTCTGGCGGATGACTAGGATGAGCCGATGGAGCTGAGGAATGTTTTTCTGACATGATAAACTCGAGAATTGTTTAATGATGATCTGCAGGAGGGGTTGAAGATTCTGAGCCTGATGCTTTTGGCTTCGTTATATCTGCAGCCGTGTGTGAAGAAGCACTTCTCATACCTGCTCCAAACTCGTACGCTTTCACAACACCTTTACCCAGCATTTTTGGAATTTCCCCCTTCTTATTCCACAGTACATACACACCAAGAAGTGGCAACGCAACAAATGCGACACCACCTGCGAGCATTGCACCAGTAGTAACATTGACGCCAAGCATTGCAGCAGCAATACCACCAGATGCCGCACTACCTGCTACGCCAAGAGCACCCAAGCCTAATGCTGTCGCTGATCCTTTTCCGATAGTTTTAGCAAGATCAGTCACTTTTCCAGGAAGAGTGTCATGTTTTTTCTTCTGAATCTCCTCCCAAATTTGATGACAGCGAATAGCAAAAGCCTTTTTGATTGCATCATCAGAAATAGAAATTTGCGCTTCTGCTTTATCAAGTGCTTCTTGAGCTTCTTTAACAGTTTTCTTTAATGCTTTTTTCGCATCTTCTTCTGCATCTTCAAGGGCTTCTTTTTTTTGTGTGAGTTCTTTTTTTAATTTTTCTATCTCTTTTTTAATCTCATCATGTTTTTTATCTACAATTTTCATTGCGGGTGGATGCTCATGCTTTCTCAGGGCGTTTTTTGCTGAATCAAATGCTGCTTGCTCTCCAGTATCAGGATCTTTCAATGCCATTTCTTCTGTTGCAATTTTCCCAGTAGGACCTCCAAGCTCATTGATTACTTCTTGTGAATCTGATTGGGATTGGAAGATCGTAGGATACTGAGGGTGTTTCACTCCAAATCCATCACCAGTAAGAGTTTTAGTTGCGGATGTTTTCGTTCTCGTAGCAATTTCAAGCTGTGTTTTTAGTTCTTTTATATTTCGTGTTCTCTCTTGTAATGCTGTTTTTGCTTCTTCATATTCCCTCTGAAGCTGTGATTTTTTCGCATCATCTGGCTTTGCCGAGAATCCTGATTTCCCAGGAAGTTCTTCCAAAACTTCTTTCTGTAAGACTGCGGCAACATCGACAATATTTCTGATACTAGAATCATCCAAAATCGTTTCTGGAGCGAGCAGTGCATCATGATCCAAATAATACGCAACTGCCGAACCTTCCTTATGCTTCAAAGTGCCTCCTTTTTCCAGTAATGGGGTTGTATACAATTTGCCAGATGGAGGACTTTTCCTCTTATTTTTCTTCACTTCCGTAATGACACCAACGGGAAAAGCAACCTCGTTCCCCTCATTATCAAAAGAGAACTGAATATCGGGAACTGGTTTACGATTCCAGAACCAACGCCCTAGATGGACTGCCGCTTGAGCAATCGGCACAATAGGAGCAACTCCAATGGCTAGGCCAGCACCAAGTGATGCGCCACCACCAATGTATGAAGTACGTGCTCTGGCCTGTTTGAGATGAGTATGGTGAATAGCACGAGCAAGTTCCCAACTTGCGCTACAAATTGTTGCGAGTTCACCTGGATTGCAAGAAAAGTCAGTCATATCACTTGTGAACTTACTGAAGCAGTATTCCGCGTACTTTGTGAAGGCAAGATCATGATTCTTTTCACTTTGTGAAAAATCTGGAACGGAGGAAGGGGTGAGCTTGAGTTGGGTAGCGCTACTACGCACAAGAGCATCAACATCATGTTCGATGTTATTCTCTTCAAGGCTATGTGCCTTCTTATTTTGAAAAGCTGTTTTGATAGCATTAGGTATAGCCTCATATGCCAATGTAAGTTCATCTCTCGCCTTGATCGGGTCTTTATTCGGATCTTTCAACTTCAACTTTTCTAGTAACACAGGAATGCGCAGTTTCCTCAGTACGGCAGGAATCAAGGGAGCAAGAAGTGGTGCATACTTCGCCAACCACATGCTATTTGGAATAATGGGTACCGGAGAAGAACCGATTATTTCACTCCAAGCCATAAGCCAATCTGCAGTCATAAATCCAGCAGTTGCAAGCCCCGCCACACCAGCCGCCTTCAGAACTGGGGTAACGCGTTCCGACCACCTAATTGCTTTTCTATCTGGTCTCTCCGGCATTGCTTCATCAGGTTCTTCGACATCATCGTCTGACTCTGGGAGATCATCTACGAGTTCAACATCTTCGACTGACTCTGGGAAATCATCTACGAGTTCAACATCTTCGTCTGACTCTGGGAGATCATCTACGAGTTCAACATCATCGACTTCCTCTACGTCATCGTCGTTATCAATATTTTCAAAACTCACGATGCCTGTTTGGCCAGTTTCTTCGTCATCTTCATCCAAGTCAGCTAATTCAAATTCTGAGTCATGGCGATCATTGATTGAAATGCGTGAATCCTTACGGTCAGCTCTCGCAGGTGGTTCTCCGAGACTCAGACCAGAATCATCTGACTCCAATGAAGTACCAGAGTCGAATCCTTCCAGTGAAATACCCGAGCCTTCTGCTTCGAGTGAAATACCCGAGCCTTCTGCTTCGAGTGAAAGACCCGAGCCTTGTTCAGGTGGAAGCTTACTCTCTGACCTTCGCATTCCTGCGCGCTCTATTTTCTCTGGAGGGTCATCAAGTAATTTTGAATAACCTAAATCATAGATCACAGATTCATCTGGCCAGAATAAATCTTCATCTCTCAAAAGTATTACTTGTTTTTCATGTATCGCATCACCAATATTTTCCACTACATCAGTATCAGCCGTGCGAGATCCATCAGAATTCTCCTTGGCCGTTTTTTCAGAATTCTGAGAATTTTCTGGCAGCTGATCATCTCCCGGTAATGCATTTGGATCAGTCATATTGATATTATTATAAAATAAATTGTAATTTAAGCAATAAATTTGTTAAGCATTGTATTGTCGTTGCCTTCGGATGAATATTTTCTAGACATAAAACATGGAAATATAAATAAACAAGAAAAAGTTTGTTACTTTAGAGCATCGAAGTAGGTTTCAAAAGTACGGACTGGGAGTTTTGATGCTCTGCTAAACCTAAATTGAGCACCGGAGTAATCGATTGATGGAGCAAAACGTTGATACTCATCGAAGGTACGTGTCGTGTAATCCCCCCTACAGAAGATGTATTCCATAAGCATGGATGCCCTATCTTTTGCGAGTGAATCAAGATCTTGCGCGGCATCTAGATACTGTTTTGCATTTGGTGTCGCAGCACTCGGATTTGCTTTTGCTACATTGAACTCTTCTGAGAGACGAGCGCCAAGAGAGCGCTTTGCAAGCGAAAGAAGCCTTGATTTCGCTGGATCCGAAGCAACGGAATACTCGTGTGCGACAAACGTAAGGTCTGCAGGCGACTTGAAACGCTCAAGAAACAGTTCCTCAGCCTCACTCCTATATGTGCCAACCGCCCATCCAATTCCACCATAGGAATCAGACACACCAATGTAAGCATTGAGGAGTTCTAATCTTCCGGCAGAAGTAAGATCTGGAGTTGCTTTTAGTTTATTTTGTAACAATGCATCAAACTTATCCTGAATATCACCCTGTTTACTGCCAGCAGTTGGATATGCCTGAAGAAGTTTTGCCTGATCGTCAGGAGTCAAAACGCCCGACTTGCCCAGGATGGCATCGATGTCGGTAGCTGGTACTGATGCTGGCCCTGTCGCAGGACCCATAGATGGAGATGTGGGACTGGCAGGAGATGTGGAAGGAGTCGAAGGAGTAGTGGTAGGAGAAGTGGAAGGAGCGCTAAAAGGAGTGTGTGGAAGTGTTGCAAGACGACCAAGACCTCCGCCCAGATGATCTGCGGCAACAGGATCACGACGCAAATGTTCTACGGCAACGGATGGCGTCCGTGTCATTTCGTAAAGTTTGAGCGCTGGTTCGATCTTCAAATAATCCTCTTTTAAGACTTCTCCGGGAACTCCACCCCGTTTTGTCTGCAACTCGGACAGGTAATCCTTCGCCCTCTTCACGGTGAGGTGAAGTGGCGCCACATTGGGGTCTTCGTCAGACAATGTCATCTCTACGACGACGTTCATGAGAAGCGTTTCAACATATGACCTAAAGAGTTCTGCTTGATCAGGCATGAGTGATTTCTTTGCCTCTTTCATGATCGGATCTAGATATGCTGCAAGACTGCCTTTCAAATAATCACCCGATGTATCCCACAGAATATTGTCTCCAAACCAGTTAAGTACGGCAGCTCCTGTACCGAGCGCTCCGTCTTGCATTGCTGCCTCGTCAAGTTTGATACCAAGTGCGCGATCCTGACCGATAAGAATGCCAGCGCGTTTTGGATCGTAATGAGAAAATATGTGGTTATAGAAATCCTCCAGTGGCGGGTTGCGAATATCGGTAAGTTTGTAGGTGTTTGTATCGATCGAAAGCGTCGAAAAATCAGCATGGAGCGGAGATTGGATATTTGGCTGAGCTGGATTCATCTCAATCGCCCGCATGCGGGAAGCGATGAGATACGAGTACAAGCTCCGCTTCAGAAGCTCCAATTTCAGCGCTCGGCTTGGCAGATGTTTTTCCGCTTCAATATTGAGCAGTGTGGTTCCCATGACCTTATCAAGGAAACCCTGTATGTCACCGGCCGATATTTTGTCTGCAAACACATCGATAATGCTCTTCTTGAATGTATCGATATCTGTGATATCAGCAAGTTCAAGCTCAGCAACTGGCGCAAGTTCTTTTGCAATGAGTTCCTCTAGTCCAACCAAAAATGGTCCCGTAACATGAATTTTCTTGAGGCCACGGTAGACGGAGAGAGCCGAATCTCTGGTCATTTCCACTCCCAGCACAGCGTAGTCATACACCCACTCCACTGCTCCAGGTCCATTCTCTTTGATCATAAAACCAGCTGCCATGGCTGTTCCTGACAAAAATTCCCACGTGGCCGATAAATCTTCTAACATTTCGGGCTTTATTTTTGCATAGGTCACCTGAACCCATCGCTCGAACGTTTTCCAGCTCTCCATGATATTTGTTTTCGCCCAGTCCAAGTCGTCTGGGGCGTCTTCCAGCAATTTATTCTTACGAATTTCTAACGTCGTCAGACCACTACGGATTCCATCCGCAACCGCTGCTGCACCTATTCCCGCCTTCGAGAGAGCTGCCTCCGTCCACGTTTCCATCGGCTTCATAAGAGCCTCAGACGGACGCTCGAACGTCAGAATATGGCGCATCGTGAAACACTTGCATGGCGGAATGCCACAAATTCCTACGATCGGCGGAGGGTCTGGGAATCGCGTGTGACAATCTGGTTTCAAGCTCGTGTACATGCGTCGGATGTAATCGGCACCCGTTTGTTCTTGATCAATAATGTTTGAACCACCAAGACCACGTGCACGGTTAACATCCACACACTGTGCCTTGAATGCGAGGAGTGCGATCCTCAAGGCTTCCTCCCGAAGTTTATCTGCTGGCAAGTGCTCTGTTTTACTTGTTCCCATCTCGTTGATGATGAGCCTGAGTTTGCCCTTCAGTTTTTTTGGTGCATCCGCAGCAAAATCTTTCGGACCAGCTGCCTTCATTTTCTTTCTCCAGAACAAAAGTTCCTCAATGGGAATCGGGTCAGTATCATCTGTGAGGATGCTCATCGCTGCGCGGCCAGTATCCTCTTCCACTTCCTCAAATCCTTCGACAAACCTGTTTCTGCGAATGAATTGTTCATACGACGTATTACGGTGCTTTTCGTCCATAAATTGCAGATTCAAATAATCCCCAGCACTTTTACCTGTCATCCTCTTCAGTGCAATGTTGGCACCCAGCAACATCGGAGCAGTCATAATGAGCTTCCAGTGCTTTGGCCATGCTTTGATGATGCCGTAGGCCGCACCTCCGATGAGTGCCCAACCAAGTGCCTTTTCAGCAAACGTATCACCATGGATCATACTTTTTACAGCTTCGTATGCTGCATTAACAGTTTTCAGTGGGTCAAAACGGTGGTCAGTTTTCGTGTCAGTAAGTTCTTGAGCGTCTGCATCCTGCTTTGCTAGATGCAACCGAATGCCATCAACAATGCGATTTGCCTCTTCTACCGTTAGTCCTGGCGCATCCTGACGTTGCGTGTACACCTGGATAAGCTTATTAATGAGAGGTCTCTCTTGATTATTCAACATTGGCTTTTCAGCAACATTTGGATCCCTGTTTTCACGAAGAATGAGAGCAAGTGCAAGGCCATCAGCAGGACAATCCAACGTGATCGTATCGCAGGTTCCGGGAATCGGTGTCTCTCTCATAATGCTCAGAGCACGTGGGTCAATATCCAGACCATAGAGCTTGAGCGATCCCAATAGATCTCCTTGCGCTACAAGGCTTTCAAGGTACCGCCTCTCTGCCGGAAGAATTGCAGACATTTTGTCTCCATTCTCCAATTCATAACTTTCCGGACACCTTATATAGAGCTTTGCGTCGTCAATGCCGTAGTACATTGCAACCAAGAATGCTCGATGACGCGTTACGGGATCTCTAATATCTTCGAAACGCGTCCAAATTTGCAATTCCTTGAGTACAAATTCCCCAACGTCCCCCAGTTGTCCTGCATTTTCAACGCTGATCATATAATCTTTTGTTGGTTTCGTGAGGGACGATGCCTTTGCTTCATCGCGTAGTGCAGTTTCCATATCCTTCTGGGACCGCTGCATCGTTCCACCGAGGTCATTAATAAGTGAACCATCCTCTACTTTCCCATCCTTCCACACTCCAATGTCAGAAAGAGCGTCCTCGATCTCTTCCAAATTTTGCTGTGTATCAAGAGCTTCGAGAAGTTTCCCATCATGAAGAGTCGGCAAGACAGTATGTCTCAGGGAAGCAATCCAATTCCCCCATACCGTAAGTGCAGAGCCTGTAAGCCCGGCGGCATCACTCGCATAATCCTTAAAGAGCTGTGAAATCGGAACTGTAACTTCTGTTTTTTTCGTCATATTTTCAACTTGTTTCTGCCGTATAAATGCAATAAGGATGGGCTGAATGTCAGGTGGAATTATGAGAGCTGCATCCTCTTCTTTGAGTCCTAATGCTAGTATTTGATCGTTTGTTACAGGAGCAAGTCCAGGAAATTCTGCTTTGAGACCGATCAAACTCAGAGGTTTCGCACTACCGTTCACTTTTCCCATAATTGTTTCATCATTATCGAGTTGCTCAACAATTTTTTTCGCAAGCTCCTGAGCCAAGCCTGCCACCTGCTCCTTATTTACTTTCATTGATGTACCCGTTTTTGCAGGATCTATTCCATGCAAAAGACTCGAAGCATCGGCAGTAAATGTTGGAAAATCTATCTTGATGCTGGCCACAACTTTCGCAATATCGACTTCCCCATCTTTGCTTTTGCTCTGCTCAGCCTTAATTTTTTCCTCAGACCATTCACGTAATATCCCAAATTGTTTCACTCGTTGATTGAGTACGTTAATCGAAAATCCCGACGGATTCTCTGTAGTTTTCTTGGTAATAAAGTCTAAAAGTTTCGCTGTTGAATCATCCGTTAACATATAGCGCTTGTCTGCATTATGCTCACCACTGATAAGAGTAACTAATTGTTGAACTCGAGCATCTGCATCTGCAGGGTCATTCCAACCAAGCGCGTTTAACTGCTTCTCAAGAATTGTAAGATCAATCGTTTTATCGACGGCCGAAAAATTCAGAATTGTTTCTGCGTCTGTGCCTGCAAATTTATTGTTAAATGCACGACGAGCAGTGCCAAGATCTGACGTAATATTTAACTCATCCAGTTCACTTTTTGTCTTAGCTGTCTGTACATCACCAAGGATTACTCCTGTCTCTACTCGAATTTTATCCAGGTCGACGAGAAGAGTACTTCTAAAATCTTTAGCTATTTCAGTTACAAATTCCTGATCCACAAGTCCAGGATTCTTTAGATTCGGGACTTTTATTCGTATCAAAATTTTCAGTCGATCATTGAAAGACGAACTTTCGATCTGCTCCCGCAACTCCCCCTTAGTTTTCCCATCGATCAATGCCTCTAGGAGAAGAAACATCGCATCATCGATCTGTCCACGAAATGCTTGTATGTCATCCTGCTGTGCTTGCACGCCGATGATCGTCTGATTCAAGGCCTGAATTTTTGTTTTTAGACCCGCATCCAATTTTGACAGATCTATCGTGCTGAGAGTTTTTTGGGTCGCATCGAGCGAATCAAAAAGAGCCTGTATCTCACCACCTGATCTTTTTTTCGCCTCACTGACCGAAAGCTGTTCATCATTTTTTGCTTTGCGCATCTTAGCGGAAATCTTTTCAGGGCCAGCACCATTAGTTCCGTTCGCTGGTAGAAACAATTCCTTCCCGTCCTCCTGGGGCTCTATAACTGACATCAGCCACTGCTTAATCATGGGATCAAGCGGTTTTCCACGCTTTCGCTCAGCGAGGCTCATAATTTCTTCAAGCCTCTTCCAACGCACGACATTACGCCGTATTTCTGGATAGCGTGCTGCTTCACTTGCTGCCTTATCAAGCGTATCGATAGGAGCACCGATCGGTGCCAACCCAAGACCACTGAAAGCAGGATCAGGTGTTGGCAACGGAGCCGGAGAGTCTGGATGAGATTCCATAAAATCTATCCATTATAGCTTATTTTTGTATTTTGGACAACATAGCGCATAGGCCCCAACTCACGACTCCCTCACCCCAATCACTACCCAACCTCGCTTTTTCGCTATCAGTAAGCCATAAACCGAACATGCCACCCCAAGAATAAAGACGAAAATTATCGATGCCCAATTATGACCTTCACGCGCTGATATTTCCAAATTCATCGGACTACCGGAGTCCGTAGAATCTGTTTGAGCCCTATAGCTAGCCGCATATGACTTCACTTTAGCAGCCGCTTTTTTGGCAGCCGTAATCTTCCTGGCAGCAATCGTATCTTTAACGCTCCAACAGCGTGGCTCTGAGTTCCAGCTGCCAGTCAGAGTTCATGTTCAGCACAGTAACCGTCGTGCGACCGACAGGAGTCTTTCCTGCGATATAAGCTCCGCGGAATTCAAAGTGATTCTGCCAGGCATCCAATCTCGGATGAAAGAGCGGAGTGATTCGTGAGGTTTCAGGATCTCGCCCCGCGATGTTACTAGACTTCGAAAGATTGCAGTCAATGCACGCAAGTGCCAAGTTTTCGGAGACGTCAGTACCGCCGTGTTTTCGGGGATTGATATGCTCGATCTGCAGCGCCGCAAGAGGTGAATGGTCCTCATCAAGGCTACAATACTCGCAACGATTTCCAGCACGTTTCCGGACAAGCCGTTTCGTAGCGGCGTCCATCATGACTCGGAATTGTTCAGGAGTTTTTGGGCTTTGGCCTGTAAGATCGCGAAAAATTTGTTAGCTCGTACATAGCCGTCATATTCGTCCTGTTCATCCGACGTCAGTTCACCTTCATTGACCCTCTCGGCAAGGTCCCTGACCCGCTCCTGCAATCCTGAATCACCACGGTAATCCACGATTCCACGAGCCTGATCCACCGTAAAAAATTGTAGTATGGCGTCGGTTCCTCGATTGAATGCTGTGATCTTGATGGCTGTGCTCATGGGCACATTATATCACAGTCTCAGCCGCTTCACAGACGGATTTCTGGAAATCACCGCAATCCTGCAATTTTTCAGCTTGAGGAAGCCGTGAAATGGTTCGAAACAGAATCCAGCCTTGCTTTTTCGCTACCAGTAATCCACAAACAGCACATGCCACCCCAAGAATAAAGACGAAAATTATCGATGCCCAGTTATGACCTTCACGCGCTGAAATTTCCAGATTCACGGGACTACCGGAGTCCGTAGAATCTGTTTGAGCCCTATAGCTAGCCGCATATGACTTTACTTTAGCAGCCGCTTTTTTAGCAGCCGTGATCTTCCTGGCAGCAGCTTTTGTAGCTGCAGTTTTCTTCACCGGGCTTACGCAAATATTGCTCTCACCCGGAGTGGGCTGGATTGTTTCACAGAAATCATTTTCAGTAGCTGCAAATGCCATGCCATTTTTGAGCTCCGGATACTCCAGAGATGAAATAATCTCACCGGTTGGTGAGATAAGACTGACGGTGTCACCAGCGTTTCTGAGACTGAGCTTGAGAGATGATGTGTAGATAAGAAGCTTTGATCCTGATGCGATCTTCAGCCCTTCTGGAAGAGCTTTTTGTGACTTTGCAGTTTTTAGTTTCCAACCTGAGAGGTCAACTGCTTTTTGGTTAAAATTCTCTATCTCAAGCCATTCTTGGGTCTTCCAATCAGTGTCAGTCATAGTCTGTGATACCGGAAATGGCGATGGGTATATCTCTGAAAGAGCAAGTCTGATTGCTGAAAAGTCGGTCTGAGAGTCAGGCTGCAATTCTGATTGTGAAGGCGCGAGACTTTCTTCCAGATCCAGAAATTCCTGCTTCTTTATGTACTGTGACTTTGTATCCGCCACCCACAGTTTGGAAATAATCATCTGTGTTTCAGACAAAATTCCACCCTCGATATACACATGTCCAAGCAAACGTCCCATGTCATCCCACAGTTCTGTATCAAATTGTAGTTCAATATTTTTGTTTTCAATAAGGGCTCGGAGAGTTTCAAATGATCCTACTTTTTCTTTTCTTACAGGATCTAATTTCTCGTTCACGCCTAATATCCTGACATTCACAGTATCGTCACCAAGAATTGCCGAAGCATCGGGCTCAAGCTGAAGAATAAAAGTGACGGGACCTGTCACCTTCACGACTCTCCCCCGCACAGTCAAATCCCGAATATCGTCTGGAAAATAGATTCTGTCTTCCTCGGTAGATTTCCAAGGAACACTAGAAAGAGCGATGCCAGACGGTGTCATCAGTTGCAACTTGGAAGCAGTATTCGGCAACTTAAATTTCAGCTCACTATCGTAGATCCGCAGAGTCTCCCGAGGACCG
The DNA here is from genome assembly GCA_943357915.1 of Candidatus Peribacteria bacterium. Lineage (GTDB taxonomy): Bacteria > Patescibacteriota > Gracilibacteria > Peribacterales > Peribacteraceae > JAGORY01. The sequence goes on from CALRGQ010000004.1 coordinate 35,866, forward strand.
ATGGCTCCAGCCAATATATATGACTGTAGCTTTGTCTCCCCCACTGCCAGTTTCCAACCTCGCAGATCGACCGCCCGATCTTCAAGATTTTTGATCTCAATCCACTCTTTGCCAGTATCAGTTCCGACTGGGTTCGGAAGAGCACCAATGATGATCAGTTTTGACCCGTCATACAACGTCGACTGCACAGAAGAATTCTGAGGAGAGGCAGGATCAGCAAGAACCTGGACTATTTGTTCTTGTATTAATGTGATATCACACTGATTTTTGGCTTCCAGTCTAACTGTAAAACTTCCAACTTGCGTGAAAGAATGCGATGGCGGATTACAACTCGTACTCGAAAAACCATCATCATATGACCATGCACAACTCACGCCTGACAGACTGCCAGCAGTGGCAACAGCCTGAAAGTTTACCGTCGTCTTTCCGACCCCCGCAAGCAAGCCGGATTGTATGGCGATTGCGATCTCGAGTGAGTCGGTACATGAAGGCGGTTCGTCGGGGGGGTCATCTGGTGGATCAGAAGCAAATGAAAATCCAGGTGTACCAAAAATTGGCGAGCCGTCATCAAAGCCAACAGAAAGCGTACTTGTGACCCAGTTTTCTTTGAGTGTTCCGGGAGCCAGTACATCAAGTCTTTCCATACTCGCTTTTGGCCCTCCACCGGACGGATTATCACCAGCAAATGGTGCACCTGCACCGTCATCCACTTCATCAATCAGTGTGTTTTCGGCATTCCGAAGCCGCAGCAGGAGCTTCGTATTCGGCAAACTAAGCGTGGAAGAAACACCAAACGACTCTGCAAGCAGGCGCGAATTTGCAGCTGATTTCGATGCGATCACCAGATACTCACCGGCAGCAATGACCGCTCCAGTCGCAAACCGAAACGAGATAACTTCTTTGCCACTGGAATTAACAGATGTAATAGTCCAACCCGAGAGATCGATATCTTCTGCCTCCGGATTGGCAATCTCCAACCATTCGTCTGCAGTACTTTGGTCACTGCCCATCCACATAACTTCGCTGATCACCGGATTGGCATGAACAAGCACTGGAGAAGACAGAACGATGAGGAAGAAAAGAAAAGAGATGAGGCAACGCATGTCCCTACTCTGTCTCGGGTCATAAACGCTGCCGATGCTTTGTTGACCTCATGAAAACAGATAGAGCTGTTCTGCAAGGCTCAGCCATAAAAACTACGTCCTCCTGACTCAGCGCACATGATCATTATTTCATACTATACTTCAAAAAATGCAATACTTGTTTTTGGCTTAAAACCATAAAAACCACTTCTGTTAGCCAAAATACTGACCTCGCATCTGGACAAAATATAGCCTACTATAGGAGTAAGACCACTTGTTTGCACTCAATGCTTCGTTTCAATGCTTTTTCTCTCACGTCACAATCGACCATTTGCACGCTCTTTCCCCCATGGGGACATTGCCCTTTTGCCTGAGAAGAACATATTGATCTAGCACAGCTGTAAACGGTGGCACTTTCATTTTATTGCCTCCCACCGTTATGGACTATCCCATCGTTTTCTTAGCACTCATCTGCGGACTGCTTCTTGGCTTGCTTGCAGGCTGGTTCTGGTTCAGTAAAGGAAAGAAGATCAGTACTGCTCTTCAGATGCAGATTGATCAGAAAGAGCGCGAACTCAGTAGTATGAATGTGAAAATGATCGAAGCGAGAAGCACGATCAAGACACAGGAAGCCGAAGCCAAGGCACAGTCAAAAGAAATTTTGTCCCAAGCTCGCTTGGAAGCACAGGACATGACAAACAAGCTTGAGCGGGAATCCGCCCGCTTGGAGGAAAAAGAGAAAAATCTAGACGGCAAAGTGACCGAGGTAGAAAAACAGAGAGCTCGGCTTGAGAAACAGGAAGAAGAAAATAAAGTCATGCAGGAAGAGCTCCGTGAATCTTCACTCAAACATCGTGAAGCGCTGGAAAAAGTTTCGAAACTCACAACCGATGAAGCAAAAGAGAAACTGAGCAAAGAACTGGAGAAAGAATTTTCGGGATACTTTGCCGGCCAAGTAAAGGAAATGAAAAAACACGCCGAGGAAGACGTAGAAGCAGTCTCAAAAAATCTTCTGGCTGAAGCAATCCATCGGTACGCTTCCGAAGTCGCCACGGAATCAACGACGACTGTCGTCCAACTTCCGAGCGACGACGTGAAGGGAAGGATCATTGGAAAAGAGGGTCGGAACATCGTCGCCTTCGAGTCAGCCACGGGCATCGATGTCATTATTGATGACACTCCGGGAGCTGTCGTCATTTCCGGTTATGACTTGGTTCGTCGATATGTCGCGAAGCTTGCACTCGAAAAACTGGTGGAAGACGGACGCATTCAACCAGCGAAGATCGAAGAAGTTGTGAACAAAGTCAAAGAAGACGTGTCCAAGATGATGCTGGAGTTCGGTAAGCGCGCCGTTGAAGAACTCGGCATTACAGGTTACCCACCGGAACTCCTCAAGATCATCGGTCGTCTGCGTTTCCGTACCAGCTATGGCCAAAACATTCTCAAGCACTCGGTAGAAATGGCGCATATGGCAAGGATCATGGCTGAGGAAATCGGCGCTGATGCGCAGATCGTCGTAGAAGGATGTCTGCTCCATGACGTTGGCAAAGCGCTGGATCATGAAGTCGCGGGCACGCACGTGCAGATCGGCGTTGAGATCGCAAAGCGGTTTAAGGTTCGTCCGGAAGTTGTCCACTGTATTGCGGCGCACCATGAAGATGTTCCCATCGCTTCGGCTGAGGCATTCATCGTCGCTGCTGCGGATGCGATCTCCGGTTCTCGTCCGGGTGCACGACGTGAAAGTATGGAAGCGTACATCAAGCGTCTGACTGAACTCGAAAATACTGCACGGAGCTTTGAGGGTGTCGCAAAAGCATATGCCATCTCAGCTGGTCGTGAAATCCGTGTCTTCGTGGATGCTGCAAAAGTAGACGACCTCACGCAGCAGAAGCTCGCAAAAGATATCGCGAAGAAGATCGAGTCCGAGCTGACGTATCCGGGAGTGATCAGAGTGAATGTCATTCGGGAACGAAGAATAGAAGAGACGGCGAAATAACGGTTCGAGACGCCCTGCGGGGCTCCTCACCGTGACACAACACTGTCATGGTGAGGAGCACGGTGCATCAGCACATGCGTCTCGAACCATGACAGTGAAATGAGAGAAAAATCAGTGTTGACCTGTCTGGAACGCTGCTCTAAACTCTCTCAGCTTTAGACAATATGACCCCATGGTTAAAGAGGGTCTTAGAGTCACTCTCTATTAATCCCTTTTTCCCCTTCTTGTATGGCTGACCAGAAAAAATTCGATCGTTCCAAGCCTCACCTTAACGTTGGTACCATTGGTCACGTCGACCACGGTAAAACAACGTTGACTGCAGCTTTGTCCATCAACTTCTCGCCTTCTGACGAGAAGAAGACGTATGACCAGATCGATAATGCTCCAGAGGAAAAAGCTCGTGGAATCACGATCAACACGTCACACGTTGAGTACGAGTCTGCTAAGCGTCACTACGCACACGTGGACTGTCCTGGACATGCTGACTACGTTAAAAACATGATCACCGGTGCAGCTCAAATGGACGCTGCCATCTTGGTCGTTTCCGCCGCTGATGGTCCGATGCCACAGACACGTGAGCACATTTTGCTCGCACGTCAGGTGAACGTTCCGTACATCGTCGTGTTCATGAATAAGGTCGACATGGTGAAAGACCCTGAGCTTCTTGAACTCGTTGAAATGGAAATCCGTGAACTTCTCACGAAGTACGGCTTCCCTGGCGACAAGACTCCGATCATTAAGGGTTCCGCTCTCAAGGCAGTTGAAGGCGACGCTGATGCTATCGCCAAAGTAAAAGAGCTTTTGGACACTTTAGATACGTACGTTCCTGAGCCTAAGCGTGAGATCGACAAGCCGTTTTTGATGTCTGTTGAAGACGTCTTTTCCATCAAGGGCCGTGGCACAGTTGCTACAGGTCGTATCGAGACGGGTAAGATCAACATTAACGATGAGGTCGAAATCGTTGGTATTAAGGACACGAAGAAGACTGTCTGTACGGGTGTTGAGATGTTCCACAAGCTGCTTGACTCCGGTATGGCCGGAGACAACGTCGGTATTCTCCTCCGCGGTATTGAGCGCACGGACATTGAGCGCGGTCAGGTCTTGTCCAAGCCAGGTGCCATCAAGCCTCATACTGAATTTGAAGCTGAGGTGTACATCCTCACGAAAGAAGAAGGCGGACGTCACACTCCGTTCTTCAAAGGCTACAAGCCTCAGTTCTACATCCGCACAACAGACGTAACGGGTGCTGTGGAGCTTCCAGCCGGTGTTGAAATGGTCATGCCAGGTGATAACTTGAAGTTCGTTGTTGCACTTGGTGCTCCAGTCGCTATCGAAATCGGTACACGTTTCGCTATCCGCGAAGGTGGCCGCACTGTCGGCTCCGGTGTCGTCACGAAGATTAATAAGTAATTAATAGCAAGTGAGTGGGATCCCGCAGACGCGGGATCCCCTCGCTCTGCTCTCTCCATCCGCTCCTTCCCATCATCTCCCATGGTTCCTGCCAAAAAAAAGTCCGATTTAGCTGATAAAAAAGCTGTCAAAAAGCCAGCTGCTACGAAAAAGGCCGTCGCTCCCAAGCAGGAAAAAAAGGAGGTGAAAAAGACCCCAAGCACTCCGGCTGCCGCACCGGCTGTTTCGGCTAAAACTAAAGAAGCTCCGGCTGCTCCACCAAAGATCAAAGGTATCCGTATCAGGCTCTCAGCCTTTGATCACACGGTTCTTGATGAGACTGCACTGAAGATCATCGACACCGCCATTCGTACCGGTGCCGTGGTTCATGGTCCTATCCCACTACCAACCAAGATTAAAAAGTTTACGGTCAACCGTTCTACGTTCGTTCACAAAGATGCACGTGACCAGTTTGAGATGCGTATCCACCGCCGCCTCATTGACCTGTCTGAAACTACCTTTAAGACGGTCGATTCACTACAGAACCTCAGTTTGCCGAGTGGAGTGGATATCGAGATTAAGATGGGGTAGAGCAGACATGAAAGGCTTCTTTCCGGAGCTGCGATTTGATATTTTACATATTTTAATGTATAATATCTTTTGGAGTTTTTACACAAACATACATGCCACAACCTCCTGAGTCTCCAAGCACACGCGTTGATGAAGCATCTGACGTGCCTGGCAAAAAAACAGAGTCACCTACAGGCGCAAAAGAGCGAAAGAAGTCTCCTTCCGAAGGACCCAATAAATTCGAGACCGTCCCTGAAGCACCGACGCTCACACGGCAGATTCTCATGTCGAGTCCGTTTATGATGTATCAGGATATTGTTGATGCTAATGATAAGAAGAAGGGAAAAGAAAATGCTGCGACACCTGCAATCTTCTCGGTCCTGGAGCAGGCATCAAATGGCGAGTTTGTGCAGGTCACCGATGGTAAGGATAGTTTTTGGATCAATATGAAAGAGTCAAAGGCGCAGGACTGGAGCGTTCGCCAAGTGTTGCAAAAAAAGGAGTATGGATTAACTCGTTCCGAGTTGCGGCTTTCCGGTTCAGACAATGACAAAGCTGCTCATATCAGTATCCCAGTGACGCCTCAGACCGTGTTTCCTATTTTAGAAGTTGGAAAGGAAAAGTGGAAAAGAATCGGTCCGGATTTTAAGGGAAAAACAACCGAACTAAAAACGATGCCTCTTTGGGCTTCTCCTCTGAATGCTCAGGATGAGCGCGTCGCACAGGAATGTTATTTCGTCAGTGAAGGGGATTTAAAGTACTTTCACAGAGATATCAAATCTTGCAGAGATGCCTTTTCTCTCCTTTCTGTAACAGAAAAGAATGGTTCTGATCTCATACTTGATGCTCTGCAACTCTCGTATCTTCGTCTTTTCGGGGCTGACCGCAACCCTGTAGGCGATGCAAGCAAAACTTTGGATTATGTAAAATCGAAAACGGGTAAATGCTCCGAAGCTCTCAGTTTGACAATGGACAACATCAGTCAGATGGATGGGGAAGGTTTTAAGCAATGGTTGACTCAACTGACTATTGGTGTAAATCGTTGTGAAGAACTCCTTTCTGGTAAGGAGGGCAGCCAAGACTTACTGATGAATGGAGAAAAGACCAAGTTTTTTATTATTCCGTTTGATCAATTACCTTAGATGATGATAATGATGAAGGGCGGGATGAAATGGTGGGAGAGTTTGCGCTATCATGTCCCACTATGTCCTTCAAACATCCGCTTCCTCTCCTATACCGCAATCCCATATTTCTGGACTTCGCTTGCCAGCGTAAAGTACGGGTTCTCGAAATCTTTGGGATGGAGGCACACTGTTTGGATGCGCATATCAACTTTCTTCCCTTCCAAAAGAAACTGAACATTCTCCTGATGTTTCGTCGCTTTGAAAGGATCACACAAAACGGCAATATCGATATCGCTGTGCGCGTGTGACGATCCGCGAGCAACCGAGCCGAAAAGATAGACCTGTTTGACAGGAACCCCTTTGCTCTTGAGTCTGTCACGAAGAGATCTGGCTGCACGAAGTCCTTCGAGTGTTTTCATATGGAAAGCAGGGGAAGAATTTCTTGTACTTTGCCGATCCAGAACGCACTGTTCTTCTTCGTGGCCTCTTCCACAGCCCACTCAATGTCATCGTATCTCGCTGTAACGGCATACTCCGTGAGACTCGCTAAAGATGCTTCCTGCTCATCATTCCATAGAAAATCTAACCGCGATGCAAGAGCTAGTAGATCGTGTGTAGGAGGTGGATTATCTGCTTTCTGGAGAATATACATTGCCTTGAGCGATTTCTCGACCGCGAGATGACAGTGAAAGAGCGCAAGGGCATATTCTCCCTCTTGATGTGCAAGTTCAGCAAGCTTGAGCGAAGCCCGAGAACCACGCCTCCAGTGTGCAATCGTTTCTTCTTTAGTCATACGTCCAGTATAGCAGATCGCATTTCACACACTGTTATGCTGCCTGAATGAGAAATATCGACCTTCAAAAAAGCCCCATTTTCTGCTATAATAAACAGATTATGGGCATTTCCACTCCACACAAACATCTTCTGCTGATTCTCAAGTGGTACGCGCTCACAGAGCCGCGAGCCATTGTTATCGGATACCTGCGCTATGCCCGGGCTCTTCAGGAGATCATTCCGTTTGCGTTTCTCGTCATGACGCTTCTGTGTCCCTGGAAAAATATTCGAGAAAAGAAGACGTATCACGGATTCAATCTGACGGACTTTTTGGAACGACTCACGCTCAATCTATTTTCACGATGTGTTGGTGCAGTTGTCAGAATCTTCACCATCATCTTTGGTGTTCTGCTTCAAATAATCCTGCTTGCAGCGTTTCTCGGGTATCTCACCTTTTGGGTCGCATATCCGTTTGCAGCACTTGCTGGCATTCATTACTTGATCACGTCACTGTGATGGAATTCACCTCTTTCACCATTGGCACTACACATGCGTATCTCGCAGTGAGACTGAAGCGGATATTCCTGAGTCCCCTCTCCGGATTGTGCTACATGCTCATGCTTGCACCGTTTCTCACAGAAGAATTTGTACGAGGGATTCCTCCCACATCACTGCTTATTGCAGCTGCTATCCTCGTTGGATTTATATGGATCGTCCATCGTCTTCGCACTCACCTTGCCGATCACGACTTACCAATAGAAAACAGTGCGAATCTTGCCGATGCACTGTCGTATCACATGGTGCAACACCTCAGTAATAAAAACGGCGTCACGGCTACTACACTGCTGGAGGCAGCTACCGAAAGTGAACGCGGACTGTTTGTTCTGCATCAGATCGGCATCGAACGCACGGATATGCTAAAAGCCTGGAATGAACATCCGGAACACGTCAGCATCGAGACATGCCTGCAATGGGGCTTAAAGGCGCGGACAGAGCTGGGAATTCCACGACTGGATTCAACGGCGATGATCTATGCGTACTTCAAAAATGTCGGCGGTCTCCAGGGTCTTCTGAATGCCGCAGACCTCTCGATGGATGACCTCACTGCCATCCTGAAAACAGAATCGTTCCACTTTTACCTCACGGAGAAACACCGCCACGCCTTCAGCCCGGCGGCGATCGTGCGGATACTGGGCGCTATCGGAAAATCATGGGTGGTTGGATACAATACGGAACTCGAGCGACTCACGGCAAGTATGTCCAGTACGGCACTCAGTACCGCATGTGACACGGTGATTCACCAAGACAATGTCAAAAGTATCCTGCAATCACTCATCGGTGGCAGTGGTAAGAATATTCTGCTCATCGGTAAACCCGGCAGTGGACGCAGAGCCCTGACTCGGAATGTCGCCGCCGCACTCCGCAGACATGAACTGGAGCGCGGACTTGGGTTCACCGACGTTCTGTACTTGAAGACCACCGAAGTGCTGTCCGGTGTTGCGCGAGGTGATACGGAAATGTTAAGCGCGCTCAAGAAAGCCGTAGAGAGTGGGTCATTCGTCATTGTCATCCATGATCTTGCGCTCCTGATGGAGGGTTCCGATGCGCGGCTCAAGGATGTGCTACGGATGCTTCTAGAAGCCAAAAATCTACGCACGATTGGGATCATGGAAACCGCTGATTATCACACACACATGAAAAATGATCCGGGATTGGACGTCTTATTCCAGAAAATTGCACTGCCAGACGCGACTGACGAAGAGACAATGCACGTGCTTCTGGAAGAATACTTTCTCATGGAAAGACGACGAAACGTGCGTATTACATACAAAGCACTCACCTCGATTCTCAATCTCTCGAAACGATTCCTCGGACGCGAGGCACTCCCCGGCAAAGCCGTCGACATCCTCCGTGAGGCTGTGGCTCGTGCGCGCGCAGCGGGAGAAGCAACCATCACCGAAACACAGATCCGCGACGTTGTATCAGTACAAGCAAGGGTAGATGTTCGGCAACTTTCCGAGAGCGAGAAAATAAAACTCCTCACACTTAAAGAGCGTCTGAAGACGCACATTATCGGACAGAGCCACGCACTTTCAAGTATCACGGCAGCACTCAAACGAGCAAAACTGGATCTTGGAACGCGCTCTAGACCCATGGGCACATTTCTGTTTTTGGGTAGCACCGGTGTCGGAAAAACCGAAACCGCTAAAGCGCTGGCGCAGGAGTATTTTGGCTCATCAGAGAGCTTTATCAGAGTCGACATGAATGAATACAGCGAGGAAGCATCCATCCCTGAACTGATCGGCGGACGGACGAATACCGGTTTCTTGGAAGGTTTCCTTACAAAGAAAATTCAGGATCAGCCGTTCTCGATCCTGCTCCTCGATGAAGTAGAAAAAGCACACACGAAAGTACTGCATCTGTTTCTGCAGATCTTGGATGAAGGCATGCTGCTGGATGGTAACGGCGTGCAGACCGACTTTAGAAACACCATCATCATCGCAACCAGTAACGCAGGGGGACGCTATTTTGCTTCACATCCAGCGCCGCCCGAGGAAGATCAGAAATTGCGCTACGCATCCGACGCGATGGAATGTATTCTGGATGAAAAAGTTTTTTCACCGGAGTTCATCAATCGTTTTGATGAAGTAATCGTCTTCGAACCTCCGTCGATGCAAGACGTGGAACGCATCGCGATTTTGATGCTGGATGACCTGATAAAAGATATCGACCAGAAACGTGGTATCCGGATCATCGTGGAAGCAAATGTCCTTACAGAAATCGCTCGGCGAGGTTACAACCCCGAATTCGGTTCACGAGAACTTCGCCGCACCATTACCCAGACAGTAGAGACCTACGTAGCTGATTACCTCTTGAACCACGAGGTGAAGCGCGGAGAAGAAATTGTAATTCGTTTGGAAGACATACGGAGGTGATAAGCTCCCAATCCAGTCCTTAAGGCCACTATGGCCATATATTTTTGCTGTAAAAAAATCTCTAAAAATGGTATAATAATGAGATGCTTTTCTGTCCGCGTAGATATCGGCGATGGTATGCAAAGACGCGTGCAATACTGCGTTCAGCAACAGGATTTTCACTGATAGAATTAATAATCACTGTTGGAATCATCGCTGTCATGGCAGCGATCGTGATGGTAGCGGTCGGTCCACAAACCCTGATGGTGAGAGCCAAGGACGCTTATCGTGCACATCATGAAGATCAGGTGCATATGGGACTCATGCTCTTAGCGATTGCAGGGGAAACACTGTCCGAGATTCCGAGATTCCCGACGGTAGAAGGTATTGCCAATACCATCCCCATTTGCAAAGCGAATGTCACACGCGATACCGGATGTGTCATCCTCAAGGCATTAGTAGATATGGCTATCATGCCATCCCTACCGCAAGACTCCACCGAACCGTGTCCCAGCTATACTGGATATGAAGTGTATCTGAGCGGTGTTGAACCTACCGTCGTAGCCACCCATAAGGGAAAGCTAGGTGGTGACACACTGACCCGACGTTGTCTGCTGGATACTCTTGCACCAGACATCTTCAATGTCTCGCACACTCTCTTTGCGTCCACCGCCAGTATCACATGGGAGACGGATGAACTTGCAGACAATCAGGTGCAATATGGCCCCACAACAGCGTACGGCAATAACAGTACATTGAATTCATCAATGCAGACCCTGCATAACGAACTCCTGTCAGGGTTGCTGCCATATACAACATATCATTACAGAGTGCTCTCTCGTGATGCTGCGGGAAACCGTTATGAATCAGAGGATGGTACATTCGTCACGGATGATACCGTAGCTCCGGTCATTCCAGGCGTTCCGGTAGCAGTCGTCAATGAAACGAGTGCCACGATTACCTGGACCACCGACGAACCGTCAGATTCACAGATTTACTATGGCCTGACATCCGCATACGGGGATCAAACGCCGCTCGATACGAATGATGTGACGTCCCACAGTCAAACCATTACCGGACTCACCAACAATACAACGTATCATTTCCAAGTACGCTCCAGAGATCCCAACAATAACCTGACACAGTCGGTCGACTTAACCTTCACCACTCTGCCGGATACCACGCCGCCTACTATTACGAATCTCTCAACCGTCGTCAGCGGCAACGATGTCACAATATCGTGGACCACAAATGAAGCATCTGACACGCAGGTTGGATATGGTACAACGACGTCCTACGGTTCTCTGTCACCGCTTGATACAGCGATGGTGGTGTCGCACAGCGTCACGATCACGGGTCTATCTCTCGATACGTTGTATCATTATCATGTTCTTTCGTCTGATGCAGCAGGCAACCTGGGTGATTCTGGTAATAGAACAGTGAGCATTGTCGACACCACAGCTCCCGTTATTTCTGGCATCAGCAGTTCGGCATTAACGTACCAAGGTGCGACGGTCACCTGGACCACAGATGAAGGATCGACATCTCAAATTGAATACGGACTTACCACCTCGTATGGCAATAGTTCGACGTTATCCTCAGCGTTTGTCACCAGTCATAGTCAGTCACTCACCGGATTATCTTTTTCTACCACGTATCATTACCGTATCCTGTCTCGCGACGCCGCGGGCAATACGTCTGTCTCTGCGAATCAGACATTTACCACGAGTAACGTCATCTCTGCCGTGACCGTCACCGGGCTCAGTGCCAACGGCGCAACCGTGAACTGGACCACCGCCACACTGTCAGATACGCAAGTGCAGTACGGAACAACCGTTGCCATGCCCAGTAATACCGCACTTGATGGCGTCATGCGCACCACCGGCCATACGCGTACCATCACCGGACTTCTGCCAAACACGCTGTACTACTATCGCGCGAAATCAGTCGATGCACAGCTGAACCTAGCTCAGTACGACGGAACGTTCACGACCAATCCCGACACCACCGCTCCCGTCATCTCCTCAGTGGCGTGGACCAACCTGACGACCACATCACCAACCGTGACCTGGAACACCAATGAAGTGTCTGACACGCAGGTGGAATACGGCCTGACGAGCGCGTATGGAACACCGAGCTCGTTCAATGGTGCTAT